>DATILF010000080.1:0-23187 GCA_035476755.1 Ramlibacter sp.
GCGATGTGTCCGATATTTTTGATATAGAATCCTTTTCTTTCCTGAAATGCCCAGGTGGCGGAATTGGTAGACGCACTAGTTTCAGGTACTAGCGAGTAACATCGTGGGGGTTCGAGTCCCTTCCTGGGCACCAATCATAAAGCCGGCTTTGCCGGCTTTGTCTTGGTTCAAAACATAAGTTGAAGCCGCCTCATGGGCGGCTTTCGCTTTTGTGGCTTTCGTTCTCGTCGCCGTGCTCACACGGGCACGCCCACCAGGTCGTGCCCTTGCGTGCCGACAATGCGGGCCCGAGTGAACTCCCCCACCTTCAGCTGCTTGCTCAGCTTTTCCGGCGGCAGCAGCTTCACCGTGCCATCGATCTCCGGCGCATCCGCGTAAGAGCGGCCTACGCCGCCCTTGCGGCCCAAGGCCGGCGCGGAGTCCACCAGCACCTGCATCGTCGCGCCTACGCGCTCCTTCAGCTTCGTGGCCGACACTTCTTCAGCCACCGCCATGAAGCGCGCACGGCGCTCCTCGCGCACCGCTTGAGGCAGCATGCCGGGAATCTCGTTGGCCGCCGCGCCCTGCACCGGGCTGTAGGCAAAGCAGCCGGCGCGGTCGATGCGCGCTTCGCGCATGAACTGCAGCAGGTGCTCGAATTCTTCCTCGGTCTCGCCGGGGAAGCCGGCGATGAAGGTGCTGCGGATCACGATCTCGGGGCAAGCTTCGCGCCAGCGCTGGATGCGCTCCAGGTTCTTCTCGCCGCTGGCGGGCCGCTTCATGCGCTTGAGCACGTCGGGGTGGCTGTGCTGGAACGGCACGTCCAGGTAAGGGAGCACCTTGCCCGTGGCCATCAGCGCGATCGCCTCATCCACCGACGGGTAGGGGTACACGTAATGCAAGCGCACCCAGGCGCCATACGGCTCGGCCATCTCGCCCAGCGCCTGCACCAGTTCGAGCATGCGGGTCTTGATGGGCTTGCCGTCGTAGAAGCCCGTGCGGTATTTCACGTCCACGCCATAAGCCGAAGTGTCCTGGCTGATCACCAGCAGCTCCTTCACGCCGCCTTCGAACAGGGCGCGAGCTTCCTTCAGAACGTCGCCGATCGGGCGGCTCACCAGGTCGCCGCGCATCGACGGGATGATGCAGAAAGTGCAGCGGTGGTTGCAGCCCTCGCTGATCTTCAGGTAGGCATAGTGCCGCGGCGTCAGCTTGATCCCGGCCACACCGAACGAGCCGGCCTGCGGGTTGGGCACCAGATCGATGAAGGGATCGTGCGGCTTGGGCAGGTTCAGGTGGACCGCGTCCATCACTTCCTGCGTCGCATGCGGGCCGGTCACGGCCAGCACCGAGGGGTGCATCTGCTTGACCAGGTTGCCGCCGCCCTCGCCCGCCTTGGCGCCCAGGCAGCCGGTGACGATGACCTTGCCGTTCTCCGCGAGCGCCTCGCCGATGGTGTCCAGGCTCTCGCGCACGGCGTCGTCGATGAACCCGCAGGTATTCACGATGACGAGGTCCGCGCCCTCGAAGGTCTTGGAGGTCTGGTAACCCTCGGCACTCAGCTGGGTGAGGATGAGTTCGGAGTCCGTCAGGGCCTTGGGGCAACCCAGGCTGACGAATCCGACCTTGGGGATCTTATCGGGGGAGGCAACGTTGCTCATGCCCGTATTGTCCCAGACCATGAACATCCACGCAGTGGCCCCGGATGGCGCGAAATATCATGCAGCGCCAGCCCCTATGAGAAAAGCCGGGTTTCCCGGCTTTTCTCATCCGATCAGGCCACTGAAGAAAACGCGCAGTGTTTTCTTCAGTGAACTATCTCTTGATCCCGAAGGCCCCCAGCATCTGCTCGGCCTGCTTGGCCATCTGTTCCTGCATCTTGTCGAACATGGTCTTGGACTGCTCGACGTAGTTGCCCATCATCCCCTGCATCATCGGGTTCTGCATGCTCATGAACTGCGCCCACATCTCGGGGGTGAGCGTCTTGGACTGCTCGGCGAGCTTGGCCTGGATGTCGGTGAACGTCTGCACGTTCTTCTCGAGGTAGGTGCCCATGAAGCCCTGCGCGGCGTGCCCGTAGAAACGAATCAGGTTGGCCAGCGCCGCTTCGCTGAACATCGGCGTGCCGCCCGCCTCCTCTTCCAGGATGATCTGCAGCAGGATGCTGCGCGTCAGGTCCTCGTTGGATTTGGCGTCGCGCACCACGAACAGCTCGCGGTCCATCACCAGCTGCTTGACTTCGGCGAGCGTGATGTAGGTGGACGTATCGGTGTCGTAGAGCCGGCGGTTCGGGTATTTCTTGATCACCCGTTGGGCCGGCTTGGCGCCGTTGGCTTTCTTTGCTTGCACTGGCTGACTCCTGGGCGAGCCTTGACGGCCTCGCGCTCGCGTTATTGCGCTGCAACACATTCTAGGGATTGCTTACGGACCGCTTGCCCAAGGTTAACCCTATGGATTGGCGAAGGTCGATCGACACAGACGCGGCGCGCGGGATTCGTTCGAATGTCCGGCTTGACACACCCGGCACCGACGCGGGAAGCGCCCCTGATCCGGCGGAGCCCGGAAACCAAAAAGCCTCTTGATCCCCGCCATGGCAGGATTCAAGAGGCTGTGGATTTGGTAGGCGCGATTGGACTCGAACCAACGACCCCCACCATGTCAAGGTGGTGCTCTAACCAGCTGAGCTACGCGCCTGAATTCGTATTCGAGAACGAGATTGTAGCAGGCTGGAAACGCCATTCCTACGCTGGTGCGCAAGTGGCCTCTCGCCGGGCCTGATGTTCGCGGGCTTTGCAGGGGTTGCGGATCGAGTCCGCAATGACATCGAGAGCCTTACCGCCGTTTCGCCCAGCGCACGCCCTGCACTTCCGCCACCAGCCCCAGCACCTTGTTCAGGCGCCCCGAGTCGGAGATTTCCACGGTGAACGTCATCCACGCCGTGCCCTTCACCGACTGCGTCTGCACGCCGATGACATTCATCTTCTCCTTGGCGAACACTTCGGAGATGTCACGCAGCAGGCCCTGGCGATCGGCGGCCTCGACGCCCACGTCCACCGGATAGACGGCGGCGCCCTCCGACTTGGGTACGCCCCACTCCACCTCGATCACGCGCTCGGCGCTGCGCGCAGCGAGCTCGCGAAAGTTGCTGCAGTCGCTGCGATGGATGCTCACGCCCTTGCCGCGCGTGACAAAGCCGCCGATGGCGTCCGGCGGCGCGGGCTTGCAGCACTTGGCCAGCTGGGTCATGAGCGAATCGATGCCCACCACGAGCACGCCGCCCTTGGGCGTCTTCTCGGTGTTGCGCGATTTCCTGAGGAGCAGGAAGTCATCGGGCGCGAGCGGGATCTCGGGCGGGCGCAACAGCGTCTCGATGTTGCGCAGCGAATATTCGTCCTTGCCGACCACCGCGAACAGGTCCTCGGCCGACTTGAAGCCCAGCTGCGAAGCCAGGTCCTCCAGCTTGAACGCCGTGCGGCCTTCGCGCTGCAGCAGCTTCTCCACCGATTCACGCCCGCGCGCCACGGTCTCGTGCCGGATCTGCTCGTTGAACCAGGCGCGCACCTTGGCCTTGGCGCGGTGGCTGGCCAGAAAACCGAGGTCCGTGTTGAGCCAGTCGCGCGAAGGGCCGCCCTCTTTCGCCGCGATGATTTCCACGGTCTGCCCGTTCTGCAGCGGCGTGTTCAAAGGCACCATGGCGCCATCGACGCGCGCGCCGCGGCAGCGATGCCCCAGGTTCGTGTGCAAGGTATAGGCGAAATCCACCGGTGTCGCGCCCTGCGGCAATTCGACGATGGCGGCGTCCGGCGTCAACACGTAGATGCGGTCCTCGAACAGGCCCTGCCCGGAGCCGGCCAGGTCGCGCTCCCAGGCCAGCAGCTGGCGCAGCACGGCGATCTTGGCGTCGTACTCGCCGCTGGCCGACACGCCCGCGTAGCCCTTGCTGCCCGCCTCCTTGTAGGCCCAGTGCGCGGCCACACCATGCTCCGCATGGTCGTGCATGGCCTGCGTGCGAATCTGGATCTCGATCGGCCGACCGGCCGCATCGCGCACGATGGTGTGCAGCGACTGGTAGCCGTTGGCCTTGGGCCGGGCGATGTAGTCGTCGAACTCTTCCACGATGGGCGTGAACTGCTGGTGCACCCACGACAGCGCCTCATAGCAGTCGTTCACCTGGGGCACGATCACGCGCAGGGCGCGGATGTCGAACACCTGGTCGAAGTCCAGCGACTTGCCCCGCATCTTCTTGACGATGCTGTAGATGTGCTTGGGCCGCCCGTGCACGCTGGCCTGGATGCCCTGCGCCTTGAGCTCGGCTTCCAGGCGCGCGCGCATCTGTTCCACATGGCCTTCGCGTTCGGCGCGCTTTTCGTCCAGCAGCCGCGCCACCTGCTTGTAGGTGTCCGGCTCGAGAAAGCGGAAGGCCAGGTCTTCCATTTCCCATTTCAACTGCCAGATACCCAGGCGATTGGCCAGGGGCGCGAACACGTTCAGCGCCTCACGGGCCACGCTCGGCGGCGCCGCGGTCTTGCAGGCGGCATGCCAGCGCAGGGTCTGCAGGCGAGACGCCAGGCGCAGCATCACCACCCGAAGGTCGCGCGAGAATGCCAGCAGCATCTTGCGCACGGCCTCCGTCTGCGCCTTGCGGTCGTCCACCAGCTGCCCGGCTTCCTCGGCCTCGCGCGTTTGCTGCTGCACGCGCACCAGCTTGGTGGTCTCCATCGCCAGGGCGGCGTAGTTGTCGCCGAAGGCCTTGGCGATGACTTCCTGCGGCTTGTTCAGGTGTGTACAGGCATAGACCAGGTAGCTGGCGGCCTGCATCGCCTCGGAGCCGCCCATCGATTTGAGGATCGAAGCCACCGCATCGGCATGGGCCAGCGTATTTTCGCCCGTGTCCAGCGTTTCCCCGGCGATGAAGGGCTCGGCGAACGTGCGGGCGCGCGCCAGCGCATTCGCCTGGTGCGGCATGTCGAGTTCGGTCGCCGCGATCAGTTCGGGCACGGCCGAATCGGCTTGCTCCGCGGTGAGGCTTTTCATGGGGAGAGCGGTTCGGGATGCAGCAGGAAGGCCGCCACCGCCGCCACCTGGTCATCGGCAATGAGGGTGGGCGCATGACCGACACCTTCAAACTCGACGCAGCGCGCCTTCGGGCCGCGCTGCGCCATGGCTTGGGCGGTCTCGCGAGACAGCAGGTCGGAATTCGCGCCGCGCGTCACCAGCGTTTCCGCATGGACCTGGTCGTACAGCTGCCAGAGCGCCGCCTGGCCCTGCGCGGCGGATTCCTCGGTCACGGTACGAAACGGCACGGCGATGGCCGGATCGTAGTGCAGCGTCACGCCTCCGCCTTCCAGCGGCTTCACCATGGCCTGCGACAGGGCCAGCCATTGCTCGGGCGTGTGGGGGCCGAAGCTCACGGAGATCGCCCACATCGCGTCGGCAGCATGCTGCACCGACTCGAACCGGCCCGTGTTGCCCAGGTAGGTGCCGAAGCGCTGCAGCGCCTGCCACTGGATGGTGGGGCCGACGTCGTTGAGCACCAGGCGGCGCACCGGCGCGGGCAACGGCAAGTTGGGCGTGCCGCTCACGCCCAGCCCGATCAGGCCCCCCATGCTGGTGCCGACCCAGTCCAGCGTTGCTATCGGAGCCTGCCCGTGCAGCTGTGCCAACAGCGCCAGCACGTCCGCCACATACTGCGGCACCTGGTAGCCCATCGGGTCCTTCAGCCAGTCGCTGCGGCCGCGGCCGACAACATCGGGGCAGATCACCCGCAGCGGATGGTCCGCGCGCGCCACAAGCGCCTGGGCCAGCACATCGAAATCGCGGCCCTGGCGCGACAGGCCGTGCACGCAGACCACCACGTGCGCGGCAGTGTCGTCGCCCCATTTCCAATAGGCCATGCGATGCCCTCCCGAGGCATCCGGGCACGATACGTAGTTCAGCGTAGGTTCTGGCATCAGGGTGAAAAAACCGCATACTCTGCGGCTGGATTCTTGCTTTTGACCCCATCCTAATTGAATACGGAGACCATCATGCTGAAAGGCAAAACCGCACTCGTGACCGGCTCGACCAGCGGCATCGGCCTGGGGATCGCCAAGGCACTCGCGCGCCAGGGCGCCAACATCGTCCTCAACGGTTTCGGCGATGCGGAAGGCCCGAAAGCCGAGGTGCTGGCCCTGGGGGTGAAGGCAGTCCATCACGGCGCCGACATGAGCAAGCCCGCCGAGATCGAGGAAATGATGAAGTTCGCCGCCGCGCAGTTCGGGCGCGTGGACATCCTGGTCAACAACGCCGGCATCCAGCATGTGGCCCCGGTCGAGGACTTTCCGCCGGAAAAGTGGGACGCCATCATCGCAATCAACCTGTCCAGCGCATTCCATGCATCGCGCCTCGCGCTGCCCGCGATGAAGGCCGCCAACTGGGGCCGCATCATCAACCTTGCTTCCGTGCACGGCCTGGTGGCCTCGGCCCAGAAGTCCGCGTACGTGGCGGCCAAGCACGGCCTGGTCGGCCTCACCAAGGTCACCGCGCTCGAGAACGCCACCACCGGCGTGACCTGCAACGCGATCTGCCCGGGCTGGGTGCTCACGCCGCTGGTGCAAAAGCAAGTGGACGCCAAGGCGGCGGCCAACGGCTGGACCAATGAGGAAGCCACGCGCCAGCTCCTGGGCGAAAAAGAGCCCTCGATGCAGTTCACCACGCCTGAGGAACTGGGCGAACTCGCCGTGTTCCTCTGCTCCCCCGCCGCCAACAACGTGCGCGGGGTGGCGTGGAACATGGACGGTGGCTGGGCCGCGCAATAGGTCCCCGCGCCCGCCTTACGCGAGCGCCAGCGCGCTGAGCTGCGCCGTGGCGAACCAGCCCTCCGTGGGCGTGTAGTCGCAGCGCTCCACCTGGCAGGCGCGCGCCTCGCCCGAAAGCGCCGGGCGCCAATGGATCAGGTTGACAGAATTGCGGGTTCCATGGCGAATGCGGCGCGACACGGCCGTGCCCGCCTGCACGCACCACATGGCACGCGGCGTGGGCTGCGGGCGCTCGCGCAGGTCCATGACATAGGGCAGGTGGATGTGGCCACCCAGCACCAGGTCGGCGCCGGCGCGTGACCAGGCCTGCAGCGCAGGCTCGGCGCCCCGCAGCCGGTCCGGCTCATCCTCGGCGCGCAACACCGCCGCAGGCTGGTGGGTGGCGACCACGCGCAACTGCCCCGGCCGCGCGCCATGCAACAGCCGCACCACCCGATGCACCTGGTCTGCCGATACCTCGCCATTCTTGTGGCGCCCGCTTCGCGTGGTGTTGACGCCGATCACCAGGAAGTCATCCGTGTCCAGAACCGGTTCCAGCTGTGGGCCGAAGGCTGCCAGATAGTTGCCGTACGGACGCGCCACCCGCGCGAGCACGTTGAACAGGGGGATGTCGTGGTTGCCCGGCAAGGCCAGCACGCGCGCGATGCCGAGTTCGTCGCACAGGCGGCGCGCCGCCGCGAACTGGGCCGCCCGCGCCCGCTGCGTGATGTCGCCGCTGAAAACCAGCACGTCCGGTTGGCGCTCACGCACCAGCAACTTGAGCGCTTGCACCACCGGCGGCTGCTCGGTGCCGAAGTGCGTGTCGGAGATATGCAGCAGGATGCTCATTCGCGCGGCGCCCGGTCGGCCTCGGCGGGCACCATGAGCATCAGGGGCTGCGGCGCCACCGAAAAGGACAGCGGCGGGATCATCACCCGCACCTCCCCGTCGGTGGATACCTTGACGCGCCGGCGTCCGCGCACGCGCACCTCGAGCCGCTGGAACGAGAAGCTGCGCACCTGGCCGGCCTCGCCCAGGCGGCCCAGCGCGCCGCGCAGCAAAAGGCCCAGCATCGCCCAGCCACCGATCGGACGGCTCGCCAGGCCCACCAGGCGGCCCGCGCCCAGGTTCGCCGTGATGTCCTCATCCAGGCCGATGCGCTCCAGCTGCAGCCGGTTGTTGGCCACGAAGAGCATGGGCGTCGTGAGCGCGGTGCGGTGGCCGTCGAGCTCGACGTCCAGCACCAGTTGGCGGCGCCACTGGAACAGCGTCACCAGCGCCGAGATCGCCGCCACCCACGGGTGGCGCCCGAACTGCGCGTTGAAGGCTTCGCGGTCCTGCAGCAGCTGCGGATACAACCCGAGGCTGGCGTTCAGGTGGAAGACCTGCCCGTTGATGAAACCCACCTGCATCGGCCGGGGTGACGCGCCGAGCAGCGCCCTCGCGGCGGTTTCGGCATGCACGGGAATGCCCTGGTCGCGGGCGAGCAGGTTGAACGTGCCTTGCGGAATGACACCCAGCGGGCAGCGGTGCGCGAGTGCGGCCTGCGCGGCGGTGTTGATAGTGCCATCTCCGCCGACGCCCACCAGCACGCCCCCCTCCTCGCGGGCTTGCGCCGCGGCGAGTGCGAAGGCGCGGGCGAGCATCGCCGGGGACGAAACGTCGGCAAATGCGGCAGGACGCCCCGCCTCGCGGAACACGCGCTCCAGCATCTGCCGGGTCTGCGCCGAATCGTTGGCGCCCGAGCCCGGATTGGCCACGACGAACAGGCGCGGCGCGCCGCGTGCCGCGGGCGGTTGCGGCGGTGCGGCTGCCGGGGAGATGTCTTCGACCCACATCGGCCCAGCTTAGTGAGCAGGGCCAGCCCATCCTGTCGGACAGCGCCTAGCGCAGTTGTACGGAACCCGAGACCGTGACGATCACGGTGCTCTTGCCCGCTTCGACGGGGACGGCCATGTCCGCCGACGCCGCCTTGGCTTCCAGGGACATCACGCGCTGGCGGGGAATGTTCCCCTGGTCATTGGCGTTCACGGCCACTTCGCGAAGGCTGTAGCCGGAAAAGCCGAAGCCCTTGGCCAGGTCGGCGGCCTTGGCCTTGAAGCGCTCGATGGCCATCCCCTGCGCCTCGGCCTCCACCCGGGCCCGCTGCTCGCGGCTGAGGCTGAAAGCGACATTGCCCAGCGTCATGCTCTGGATGCGGCCCGCCGTCTGCGTGATGCGCGAAAAATCGCGGCCTTCGAGCACCAGCTCGGCCGTGCCTTGCCAGCCGGTGATCTTGCCGCCGCGGTCATGGCGCGGGTACAGGCCGAAGTTGCCGGTGCGCACGTCCATCTGGCCGGGCGAGGCCTGCTTGCGGGCTTCGGCCAGCGCGGCTTCCAGGGCGGACTTCAGCTGCGCCTGGACGGCGTTCGCGTCCACGCCTTCGCGGGTCGTGCTCAACGTCAGGCTCAGCTGGTCCTGCTGCACTTCCACACTCCCGCTGGCGGACAGCTGGAGCACGTTTTGAGGGGCGGGCAGGACCTGCGCCCAAGTGCCGCCGGGTAGGCCGAGGGCCACGGCCAGCCCCAGGATGCAGCCCGCCAGGCGGCCATGGAAGAGTCGGTTTTTCATATCGAAGCACTGTAGCGCACGCCTCGCGCAGCGGCCGCGTTGCGCGGCCGACACCCCCTTCGTGAACGCTTGCGGCGCGGGGCAACATTTGTAACACTGTGTCAAGGGTCCGGGAAAACCCCGCACGCCCGGCTCCAAGCCCTTCAGAATCGGCTCTGTTACAAATCCAATTGGAGCAACATGACCCAAGCTGCAGCCCGCACAGACAAGATCCTGGTCGTCGACGACGATGCCCGCATCCGCGACCTGCTGCGCCGCTACCTCACGCAAGAAGGGTTTGAAGTCATCCTGGCGGAAGACGGCAAGGCCCTGAACCGCTTGATGCTGCGCGAGACCGCCGACCTCATCGTGCTCGACCTGATGATGCCGGGCGAAGACGGCCTGTCCATCTGCCGGCGCCTGCGCGCCGCCAACGACCGCACCCCGATCATCATGCTCACCGCCAAGGGCGAGGACGTGGATCGCATCGTCGGGCTGGAGGTCGGCGCCGACGACTACCTCGGCAAACCCTTCAACCCGCGTGAACTGCTGGCCCGCGTGCATGCGGTGCTGCGCCGCCGGCCGGCCCAGGAGGCGCCGGGCGCTCCGTCCAGCGACAACGAAGTGGTCAACTTCGGCCCCTTCGCCTTCGACCTGGGCGCCCGCACCCTGCGCAAGAACGGCGAGGAACTGCCGCTCACCACCGGTGAATTCGCCATGCTCAAGGCGCTGGTGCGCCACCCCCGCCAGCCGCTTTCGCGCGAAAAGCTGGCCCAGCTGGCGCGTGGCCGCGAGTTCGAACCCTTCGACCGCAGCCTGGACGTGCAGGTGTCGCGCCTGCGCAAACTGGTGGAAGTCGATCCCGCCGCGCCGCGCTACATCCAGACCGTGTGGGGCGTGGGTTACGTCTTCGTACCGGACGGTGCGGGTTGATCCGGTCCCTCCTGCTGGACTTCAACAATAATCGGGGGATAGACCACCACAAGCAGGGGACAACCCATTGATTCGCGGCGTCACGACGAGCATCGACGTTACCGGCCCGGCGCCGCTGGAAACAGCGCCGGCGCCGCTCGACATGCGGCCGCGGCTGGGCTTGTCCCTGTTCTGGCGGACCTTTTTCCTGTTGTCCCTGCTGCTCATCGGCAGCATCGTGGCGTGGCTGCAGACCTTTCGCGCCCTGGAGTTCGAGCCACGGGCGGTCCAGACGGCGCAGCAGATCGCCTCGCTGGTGAATCTCAGCCGCGCGGCGCTGGTCCACTCCGATTCGATCGCCCGCGTCTCGCTCATCAAGACCCTGGCCGACCAGGAGGGTGTGCGCATCGTTCCCCGCGAGCCCACCGATCGCCACGCCACCTTCACCGCCGGTGAACTGGATACGCGTGTCATGGACGAACTGGTCACCCGCCTGGGCCCCGGCACCGTCATGGCGGCCAGTGTCAACGGCGAGGAAGGCCTCTGGGTGGGCTTCAAGATCGATGCCGACCAGTACTGGATGCTGCTGGACCGCTCGCGCCTCACGCGCGTGGGCGGCCGCACCTGGCTGATCTGGCTGATCACGGCCGCGGGCCTGTCGCTGGCGGGCGCCGCCCTCATCGCACGGCTCATCAACCGGCCCCTCAAACAGTTGTCGTTCGCCGCCAGCCGGGTGCGTGACGGCGACTTCGACGCCAGCCGGCTCGACGAAAAGGCCGTGACCAGCGAGATCCGCGAGGTCAACATCGGCTTCAACCGCATGGCGCAGCAGCTGGCCAAGATCGAGCAGGACCGCGCTGTCATGCTCGCCGGCATCTCCCACGACCTGCGCACACCCCTGGCGCGGCTGCGCCTGGAAACCGAAATGAGCGTGGCCGACCCGGACGCGCGCGACCACATGGCGGCGGACATCGACCAGCTCGACGCCATCATCGACAAGTTCCTCGACTACGCGCGCCCCGACCATGCCGAGCTGAAGCCGGTGCTGCTCAACGACGTGATCGAAGCCTGCCTCTACGCCGTGCAGGACCAGGGCGACATGCGGATCAACCTGGACGTGTCCAAGGGTCTCGTGGTGCTGGCCGACGAGGTCGAACTGGCCCGCGTGGTCTCCAACCTGCTGGAGAACGCGCGCCGCTACGGCAAGACGCCCGAGACCGGCATCGCGGTGGTGGACATTGCCGCCAAGTCGCGTAACGAATGGGTGCTGCTGAAGGTGCGCGACCACGGCATGGGCGTCTCACCCGAGGCCCTGCCGAACCTGATCAAGCCGTTCTTCCGGGGCGATGCGGCACGCACCGCGGCCACGGGCGCCGGCCTGGGGCTGGCCATCGTGGACAAGACCGTGCAGCGCATGGGCGGCATCTTCGCCCTGGCCAACACCACCTCCGGCGGCCTGGCGGCGCACATCAAGCTGCAAAAGCCCAAGGCCAACCCGCCCCAACCGCAGTCCGAGCCGGAGCCCAAGGCCGAAGCCGCCTACTGATCTTAGGTCAGGCTGCGTACAGCAGCACGATGGCGCGCGCCTCGATCGAGAGGCCCTGCCCGACCGGCCCGAGTTTCTCCGCTGTCTTGGCCTTCACGTTCACGCGATCGGGGGCCAGGTCCAGCGCTTGCGCAATGCGCTCGCGCATGGCGTCGATGTACGGCGCCAGCTTGGGCGCCTGGGCAATGACGGTGCTGTCCACGTTGCCGATCTGCAGGCCGCGCTGGCGCACCCGCAACGCCGCTTCCGTGAGCAGCACGGCGGAGTCCGCCCCCTTGAAGCGCTCGTCGGTGTCCGGAAAATGGCGGCCGATATCGCCCAGGGCCGCCGCCCCCAACAACGCATCCGTGATGGCGTGCAGCAGTACATCGGCATCGGAATGACCGAGCAGGCCGCGGTCGAACGGAATCTGCACGCCGCCAATGATCAGCCGGCGCCCCGGCACGAGCGCGTGCACATCCCAGCCTTCGCCGATGCGAAAACTCATGACGGCAGCCACCTGGTGAGAGGCCGCGTCATCTCATCCGGCCCTTGAGCACGGCTTCGGCGAGCGCAAAATCATCCGGGTAGGTTACCTTGAAATTCTGCGACCCGCCCGGCACCAGCAGCGGGCGCTGGCCCAGGGCTTCGACAGCCGAGGCTTCGTCGGTGACATGGCCGCTGGACCGCTCCATCGCATGCATCAGCATACCGATGCGAAACATCTGCGGCGTCTGCGCCAGCCACTTGTCCTCGCGCTCGACGGTTTCCACCACCCGGCCAGCTTCTTCGCGCTTGAGCGTGTCGGGCAGCTTGTGGGCCAGCAGCCCACCGACTTCGTCCCCCGCGCAGGCGTCGATCAGGGTGTCGATCAGGGCCGGCGTGATCAGGCAGCGGGCTGCATCGTGCACCAGCACCCAGTCGTGCTTGGTCGCGCCGACGCGCGTGAGCTCGTACAGCCCGTTGGCGACGCTCGCGGCACGGGTCGCGCCGCCACACGCCACCACCAGGGCGGATGTGGGGTTGCGTTCGAAGAAGCCATCGCCCGGGGCGACCACCACCACCGTGCGCGCGATGCGGCGCACGGCGGCGAAGGCCGCCAGCGTATGCCAGACCATCGGTTGGCCGGCGATGCGTTCGTATTGCTTCGGGCCGTTGGTGCCGGCCCGGCTCCCCGTGCCGGCACAGGGCACCAGGGCGTAATAACGGGATTCGGTTTTGCTTTCGCTTGTGGACATGGGTCCATTCTAGAATCGGGGCTCGCACCCCGCGCCTCTTCAGACGCGGGGTGTGTTGTATTTGTTTATGGATTTACCCAAACTTAGCGTCGGCAAGCGCTTTACCTTGCCCCGCCCCCCCGGCTCCGCTGATGCGCTCCTGCTCGCCCGCCTGGCCGAGCGGGAAAAAGCCGCGCGCAAGCTCACCGCCATCGTCACGGCCGATGCCACGGATGCGCAGCGCCTGATCGAGGAAATCGCGTTCTTCGCGCCCGAGCTGCGCTGCGCGCTGTTCCCGGACTGGGAAACCCTGCCCTACGACAGCTTCTCGCCGCACCAGGACCTGATCAGCGAGCGGCTGGCCACGCTCTGGCGTATCTCCCAGGCCGACGCCGACGTCGTCATCGTGCCCGCAACCACGGTTCTGTACCGGGTCGCACCGCCCAGCTTCCTGGCGGGCTACACCTTCCACTTCCAGGTCAAGCAAAAGCTCCAGGAAGCGCGCCTGAAAGCCCAACTCACGCTGGCCGGCTACAGCCATGTCACGCAGGTGGTGAGCCCGGGAGAATACGCGGTGCGCGGTGGCCTGATCGACCTTTTCCCGATGGGTTCGACGGTACCCTTTCGGGTGGACCTGTTCGACGACGAAATCGATTCCATCCGCACTTTCGACCCTGACAGCCAGCGCAGCCTCTACCCCGTGCCCGAGGTGCGCCTGCTGCCCGGCCGCGAGTTCCCGATGGACGACGACGCGCGGGCGCGCTTTCGCAGCCGCTGGCGCGAGCTGCTGGAGGGCGATCCGACCAAGAGCCGCATCTACAAGGACATCGGCAACGGCGTGGCCACGGCCGGCATCGAGTACTACCTGCCGCTGTTCTTCGACGAGACCGCCACCGTCTTCGACTACATCGGCGAACAAGCCACCGTCGTGCTGCACGGCGACCTGGAGCCTGCGTTCCAGCATTTCTGGCAGGACACGCGCGATCGTTACCGGCTGGTACAGGGCGACGCCGACCGCCCGGCGCTGCCGCCGGAGACTTTGTTTCTCACGGTTGAGCAGTTCTATGCCCGCGCCAACCAGCATGCGCAGCTGTCACTGAAGGCAGCCGCCGCACCGGAGGGCGAGCAGTCCAGCGCCTATGCCGAATTCGACGCCTTGCCGGCGATGTCCGTGGTGCGCGGTGCCGAAGAGCCTTTGGCCCGCTTCAAGGATCACCTGAACAACAGCCAGCACCGCGCGCTGCTGCTGGCCGAAAGCGACGGCCGGCGGGAGAGCCTGCTGGACTTCCTGCGCGCGAGCCATCTGTCACTGCCCGCCTTCGAGTCGCTGGCCGAATTCCAGGCCAGCACGGAGAAGCTCGGCATCGCCACCGCGCCGCTCAACGTCGGGTTCAGCTGGCTGGACGAGGGCATCGACTTCGTCACCGAGACCGAGCTCTTCGCCGCCGGACCCAGCACGCGCCGCCGCAAGAAGCAGGAGCAGGTCAGCGACGTCGAGGCGCTGATCAAGGACTTGTCGGAACTGAACGTCGGCGACCCTGTGGTGCACGCGCAGCACGGCATCGGCCGCTACCGGGGCCTGGTCAACCTGGACCTCGGCCAGGACAAGAACGCCGACGGCACGCCGGCGATGCAGGAATTCCTGCACCTGGAATACGCCGACAAGGCCACGCTGTACGTCCCGGTGAGCCAGCTGCACCAGATCAGCCGCTACACCGGCGTCTCGGCGGACGAGGCGCCGCTGCACAAGCTGGGCTCGGGCCAGTGGGAGAAAGCCAGGCGCAAGGCCGCCGAACAGGTGCGCGACACCGCCGCCGAGCTGTTGAACATCTACGCCCGGCGCGCCGCGCGCGAGGGCCACGCCTTCCGCTTCTCGGCACAGGACTACGAGACCTTCGCCAACGACTTCGGCTTCGAGGAAACGGCCGACCAGAACGCGGCGATCCACGCCGTGATCCAGGACATGGTCTCGCCGCGCCCCATGGACCGCCTGGTGTGCGGCGACGTGGGCTTCGGCAAGACCGAGGTGGCGCTGCGGGCCGCCTTCATCGCCATCACCGGCGGCAAGCAGGTCGCCTTCCTCGCGCCCACCACGCTGCTCGCCGAGCAGCATTACCAGACCCTGGTCGATCGGTTCTCCAAGTGGCCCATCAAGGTCGCCGAGGTATCGCGCTTTCGCTCCGGCAAGGAAGTCTCGGCCACGCTGAAGGGCCTGGCGGACGGCAGTGTGGACATCGTCGTCGGCACGCACAAGCTGCTGAGTGAGTCCACCAAGTTCGTCAACCTGGGCCTGCTGATCATCGACGAGGAGCACCGGTTCGGGGTGCGCCACAAGGAAGCCATGAAGGCGCTGCGCGCCGAAGTTGACGTGCTGACCCTCACCGCCACCCCCATTCCGCGCACGCTGGGCATGGCGCTGGAAGGCCTGCGCGACCTGTCGGTGATAGCGACCGCACCGCAGCGGCGGCTGGCCATCAAGACCTTCGTGCGCAATGAGGGCAACGGCGTCATCCGCGAAGCTGTTTTGCGCGAACTCAAGCGCGGCGGGCAGGTGTATTTCCTGCACAACGAGGTGGAAACCATCGAGAACCGGCGCCAGCGCCTGGAAGAACTGCTGCCTGAAGCGCGCATCGCCGTCGCGCACGGCCAGATGCCCGAGCGCGAGCTCGAGCGGGTGATGCGCGACTTCATTGCGCAGCGCTACAACCTGCTGCTGTGCTCCACCATCATCGAGACGGGCATCGACGTGCCCACGGCCAACACCATCGTCATCAGCCGCGCCGACAAGTTCGGCCTGGCGCAGTTGCACCAGTTGCGCGGCCGCGTCGGCCGCAGCCATCACCAGGCTTATGCCTACCTCATGGTGCCGGACAAGGAGAGCCTCACCAAGCAGGCGGCGCAGCGGCTGGATGCCATCCAGCAGATGGAAGAGCTCGGCTCCGGCTTCTACCTGGCCATGCACGACCTGGAAATCCGCGGCGCCGGCGAGGTGCTGGGCGAGAACCAGAGCGGCAATATGCTCGAGGTCGGCTTTCAGCTCTACAACGAAATGCTGTCCGAAGCCGTTCGCTCGCTGAAGGCCGGCAAAGAGCCCGACCTGCTGGCGCCCCTTTCAGTCACGACCGACATCAACCTTCATGCGCCCGCCCTGCTGCCGGACAGCTATTGCGGTGACGTGCACCTGCGCCTGTCGTTCTACAAGCGCCTGGCCACCGCGAAGATCTCCGACCAGATCGACGGCCTGCTGGAAGAAATCGTCGACCGCTTCGGCAAGCTGCCGCCGCAGGCCCAGACGCTGATCGACGTGCATCGCCTGCGCGTCCTGGCCAGGCCCTATGGGGTGATGAAGGTGGACGCGGCGCCCGGCGTCATCAACATCACCTTCCGGAACAATCCGCCGGTGGATCCGATGCGCATCGTCGAACTGGTGCAAAAGAACCGCCACATCAAGTTCGCCGGCAACGAGAAGCTGCGCATCGAACGTGAGCTGAAAGACCCGAAGGATCGCGCGCAAATGGTGCGCGATGTCTTGCGATCGCTGGGCCAGCCGAAAGTGGCCGAGCCTGCATGAGCCTGGGGGATGCGAAAATCGGGAAATGATTCCTCCCGACGAAATTGCTCCCGGCCTGGTGATCCAGGGTTTTATTCCTCCGCTGCGGCTTGCCGACTTCAAGCTGGTCGCCTTCGACATGGACTCCACGCTGATCAACATCGAGTGCGTGGACGAGATCGCGGCGGCGGCCGGCAAGAAGGAAGAGGTGGCCGCGATCACCGAAGCCGCGATGCGCGGTGAGGTCGCCGACTACAAGGAAAGCCTGCGCCAGCGCGTCGCGCTGCTCGAAGGCGTGGCCGTGCAACACATGGAAGATGTGTACGCCAGGCGGCTGCAGCTCAATCCCGGTGCCAGGGAGCTGGTGGCGGCCTGCAAGGCGGCGGGGCTGAAAGTGCTGCTGGTCTCCGGCGGCTTCACCTTCTTCACCGACCGCATCCGCGAAGAGCTGGACATCGACTATGCGCGTTCCAATGTGCTCGAAATCGACGGCGGCAAACTCACCGGCCGCATGGTGGACCAGCCCTGGGGCGACATCTGC
This sequence comes from Ramlibacter sp., assembly GCA_035476755.1. GTDB lineage: Bacteria > Pseudomonadota > Gammaproteobacteria > Burkholderiales > Burkholderiaceae_C > Ramlibacter. The sequence continues at coordinate 17,090 of DATILF010000080.1, forward strand.
GACGGCGTCGAAAAACGCAAGATGCTGCTGGAGACCTGCGGCTGGCTCGGCATCACCCCCAAGCGCGCCATTGCCATGGGTGATGGCGCGAATGACCTGCCGATGATGGCCGCGTCCGGCCTCTCCGTCGCCTACCACGCCAAGCCCAAGGTCCGCGAGCAGGCGATGGTCGCGATCAACGACGGCGGGTTGGACCGGTTGCTGGAAGTGGTGCAGTAGATTCCCAGGCGCTGTCATTGCGGACTTGATCCGCTATCCACTCGCTTGTCATTGCGGACTTGATCCGCAATCCACCCCTCTTTGTCATTGCGGGCTTGACCCGCAATCCATGCGTTCTTCCTCGCGTCGCGGCAGGCGGTGCCCGGCAGGGGCTCATACTGGGGCGGTCTCCGCTTCGCTTCGACTTCGCTGCGCCACGGCCCGGCCTGGGGTCCGGCGCAAAACTCACTGCGCGCTGCGCGCTGCGTTCAAACAGCTGCGCCGAGCATGTTGACGAAGCGCGCCATGGCGCGCGACCCCAGGCCGGGCCTGCCGCAGCCGCCCCAGAAATCGCCCCCACCGGACACCGCCTGCCGCGCCAACGTGGCGTGTGGGCGCGCGCGCGGAAAATGCAGTCGCTTTGAGCTGAGATTGCACCTCGGCAAGGTCGAATACCTGGATTGCGGGTCGAGCCCGCAATGACAGGCGTCCTCTTGTCATCCCGGCCTTGAGCCGGGATCCACGCCTCGCCGGAGATGCGTTGGTGGGGGTGGCATGGATTGCGGGTCAAGCCCGCAATGACAGAGTGTGGACTGCGAGATTAGGCCCGCAATGACAGGCGTCCTCTTGTCATCCCGGCCTTGAGCCGGGATCCATGCCTCGCCGGAGATGCGTCGGTGGGGGTGGCATGGATTGCGGGTCAAGCCCGCAATGACAGTATGGGCGCACCGCGGGCATGTCCGCCCCGACAGGAACGGCATCACTTTGGCGCGGCAGGCGGTGTCCGGTGGGGGTGATTTCTGGGGCGGCTGGGATGTTCGGCCTGGGGCCGGGCGCGCTTGCGCGCTTCGTAACTGACTCGGCGCGGCTGTTTGAACGAAGCGGCCTTTGGGCCGCGTAGTGAGTTCCGCGCCGCCGGCCCCAGGCCGAACATCCCAGCGAAGTCGCAGCGAAGCGGAGACCGCCCCAGTATGAGCCCCCGCCGGACACCGCCTGCCGCGACGCGAGGAAGACCAAAGGCATGGATTGCGGGTCAAGCCCGCAATGACAGAGGTGTGGATTGCGGGTCAAGCCCGCAATGACAGAGGGGAGTGAATTGCGGGTCGAGGCCGCCCCATGACAAAGGTCAGCCCGGCAACGTCACCGTGAACACCGTGCCTTCACCGAGCGTGCTGACCACGTCGATCGAGCCGCCGTGCATCTCCACCGCGTTCTTCACGATCGCCAGGCCCAACCCGGTGCCCTGGATCGCGCCGACGTTGCTCGCGCGGTGGAAGGATTCGAAGAGGTGCGGGATCTCGTCGGACGGAATGCCGATGCCCTGGTCGGCCACCTCGAACACCGTCGCGGCCTTCTCGCGCCGCACCTTGAAACGCACTTCGCCGCCGCTCGGCGAGTACTTGAGCGCATTCGACAGCAGGTTGCTGAAGATGTGGCGCAGCAGCTTCTCGTCGTAGGTGCCCTCGCCCACGTCGCCGCGCACCTCCAGCGCCACTTCGCTGCGGTCGCCCGGCTGCTGGGCGCGGGCCTCGTCCACGAACTGGCGGCACAGCGGCGCGAGCACGATGCGCTCGGGCGCGAACTCCAGCATGCCCGCATCGGCCTTGCCCAGCAGCAACACCCGGTCCATCATTCGCGACATGCGCTGCACACCTGAGGCAATGCTGTCCAGCACCTCGATGCGCTCGGGCTGGGGCAGCCGATCGCCGTAGTGGCGCAGCAATTCCTCAGCCGACAGGATGGCCGCGAGCGGCGTGCGGAATTCGTGGCTGGTCATGGCGACGAAGCGGCTGCGCAATTCATTCAGCGCCTTCTGCTGCTCCAGCGCCTCGCGGATTTCCGACTCGGAATTCTTGCGCTGCGTGATGTCCAGGAAGGTCCAGATCACACCCGAATCGGGGTCATGGGGGCGGATGCAGCTGCCGCCCATCTCGACCCAGAACAGCTCGCCGTCGCGGCGCTTCAACTGGCGCTCGCACCGATACGAACCCGTGGCGATGAGCACGGCGCGTGCTTCGGATCCGAACCGTTCCCACGCCGCCTCATCGGGGTGGATGTAGCTGGAAGACTGGCCGATCAGCACCTGGCGCGGGTAGCCGAGCATCTGCGCAAATTTCTGGTTAACCCACTCGTGGCGGCGGGCGACCGACAGCACGATGCCGACCAGCGCGCTGTTGAGGATGGCCTCGCGCTCGGAGTTCGTCTTTTGCAGCTGCTCTTCCAGCGCCTTGCGCTGCGTGATGTTCATGATCACCCACACGGTGCCTTGGCTCAGGTCGTCGCGGCTCACCGCCTTGCCCGACAGAAGGATCCAGATGCGCTCGCCGTCGTATTGCTGCACCAGCAGTTCGCGCTGGTAGGCTTCGCCCCGCACCGCGCAGGCGGCAACCTCTCCACCCACTTCCAGATACTGCTCGCGCGACAGGTAGAAGCGCTCCATCGACACCACGGGCCGGCCCCTGGCGCCGAAGATGTCCATCATCGCCTTGTTGGCCCAGCGCAGCCGTCCGTCGACGTTCAGGAAGGCGATGCCGACGATGGAGGTGTCCAGGATGATCTCGCGCTCTTCAAGGACCGTGCGCAGGCGCTCCTGCGAATTGCTGAGCGCCTCGACCATCGCATGCTCGGCGGCGATGCGGGCCTGGGCCTGCTCCTTGAAGCGACGCGCCACGTTGATGCGGTCGGCCAACGCGAACGACAGCAGCACCATCTCGAGCGCGGAGCCGATGAGAAGCGCGTTGGCCGTGAACACGTTCGACGGCAGCACGCCCGTGTTGTGCAGCGACAGCGTGAAGACGCCGAGCAGCAGCAGGGCCCAGGCCGTGAAGAAATAGCGTGCACCGGCATAGTCGCGGCGCACGCTCACGACGCCCACCGCGAACATCGTCGCCACGCTCACCACCGCCAGCACCGTCACCATCCAGGACGACACGACGTAGGGCAGCGTCAGCGCCGCCAGCAGCGCCAGCATCCAGCCCGCCAGTTGCACGAGCATGACGCGGTCGATCATGGGCATGCGCACCGAGCTGGACAGGAAGCTGCGCGCGAACAGCAGGCCGAAGATGGCGGCGCTGGTCATGCCCACCGGCGGCGAAACCCCGTTCCACCAGGTCCATTGGGGCCACAGAAACTGAGCGCCCAGGCCCGTCAGCGCCGCCTGGCCCAGGGCCATCGCGCCCGCGAAGGCCGTGTAGATCAGGTAGGCGCTGTCACGCACCGAGAGGAACAGCAGCAGGTTGTAGAGCAGCAGGCCGATCAGCAGGCCGAAGTACAGGCTGAGCGCGGCGTAGGTGGCCTGGTCGTGCTGCCACAACGCCGCAGGGCGCCAGAGCCGTGCGGGCGCGGAGACGGTGCCCTGAGACTCGACACGCAGGTAGATCACGCTGTCAGCCCCGGGGGCCAGCTTCACCGGCAGCACATGGTTGCGATGCGGGATCGCCCGGCTGGCAAAAGGAAGGCTGTCGCCGGCCCGTTGGCGCTGGTAGCCCAACGCCCCGTCCGGAACGTACAAGTCGAGGTGGTCCAGGGGCGGGTAGGCCACTTCCAGCATCCAGTCCGAGGGGATGCCCGGCGCGGTCTTGAGGACGACGCGCAGCCAGATGGCCGAAGAGGTCAGCCCGAAATTGGCGCCGGGGCCGTTCTGGGAAAGCGGCTTGAACGCGGCCTGCGCCGTCGGGGCGAGCACCTGCTCCAGCGTCATCTTGCCGCCGGAATCTTCCAGGTACGTGAACGCCCGCGAGAGCCCGTAGCTGTCTTCACCGCCGATGACCGTTTCGCCCGGCCGCTGCTGTGCCCAGGCGCCGGCCATGGCCAGCCAGCAGCACAGCGCCAAAAGCCAGCCGCCGCGCCTCACTGGATAACCTCCGCCTTCGGCTGCGGTGCTATTCGCCTTCGGAGCGGCCGTGCGGCTCACTGGATAACCTCCGCCTTCGGCTGCGGTGCTATTCGCCTTCGGAGCGGCCGTGCGGCTCATGCCCGCTCAACCACGGGTCGGCCTGCCTGCACGGCAAAGCGCGCCAGCGTTTCTATCTTCGTGTCCGTGCGGGTGACATCGTCCACCACACGCAGCGTCGTCGTGAGCTGGCCCGGCGTGAATTCCGCGACGCCATAGCCCCTGCGCTGCGAGTCCGCAAACACAAAGTGCGGGTTCTCCGCGAAGCGCTCGGCCAGCTTCTGGTTGCCCCCGGAGCGCGACGTGATGCTGGTGCCGCAGAACTCGACACCGACCCCTGCGCTCTCGGGCCGGCCGTAATCGGCTTTCACATGGCCCACCCAATTTTCGTGCACGTCGCCGCCCAGCAGGACGGCAGCGGTGACGTTGTGGCGCTGCAGCGCCTGCGTGAAGCGCCTGCGCGCCGCGCCGTACCCGTCCCAGCCGTCGTTCCACACGGACTCGCCGGGCCCGGGCCGGGCGTCCCTGCGGCCGAACACGGTCTGTTGGCCGATCACCGTCCAGCCCGGCCCCCTCGCTTGCAGCGCGCCGTCGAACCAGCGCTCCTGGGGCACGCCCAGCAACGTGCGGACGGGGTCCTCCGCATCGGGGCAGGCGGCCGGGTCGAAGAAGCCCGACCCGGATTTTCCCGTGCGTGAACAGGCGTGGGCGTCGCGGTACTGCCGGTCATCCAGCAGCATCAGCGTGGCCAGCCGGCCGAAACGATGCTGCGCGTACAGCCGGAACTCGGCGCCGGCCTGCAGCCCCTTCACGGCCTGCGTCAGCGTGCTGGCACGCACCGGCATGTGTTCGTAGTAGGCCTGGTAGGCGGCGGCGCGGCGCGCGGCGAAGTCGTCCACCCGCGGACCGTTCTCTCCGGCCGCCACGCCGGCGTAGTCGTTCTGCACTTCGTGGTCGTCCCAGGTCACGAGCCAGGGGCACGCGGCGTGCATCGCCTGCAAATCGGCATCGCCTTTGTGCAGCGCATGGCGGCGCCGGTAGTCTTCCAGGTCGAGCACCCAGCCGCCCGTGGGGATGCGCACCGGGTTGCCCGCAATTGCATATTCGTAGATGTAATCGCCCAGGAACATCACCAGGTCGAGGTTTTCCTCGCGCATGTGCCGGTAGGCGCTGAAATAGCCATGCTCCCAGCGCTGGCACGACGCATAGGCCAGCCGCAGCTTTTGCACCACGGCGTCGGGCGCCGGAAACGTGCGCGTGCGCCCCACCGGGCTCGCGCCCTCATCCACCAGGAATCGGTAGTGGTACCAGCGGTCCGGCTCCAGGCCCGGCACCTCCACGTGCACTGAATGCGCGAGTTCCGGCAGCGCCTGCGCCTGGCCGCTGCGCGCGATGCGCGTGAACCGCTCGTCGTGGGCCACTTCCCACCGCACGGTGATCGGCGCCCGGCCCAGCGCCTGGAAAAAGCCCGGCGCGATCAAGCGGGTCCACAGCACCACCGAATCGTGCGTGGGCGAGCCGCTGGCCACCCCCAGCACGAAGGGATTGCCCGCAATGCGCGGCCGGCTCCAGGCGCTGCGGGGCAACCACAGCGCACCCGCACCCGCGGCGGCCAGCCGCAGCAGCTGGCGGCGATCGATCGGGGTGTCAGGCATCATGCCGGGCGACTATATCAAGCGGCCGCCTCGACCTCTGCGTACAACCATCGGGCGAAGTCCTGCGCATCCGGGTTGCACGCGCCCCGTTCGCTCATCACCACGTAGTAACCGCGTTGCGACACCGCCCCGCCGCCGAAAGGCGCCACCAGCCGGCGGTCGCGCAGCATTTCGGCCAGCAGCGGCAGCCGGCCGATGGCCACGCCCTGCCCCGCCACCGCCGCTGCGATCGCATCAGCGTACTGCGTGAACCGTACGGTGTTCTTGGTGCGCAGTTCCGTGAGGCCCATGACCTGGATCCACGGCTCCCAATCCACGGTCAGCGCCATGCCCTGCGGCATGTCCACGGCCAG
>DATILF010000081.1:0-3407 GCA_035476755.1 Ramlibacter sp.
CTGCTCATCGCCTTGCTCGGCGCGCAGGCGGCCGGCCCGGCCATCCTCACGATCCTGATCGACCTGGTGATCACCAGTTCGCTGTGCATCGCGCTGTCGCGGCTGGACGGCGCGGACGAGCACGGCGCGCGCAGGGCGGCGAAGAACGCGTTGGTGGGCGTCGCGCTCAATCCCATGCCCTGGGCCATCGTGCTGGGCGGCCTGGCCTCGTTCCTGCAGTTCCAGCCCTTCAAGCCGGTGGCGCAGACCCTCGGCCTGCTCGCCGATTCGGCTTCGCCGGTGGCCCTGTTCACCATCGGCGCGGTGCTGGCGCGCTCGCAGTTCGTGGCCGCGCAGGAGGCGCGCGATCCCATGCCCTGGCGCGACTTCCTGCCGGTGGCCCTGGTCAAGCTGCTGGTGCACCCCCTGCTGGTGTGGAGTGTGGGCAGCGTTGCCATCCTGCTGGGTGCGCCTCTGGGCCGCTCGTCCCTGACGGTGATGGTGCTGGTGGCCGCATTGCCTTCCGCCAGCAACGTGGCCCTGCTGGCCGAGCGTTTCGGCGCCGACACCGGGCGCATTGCGCGCATCATCCTGCTCACCACGGCCGCGGCCTTCCTCACGTTTTCCGCGGCGGTGGCGTTGCTGCGCTGAGCGTCGGCCGCTGTGTGGACCGGGGCGCTCCCGTGCTATCGCGCCTGCTTGGGCACGAAACCGATCACCAGGCCGTCTGCGGCCACGGTGATGTCCCCCGGCTCGAAGCCCATGGTGTCGGCCAGGGCCAGATCGCGGGGCTGCAACCGGTGCAGCACCACTTCCAGCAGAGCGCGCTGCGCCGAAGCGCGGATGTACGCGTCGAGGAAGGCCGCCGCGTCGGGCGGCAGCGTGGGCAGCCGCACTTCCTGCACGCGCAGCTGGTGCGCGCGCAGGGTCTGGTCGCTCGGCTCGTAGCGTAGCGCGAAATCGACATCGACGATGCCGCTGTGGCTGCGGCGCAGGGCCGCTCCGCTGGCATCGATCAGCAGTTCGCTGCCCAGCCGGTTCTGCTCGGGCAGGAAGCGAAGGCGCGGCGTCTGCATCTGGAATTCGACCAGGCCTTGCACGGGATACCGCAACGGAAAGCGCTGGGCGAGCGCTTCCTGCAACTGCCGGGCGGACACCTTGTAGTGAGGCTGGGCAACAGCACGGGGCAGGGGCAGCCCGGCAGCGAGGGCGAGCGCCAGCGGGGCCGCGGCCCTCAATACCGTTCTGCGGTGCATGGGCTCGCGCCGCGCGGGGCGGCCTTACCGCAGGCGAGCGGCGTCGTGGTCGCGGCTGTCGCGGATGAGGTATTGGCGGATACGGCGGGGCGCAATGCCCACGGCCTCGATGGCCTTCTCAAGGCGCTCGGGCGTGGTGCCGAACTGGGCCGACCATTGGCGCAGCTCGGCCTCGTGGCGTGAGGCGCCGTTCTGGGGACGGAGGACGCGAATTCCGGAATCTTTCATGACTGAGCTCCCCTAAGGACCAGTTCATATCCTACGGAACTCGACAGCGGTTTCTTGTAGGACAAAGTCACCAGCTGTCCACGAACCGCGGCGTGGGCGTGCGCGGCTGCACCGCGGAGGCGAGCCCGCGCACCAGCCAGGCGCGCGTTTGCGCCGGGTCGATCACCGCGTCGATCTCCAGGGTGGCCGCCATGTTCATCGCCTGCCCGTTCTCGTACTGCTGCGCAACCAGCTTCTGGTAGAGCGCTTCGCGCTCGGCCCCCGGGGTGGCCGCTTCCAGTTCCTTGCGAAAACCCAGCTTCACCGCGCCTTCCAGCCCCATGGCGCCGAACTCACCAGTCGGCCAGGACACGGTGAACACCGGCGCGTCAAAGCCGCCGGCCGTCATGGCCTGCGCCCCCAGGCCGTAGCCCTTGCGCAACACCACCGCGAAAAATGGCACAGCCAGGTGGGCGGCCACCACGAACATGCGGCAGCAATGGCGCACCTGGGCCTGCGCTTCGATGTCCGGTCCCACCATGAAGCCGGGCGTGTCGGTGAGCGACACGATGGGCAGCCCATGCGCATTGCACAGCTGCATGAAGCGGGCGGCCTTGTCCGCCGCTGCCACGTCGATGGCGCCGCCCAGGTGCCGCGGGTTGTTGGCGATCACGCCCACCGGCCGCCCTTCGATGCGGGCCAGCGCCGTGACCATGCCGGCCCCGAAGCCGGCGCGTAACTCGAGCACGGAGCCGGCATCCATCAGGCCTTTCAGCACGGTGTGGATGTCGTACACCCGCAGCCGGTTCTCCGGCACCGCATGGCGCAGCGCCCGCTGGTCGGGGCAGTCCCAGTGCGACACCGGCCCCTGGAAAAAGGAGAGATAGTGCCGCGCCGCCGTCACGGCCTGCGCTTCATCCTCGACCAGGATGTCGATGACGCCGTTGCGCCACTGCACCGGGCTCGGGCCCACCTGTTCGGGTTGGAAGGTGCCGAGCCCGCCGCCCTCGATCATGGCGGGCCCGCTCATGCCGATGTTGCTGGCGCGCGTGGCGATGATCACGTCGGCGCAGCCCAGCAGCGCGGCGTTGCCCGCGAAGCAGCGGCCGTGCACGATGCCGACCACCGGCACCTGGCCCGAGAGCGCGGCGAACTGGCTGAAAGTGTGGTTGTTCAGGCCCGCAACGATGGGCATGTCCACGTCGCCCGGGCGCCCGCCGCCTCCTTCGGCGAACAGCACCACCGGCAGCTTCAGCTGGTGCGCGAGCGCCAGCATGCGGTCCTTCTTGTGGTGGTTGCGCAAGCCTTGCGTGCCCGCCAGCACGGTGTAGTCGTAGGCCATCACCAGGCAGCGCGACTTCTCCGGCCCGAAGTGCGCCGCGTTCACGGTGCCGATGCCGGTCACCATGCCGTCGGCGGGCGTGTTGGTGATCAGGTCGTCCAGGCTGCGGCGGCGCGTCTGCGCGGCGATGGCGAGCGCGCCGTATTCGATGAAGCTGCCGTCGTCGCACAGCTGCGCGATGTTCTCGCGCGCCGTGCGTCCGCCTTGCGCGTGCCGCTTGGCCACGGCCGCAGGGCGACTGGCATCGAGCGTGAAGGCGTGGCGGTCGATCACGCGCTGCAGATCCGGGCGGAGGGTATCCAGGTCGGCCGGCGCGGGATCGCGCGCGATGAGCGCGTCGCTCTCGGCGGGCTCCAGCACCAGCAGCACCTGGTCCTCGCGCAGGGGGTCGCCGGGCGCGACCCGCAGTTCAACCAGGCGGCCGGCGCAAGGCGCGTGCAGCACGTGCTCCATCTTCATCGCCTCGAGGACGGCGAGCTGCGCGCCCTCGGCCACGATGTCGCCCACGGCCGCGTCCACTTGCACGAGGCGGGCCGCCATCGGGGAGCGCAGCGCGTGCAGGCCGCCCAGGACGACGCCTTCCTCGGGCAGGGGATAAGGCTCACCGGGCCGCAGGCCGGGCC
>DATILF010000082.1:0-4496 GCA_035476755.1 Ramlibacter sp.
GAGCTCGCAGCGCCCCGTGAAGGCCGAGCTCACGGCCCGCGAGCGGGAAGTGGCGGCGCGCCTGCTCGACGGAATGACCTCCAAGGAAATCGGCAAGGCCCTGGTCATCAGCCATCGCACCGTGGAGATCTACCGCGCGCGGCTGATGCGCAAGTACAAGGCCAACACGACCGCCGATCTCGTGCACAAGCTGATGGCCGGGGCCTGACGAGGGCGGTCAGGAACGGGCCAGCCCGGTTGTCAGGGCGCCTTCGCGTCAATCACCTCCGCCGCCGTGCGGAAGGCATCGACGGACGCCGGCACCCCGCAGTAGATCGTGGCGTGCAACAGCACTTCCTGGATTTCTTTCGGCGTGGCGCCGTTGTTGAGCGCCCCGCGCACGTGCCCCTTGAGCTCGTGCTGCTTGCCCAGCGCGGTGAGCATGGCCACAGTGACCAGGCTGCGCGTCTTGCGGTCCAGCCCCTCGCGCTGCCAGACGTCGCCCCAGGCCGCGCGTGTGATGTGCTCCTGGATGGGCTGGGTAAATTCGGTGGCCTTGGCAAAGGCGTTCGCCACGAAGTCTTCGCCCATCACCTGCTTGCGCGTGGCCAGGCCCTTGTCGAATTGCGATGTCATGTGTGTCGTCCTGAAAAGCTGCAACAGCCCGCCAGCATACGCAAAGCGAGGTTGCGGCATCCCTTGCGCGACCTAGGGGCCTCGTACCGCGCTCGAAGTAGTGCGCGGTTCTTGACGGAAAGCGCCGGCCTTACTTTTCGCCGTGGGTGATCTCACCGCGCCTCGCCGCTTCCGTGGTGGCGGCCCGTCGCTGGGCGCCCATAACCTTGCGCTCGTCCTTGGACGCCTTCCTGGCGGCGCCGAGAGGCCCCGGGTCGGGCACGCCTTCGACCTCCGGCGCGTTCGACCTGGCGACCGCGCGGCCTTCGGCCCTGCGTGCGGCCCGGGCCGCCGCCTTGTCCTCGGGTGTCGCTTTGGCGGCGGGTGCCGCCTTGGACTGCGCCGCATCGGTTTCACGATTGGACTCGGCAAAGGCATTCACGGCGAACGCCTGGACCAGGACAAGACTGATCGGAAAAAAGAATTGCTTCATGAGGACTCTCCAGCAGTGCGTCAAGACAACCGAGACAAGTCCGCCCTTCACACGTTCACCCCCGTGCGAATCGACGACGACCCAAGTTGCAGTGAGGCTAGCTGGCCGGCAGGCCGCTTTCAAGCACAGCCTCCGCGCGAAACGCGCACAAAGGTGCGCATGGCGGGCCCTTTATTTTTCGAAGCGAGCGTTGTTGCCCGGCCGGGCGGCGGGCCTTCCCGGCCAAAGAGTTCAGATGGCGAAGCCGTCGTCGGCGGCGATGACGGCGCCGTTGATGAAATGGCTCTGGCTGCTGGCCAAGAGAACGATGAGCGCGTCCAGGTCTTCCGGCTGGCCCACGCGCTTGCGCGGGAGCATCTGCATCAGCTTCTGGCCCTGTTCGGTCTGCCAATGATGGTGGTTGATCTCGGTGTCGATGTAACCCGGGCAGACGGCGTTGACGTTGATCTCGAAGCGGCCCCACTCCAGGGCCATGGCCTTGGTCATCTGGACCACCGCGGCCTTGCTCATGCTGTAGGCGCCGATCTGCGGCAGAACCTTCAGGCCCGCCATCGACGCGATATTGATGATGCGCCCGCCGGTGTAGGTGCCCGGCGCGGCGCCGCGCGCGCGCGCCAGCATGCGCTTGCCCACTTCCTGGGCCACGAAGAAGGAGCCCTTGACGTTGGTGTCGAAGATGTAATGGTAGTCCTCCTCGCTCACGTCCTGAATGCGCTGCGTGGTGCTCACGCCCGAGTTGTTGACGAGGATGTCGATGGAGCCCACCTCGGTCTCGGCATGCGCCACCGCCGATTTGATGCTGTCCAGCGACGTGACGTCCAACTGCAGGACATGCGCGTCGCCGCCTTCGGCTTCGATCTGCGCGCGCAGGTCCTTGAGTTTTTCGATGCGGCGGCTGGCCAGGACCACCGCGGCGCCGGCACGCGACAGCGTGCGTGCGAACTGGGCCCCGAGGCCGCTGGATGCGCCGGTCACGAAGGCGACGCGGCCCGAAAGGTCGATGCTGTAGCTCACGAAACTCTCCTGCCTAAAATAGGCGTACATGTGGAAACCATAGGCGTGCAAAAAGTACGGCTGCCCGGCGGCCGACTCGCGCCGAATAGAATTCCAGCCAGCACAGCCGAGCGGCGCAGTCCGGTCCCGCCCACAAAACCATTATCAGCGAGAGCCTCATGACCCAAGAAGAAATACTGGCCCAGTTCGGGCCGCGCGAAGCCATGGAGTACGACGTCGTGGTGGTGGGCGGTGGCCCCGCCGGCCTGGCCACGGCCATTCGCCTGAAACAGCTCGCCGCCGAACACGGCAAGGAAGTCTCGGTGGTGGTGCTGGAGAAAGGCTCGGAGCCTGGCGCCCACATCCTGTCCGGGGCCATCATGGACCCGCGCGCCCTCTCCGAACTGATCCCCGACTGGAAGAAACTCGGCGCCCCGCTGAACCAGCCGGTGACGGACGATGCGATGGTGTTCCTGGGCCACAAGACTTCGTTGCGCGTTCCCAACTTCCTGTTGCCCGCGTGCTTCCAGAACCATGGCAACTACGTGGTGAGCCTGGGCAATGTCACGCGCTGGCTGGCGCAACAGGCCGAGAGCCTGGGCGTGGAAATCTTCCCGGGCTTTCCGGCGGCGGAAGTCCTGTACAACGAGGATGGCTCCGTCAAAGGCGTGGCCACCGGCAACATGGGTGTCGGCAAGGACGGCGAGCCCACCGAGAATTTCCAGCTGGGCATGGAGCTGCATGCCAAATACACCATCTTCGCGGAAGGCTCGCGCGGCCACCTGGGCAAGCAGCTCATCAGCCGCTTCAAGCTCGACGACGGCCGCGACCCGCAGACCTATGGCCTAGGCATCAAGGAACTGTGGGAGATCGACCCCAAGCGCCACCAGCCGGGTTTCGTGCTGCACACTGCCGGCTGGCCGATGGAGAACGACACCTACGGCGGCGCCTTCCTGTACCACATGGAAAACAACCAGGTGGTGCTGGGCTTCATCACCGGCCTGGACTACAAGAACCCGTACCTGAGCCCCTTCGAGGAGTTCCAGCGTTGGAAGACCCACCGCAACATCCGCTGGTACCTGGAAGGCGACGAGAGCCAGGGCATCAAGCCCGCCAAGCGCGTGTCCTACGGCGCGCGGGCCATCACCGCCGGTGGCCTGCTCAGCCTGCCCAAGACGGTGTTCCCGGGCGGCGCGCTGGTGGGCTGCGACGCCGGCTACCTGAACGTGAGCCGCATCAAGGGCAGCCATGCCGCCATCAAGACCGGCATGCTCGCCGCGCAAGCGGCGTTCGACGCGATCACCCAGGGCCGCCAGCACGACGAACTCGTCGCCTACCCCGCCGCATTCGAGAAGAGCTGGCTGCATGACGAACTGAACAAGTCGCGCAACTTCAAGGCATGGTTCAAGAAGGGGCTGCTGACCGCCACCCTCATGAATGGCTTCGAGCAGTTCGCACTGGGCGGCCGCATCCCCTGGACGCTGCGCCGCGACAAGCCCGACCATGCGTACCTCAAGCCCGCTGCCGAGTGCAAGCCGATCGCCTACCCCAAGCCCGACGGCAAGCTCACGTTCGACCGCCTGTCGTCGGTGTTCATCTCCAATACCAACCATGCCGAGGACCAGCCGGCGCACCTGACCCTCAAGGACGCGTCCATCCCGGTCCAGGTGAACCTGGCGAAGTACGCCGGCCCGGAGGCACGCTATTGCCCGGCCGGTGTGTACGAGTTCGTCGAGCAGGACGGCGGCCAGCGCCTGCAGATCAATGCGCAGAACTGCGTGCACTGCAAGACCTGCGACATCAAGGACCCCACGCAGAATATCGTATGGGTCACACCCGAAGGCGGCGGCGGGCCCAACTACACGACCATGTAGCGGCAGGGAGCGCCCCGGGGGCGCGTTTTCGCGGGAGTGGGTTGCGCCCGCGTTACAATCCATCAGGTCAGGAGAGAGTTCCCACGTGGAACCGCCGAAGGCGCAGGCAACAGCCGAACGCTCAGGCACAAGGGACTGACAAGGCGCCTCGATCGTGGGGCGTTCACCTTGCTGGAGAGAGGCCTCCGCCCCGATGGGCAGGCGGCCCACCGAAGGAGCAAGCCCGCGTAACGGGTGAATCTCTCAGGTAAAGCGGACAGCAGGGGCCGCCCATGGTGTGTACCATGGTTTCGGCCCGCCTCGGCGGGCCTAGAGTGCCGCCCCTGGAGATTCCGTTTGTCCGCATCGCAAGAACCCGCGCTTCAACAGACCCCCCTGCACGCCCTGCACCTCGAGCTGGGCGCGCGCATGGTGCCCTTCGCCGGGTATTCCATGCCGGTGCAGTACCCCGCCGGCCTCATGGCCGAGCACCACCACACGCGCACTGCCGCCGGCCTCTTCGACGTATCCCACATGGGCCAGCTTCGCCTGGTGGGCCCGGA
>DATILF010000083.1:0-4459 GCA_035476755.1 Ramlibacter sp.
GGGCTTGAGCGGATCCTGGTAAGTCAGCTGGGTCAGGAGGATCTTCATGAAATCCTCCATGCCCATGCTGCTGCTCTGGAGCGCGGATGTGGATGAACTTACCGTACTGATGGCCATGTCTTTTTCTCCCTGGGTTCGAAGTGCGTTCGGATGGACGCCGGCTCATCTGGTTCGGGAATGGGCTCGTGCTCACCGGACAGCAGGCGGCCGTTGCAAGTGAAGGAAAGCAAGCGCGTGCCCTGGCCGCGCACCCACTGCCGAACCTGGTCGGCAATGACGGCCATCTGCCCCTGCAGAGGCTCGTCCAGCCCGAGCCAGAGACGCACCCCATCGGCCGACCAGTCGGCGTGAACCCTGATCGGCGGGGCCGGGGGGGCGCCATCGGCGCGGTGCGTCATGCTGGCGGGGGAAGGCCGGGCCAGCACGCTTGGTCGCTGGTCGGCGCGCATTGGCAAGGCCGACGCGAGCTCGCCAGGATGGGTGGGCCGGGCGAGCATCACGTTCGCGGGCATCGACTGGGCCAGCCGCGCAGGATCGGCTGCGGGAGGGAGCTGGCCTGGCGCGGGGGAAGCACGTGTGACTGGCGGCGGACTGATGGCGCCCTCCTCCGCGCCCGCATACACGCCCGCATACACGCCCGCGCCACGCGGTCCATCCATCGTGGCCGGAAAGACACCCAGCGAAGCGGAAGTCGCGGAGACTGGTCCATGGATGCGCAGCGCTTGCGCGAGCGATTCCGTTCGCTCGCGCGCCTCGGCACCGGCCCCGCTCAAAGGCGCCACGGGGCTTTCGGCGGACGCGGCTACGGCGGTGGCAACTGCCTGCTCATCAAGCGACGCCGCGATGGCAAGTCCTGTGCGCATGTCAGGCACGACCATGGGCCTCATGTCGAACACGGCGGCTTCAGCGCCATCGAGTACGGCAGCGGCGACCATGGCCAGGGGGGCTGCAGGGGCTGCGCGACGTGCAGTCTGCGCGAGCACGTGCGCATAGGCAGGATGCGAGGGAGAGACCGCGTGGTGCGGCTGGCCTTCGATGTCTCGATACCGGGCAACGAGCGAGTGCTCCACCGGCCGGTGATATTCCGCCGCAACAGGGTCTCGCACCCGAGGGCTGTCGATGAAGTCTTGCGCCTGGGCAATACGTGCCTCGCGGCGCTCCTCCACGCGTGCCGGTGCGCTCCGCGGTTCACCACGTGCCGTTTCCGCCAAAGGGATCGGAGCGTCTGCCACGACAGGATCACGCTCGGCATCTTCGCGCTCATGCCGCTCCAGACGCAGCACCCCATCACGCGCAGGAGCGGCCTCTCGGGCCTCCACCGTGACTGTGTCTGTCGCCACGGCCTGTGGCCGCAGGTCCGGAAAATCGAGTCCGACACCGGCCTTGAGCGGCCCATGCGCCAGCCAGGCAGACATCTGCGCGCGCTCCATTTCGCGCTCCCACGCCCGGCGGTGTTCCGCCAGCTCGCGGTCGTTGCCTTTCGCCGGCGCACCGGTGGAAGGCGGAAGGGCCATGTCGCCCTGGATGCCACGTAAGGTCATTCGACTTCCTCCTGCACGGGCGAACGCCGCGCACTCCAATCCTGGTCGGCTTCCGCGCTGGACTTTCGCACCTGCTCGACGCGATAAGCGTCGAGTTCCTGATCGCGGTGCTGGCGCAGCATGTCCACCTCTTGCTGCTTCTCCAGCGCCGCCTGCCTCGCACGCGCGAGCTGGCCTTCCAGCGTGGCGATTTCGGCGTCGGCGCGTGCCTTTTGTCCCTGGAGGCCAGCGAGGTAACTGAGCAGGCTGGACTGAGTGCCAGGGTCCCCGCGCTTTTGCCAAGCCGCCTGGGCCAGCCGGGCTTGGGCGATGACGCGCGCTTCCAGTTCCTGCTGGGCAGTGCGGGCGGCCTCCAGCTGCGTGCGCACCGCTGCGACGCGGGCGATGGCCGTATCCAGCTGCCAATCGCTGCGCTTGCGCAGCGGCTCCAGTGCGTACCGGAAGCCTCTCGTGTCAATGCTGGCCATGCGGCACCGTTCCCTTCGCGGCACCAGCCGGCCCCGACACCGGCTTGTCCCGAATGCATTCCTGCAATGCGGCCAATGCTTCCGATGCCGGCACGCCGCCATGCTGCTGGCTGAGCCAGTTGCGCAGCGCCGGCTGATACTTCAGTGCCAGGTCCAGGTCGGGATTGCTCCCGGATTCGTAGGCGCCGATGTCCACGAGTTGCCGATTGCGCTCCAACAGCGCCAGCTGCTTGACCACTTCATTCGCGAGCGAGCGATGCGCCTGGGAGGTGATGTCGGGCATGACACGGCTGGTGCTGTGCAGGACATCGATCGCGGGGTACTGGCCCGCATGGGCCAGCTGCCGCGACAGAACGATGTGGCCGTCCAGAATGGCGCGCATGGTGTCAGAGATGGGCTCGTTCATGTCGTCGCCCTCCACCAGCACCGTCATCAAAGCGGTGATGGAGCCGCCCCCCGGTGCGGTGCCGCAGCGCTCGCACAGCGCCGGCAGCTCCGCGAAGACAGAGGGCGTGTAGCCGCGCGCCGTCGGCGGCTCTCCCGCGGCCAGGCCGATCTCGCGCCGGGCCATGGCAAAGCGCGTCACCGAGTCCATGGTCAGCAGCACCTGTTTGCCCTGATCCCGAAAATGTTCGGCGATGGCCAGGGCCGCATAGGCGGCTCGCAGCCGGCTGATCGCAGGCTGGTCCGAGGCTGCGGCCACCACCACGGAGCGGGCCAGTCCGGCCGGTCCCAGCTGCTTTTCGATGAATTCCTTCACTTCACGGCCGCGTTCGCCGATCAGCGCGATCACGTTCACGTCGGCCTTCACATGCCGGGCGATCATTCCGAGCAAGGTGCTCTTGCCCACGCCGCTCCCGGCGAAGATGCCGACACGCTGTCCCTGGCCCAGCGCAAGCAGCGCATCCATGGCGCGAATGCCCGTTTCGAGCACTTGCGAAATCCGCGGTCGACGCATGGGGTTGACGGGGGGAGCACGCAGCGGCCGGCATTGTGAGGTGGCGGGGGGCGGCAAGCCGTCCAGGGGCTCGCCAAAGCCATCGACCACCCGCCCCAGCAAGGCGTCACCCACCCCGACTTGATCGCGCGTTCCGTCGGCCTCGACTTCGCAGCCCGTGGCGAGGCCTTCAAGCGAGCCGTACGGCATCAGCGTGAGCTGCCGGGCACGGGCGGCGACGACCTCAGCGAGGACACTCGCGCGCAGCTGTCCGCCGGGCGTGGGCCTGGGCCGGATGACGCAAATCTCACCCACCTCGGCTTCCAGGCCGTGAACATCCACGGACAGCCCGCCCAGCCGATGCACATGGCCCAGCCGGCGGACCAGGCGCGCATCCGCCGCGGCCTTCCGGTAGGGTGCCATCAACGCACTCATGCGATGCCGCCTGGGCCATCGGTAGCGGCAGGCGGCATCGCCCGCCGCGCTTCGCGGGCCCGCGACAGCGCCTGCCGCAAAGCATCGACTTGCACCTCGAACCTCGCGTCCAGGTGGCCCTGGTCCGACTCGATCAGCACACCGCCCATCTGCACCTTCTGGTCGGCCATCCATTGCCAATCGCTCGCACGACCTGCGATCGATGCTTGCCCGGCGAGCCACGCATGGTCGTCCGGATGAACGCGCGCCGTCACTCTCGTCATGGCTCGTGACGACAACAGGTGTTCGACCATCCCCTGGATGACTGCAGGTTCGACGGCCTGCGCGCCCAGGACGCGGCATACGACTTCGAAACCCATGGCCACAAGGTCGTCCTCGGCTTCTTCGAGCAGGCGCGTGCGTTGGTCCTGCAAACCGCGAACGACCTCATCCGCGCGCTGACGCTGCATGCTCGATGCTTCCGCGGCACGCTCGTCGAGGGTGATGGCGTGTTGGCGGATAGCCTGCGCAGCTTCTTCCTTGCCTTGCCGGAATCCGTCCGCACGCCCTTCCTCGACTGCCTTGGCCCGCGTGCTGTCGGCCAGTTGCTTCAACCACGCTTCGGTCTCAGCCTCCTGCGCCGCGCGCCCGGCGGCGCATCCTTCCCGGTAACCATCGGCCACGCCTTCTTCATAGGTACGCGCCGGCGCCAGCTGCGCAAGCTCCGCCTGAGAGACGGCCGCGGGCTTCGAGACTGCGGTGGCTCGCTCCAGTTCGCGCACCGGTGGCAAGGGGCGCCTGGGCCTCAGCAAAGCATGCGGAATCTCGTGCACTTGCACATCACGCAGCACGGGCTCTGCGTGGGCCGAATTTCTCGAAGTTCTCATGCCGCGGCCTTCCTGCTAAGCGATGCGATTCGGCCAGACAAGGCATGCCACCGGGAACCTGGCCCTTCATGCCGCGGAAGCCGGGATGCAATCTCGCCCACCAAAGCCTGCGTCAGTTTTGGCGCGAGCCGGGTCGCATGATCCGCCAGCGCGCCTGTGTAAGAGGCACCGAGGATGTCCTGGACCTGCCTGCGACGGGGCATGGCCATCATT
>DATILF010000084.1:0-7796 GCA_035476755.1 Ramlibacter sp.
TGGCTCATGTTCGCCAGGAAGTCGCTCTTGGCCTGGTTGGCGAGTTCGGCGGCGCGCGTGGCGGCGGCAAGCTCGCGCAGCATGTGGTCTTGCCTCTCGAGGTGCTGCGAGAGTTGTCGATTGGCCAGCTCCAGCGCGCTCGTGCGCTCTTGTACGGCTTGCTCCAGCCCGCTGATGTGCAAATGCGCCTGCCGTGCCAGCTCCCATTTGGCCGTGAGCGTCCTGGCCAATTGGCTGACCTCGATCATGTCGAAGGGCTTCTTGACGATGAGAAGGCGGTCCCGCACATCCAGCCGTTGCAAGACTTCTTCCCAGGGATGGTCGGCATGGGCCGTACAGATCACGATCTGCAGGTTCGGGTCGACGCGCCAGAGCTGCTCTATGGTCTCCACGCCATCCCATCCCGGTGGCATTCGCATGTCCACGAAGGCCAGGGCGTAGGGCCGGCCGGCCTGCACCGACGCTTCGACCATGGCCGCCCCCTCGCGTCCCTGGTAAGCCGAGTCCAGCTCGAAGCCGTCGCGGGCAGGTGGCATCGCCTGGTCGAACAGCGTCGCCTCGGCTTCGTTCAATTCGCTTTCCACCGGCTCGGGTTCGAGGATCTTGCGGAAGTCCTCATGGATCGACGGCATGTCGTCGATCAGCAGGATGCGGCGGTTGCTTGACGTGTTCATGGTGTGGCGGGCCCCGTGTCGATCGGCAGCTCCAGGGTGAAGGTCGCTCCCCGGCCAGGGCCGTCGCTGTGGGCCGTGAGGGTGCCGCCCATCTGCCGGGCCGCCAGTGCGCAGCTGTGCAGCCCGAAGCCATGGCCGGCCTTGCGGGTGGTGAATCCGTGGGCGAAGATCCGCGTGAGGTTCTGCGGCGGAATACCCTCACCCTCATCCTTGACCGATACCCGCAGGCTGGAGCCGGCGACGTCCTCCACGCGCAAGGTGAGCCGGGGCGATGCGCCCGCCATGTTTTCCATCGCGTGGCCGGCGTTGCTGATCAAATTGACCAGGATCTGCAGGACCCGGGCCCGGTCCAGGTGAACCACCGGCAGCTGCGCAAACTGTTTGACCACGGTCACCTGGCGCTGCGCCAGCGTGCCGCCATTCATACGCAGCGCATCCTCCGCCAGATCGCAGATCTGCACCGGTTCGACGAGGTTGCCTTTGCCTGCATGCGACTGCTGGGTGGCCACCACGCTCTTGATGTGATCGATGCTACGGGTCAGGTGCGCCAGCTCGCCCGTCATCCGCTGCCGCTCCTGCGCCAGGGATTGCACGACCCCGACAAGGTAGCCGGGCAGCAGCTTTCCCTTGGGATCGAGGGTCAGGAAATTCCCCAGGTCCGCCGAATGCTCGCCCATCAATTGCACCGCCCGCGACAAACCCCTTGCTCGCGAGGTGCGCAGCGTGTCGCTGACCAGGGCGGCGGAAACGTTGACGCTGTTCAGGATATTGCCCACGTTGTGCAGCACGTTCGTGGCGATTTCCGCCATGCCGGCCTGGCGGGAGGCGTCGACCAGCTGCTTGTGGATGTTATCCAGTTCGGCCTGCGCGCGTTTGCGCTCCGTGATGTCGCGCACGAAGGCATTGTAGGTTGTCTCGGCGCCCATCGGCAAAGCCCAGATGGTCATTTCCACGGGAAATTCTTCGCCATTGCGACGCAAGGCGGTGAGTTCGATGAGCTTGTTCAACACCGGTCCTTCGCCCGTGCCGCGCAGGTGCCGGATGCCCCGCAAATGGGCTTCATGGTGTTGTTGCGGAATGATCGTTTCATGGAGAAATCGCCCGATCGCGTCCGCGCGTGGCCAGCCGAAAACAGATTCGGCCTGGCGGTTCCAGTCGCGGATGCGTCCATCGGCGTCGATGCTGATGAAGGTGTCCTGCGCGCTCTCGATGATCGATCGGCTGCGTTCTTCGCTCAATCGCAGCGCCTCCTGCGCTTTCCTGCGCTCGATGGTCGCCCAGCAACGTTCGACGACTTCCTGGACGATGGCAATTTCGCCCGGCGTCCAGAGGCGCGGCGTCGCCTGGTGCACGGCCATCAGTGCGCGAAGACTGCCTTCCTTTGTCAACGGGCAGGTGATGATCGCCTTGATGCCGATGGCGTTGAACATGTCCGCGCCGTCGTCGGGCGAAAGCTCCGTGTCCACGTCGCGAATGATCAAGGTCTCGCCGCCGTGGAGCCTGGCCACGGCCTGCGCGCCGAACAGCGAAAGCTGGTAGCTGCCCACGGTGCTCGCGCAACCGTCGGTGTAGTCGTGCAGGATGGTGAACCGCTCGCCGTCTTTTTCCACGTCGGCATAGGCGCAGCGCGAGGCGTGCAGCTGCTGGCCCAGCATCCGTGCCGTCACCGCCATGATCTGCTCCGGATCGGCCAGCGTGCGCGTCGCCTCGGCCAGGTTGTTCAAGAAGCGAAAGTGCTCTTCGCTCTCGCGCAGGGCTTGCTCCGCCTGCTTGCGCGCGGTGATGTCGGTGACAACACCCGTCAGGCGGATCAGTTGGTCCGCGGCATCGCGCACCTGGAATCCACGGACGTGGACCCAACGGACTTCGCCGGTGGGCCGCACGATGCGGTATTCGATGCTGATGCTCAGGGCGGTGCTCATGAGCGTGTCGAAGGCGGCAAGCACGCGGTCACGGTCTTGCGGCCATAGGAGGTCGGTCCAATGCTGAGGATTGGCATACAGCGCTTCCATGGGGAGGCCCCAGATCTGTTCGAAGGCCGGGCTGATGTAGTGCAGCTCGCGCATGTCCGGCGAACGGATCCAGAACACGTCGGTGATGTTTTCCGCCAGCTGGTGGAATTTCTCGTTGACTTCGCGCAGGGCAAGCTCCGTCTGCTTGCGCGCGGTGATGTCACGCTGGCTGCTCAGGAAGTGCGTGATGGTTCCGCTCGAATCGCGCAGGGGAGCAACCTGCCACTCCATCTGGAATTCCGTGCCGTCCTTGCGGTAGGCGGTGGTTTCGCCCGCGAATGCCTCGCCCCGGCGCAAGGTTTCGCGCATGCCGTGCAAGGCGGCGCTGTCGGTCTTCGGCCCTCGCAGGATGCGCGGCGTTTGTCCGAGGGCTTGCGCCGCGGTGTAGCCCGTCATTCGGGTGAATGCGGGATTGATGAACAGAATCTGGGCTCCCGGCCAATCCAGTTCCGCGCTCGTGATGACGATCGATTCCGCGGACTGCTCGACCGCGGATCCCAGCAGCCGCAGCGACTGTTTGCGCTCGGTGATGTTGCGGATGATGACGGCGATCTGTTTGTCCGGCAGCGGCGCCAGCCGGGCTTCGTAGTGGGACTCCTGCCCACGCAGCACCGCCGAATATTCGATGCTGGCCGGGGCGTGATCCGCGTTCACCTGCACTATCGCCTGCGAAAACCGCAAGGCGGCGGCCTGGAGGGGGACATTCTGGATCCGCTTTCCGATCAGGTCCTGGCGCTTGAGCATCAGGTCGTTGGCGGCGCCAGCCTTGATATCGAGGATGGTGCCTTGATGATCGAGGCGGAACACCAGGTCGGGGATGACCTGGAAGACCGCCCGCATTTCCGAATTGGCGTCGAGCAGCTCCTGCGAGCTCAAGTCGAGCGAGTGTTCCAGCATCTCGCGATCGGCGTCGAACCCCCGGTACGCGTCGTTGACCCGGTCGATGAAGCCGCGCCACTGCTGCGGGATGTCGAAGGCGTCGCCGAACTGCCGCTTCAGCTGGCGTCTGAGCAGGCTGTGCAGCTGATCCATTTCTATTGCTCGGACAGGGTGGTGATGGTCATCGTCTGGTTGTGCAATTCGCACCGGGCCCCCGGCGTGAACGGGGAGATCTCGCCATAGGAATAGAAGCCGGTGAGTGCCGCTCCCGCGCCCAGCACGTCGCGCACGGCTTCCACTTCTTCCTCGATGCGTTGTTTGAGCACCAGTTTGCGTCCCACGCAGCTGATCAGAATGGCCAACTCGGCGCTGCCCGAGCTGATGGCCTGGCCGCTCGTGCGCGCCGCACCGGCGGCACCGTCGATCAGCCGGTCGAAGTTCGCCTTCATCAGGCGGGCGCAAGCGCCTTCCGGGACATCGCCGGCGAACGTCATGCTCTGGGCGGCTTCATCGACCGACAGGATGGTGCGGACCACCGGTGTCTCTCCGGACTCGGTGCGGATGCTCAAAGGGAACAGCAACCCGGTGGCCGGAAGCCCCTTGGCATGCTCGCCCAGGTACTGTTTGTAGAGCCCGAGCGCGGACTGCCCGTCCAATTCATACAGGACGTTCGCTTTCGATTTGGTGATCAGCCTTTCCGGGCCGAAAGAATCCCAGCCGCCCAACGAACCAAAGCCTACCTTCAGGCGCCTGCCGTACAAACCCAGCGCGGCGATGGTGTTCATTTCGGGCACATCGTCCTGGAACACCAGCGTTTCGTCGAAGCGCGCACCATCGCCGGCCAGCCCGCCCGTCAGGGTGCAGCCCTCGGGCAGGTGTTTCGACAAGCCGGCCACGAAATCGCTGCCATTGACTTTCAAGCCATCCGAAAGCACCAGCACGTGCGCCAGCTTTTCTTCCAGCCCGGTGTTCTCGTCGCGAATGGATCCCGGCAGATGGGTCGCGATCCATTCGCCGGCCTGGAAGCTGTCCGGGATCTGGCTCAACTTGACCTGGACGCTGCGCAATTGGATGTGCTCGAAATGCACCGCTGTGACGACCAGTGAGTC
The DNA here is from genome assembly GCA_035476755.1 of Ramlibacter sp. Lineage (GTDB taxonomy): Bacteria > Pseudomonadota > Gammaproteobacteria > Burkholderiales > Burkholderiaceae_C > Ramlibacter. The sequence continues at coordinate 4,675 of DATILF010000084.1, forward strand.
ATCGGACACGTGCGTGCCGCAGATTTCCCCCGCGGTGGAGCAGCCAAAAATATGTGCGGCCGGGTAGTCCTTGCGTATTGCGGCGGTGAGGTGCGGCTGCCGCAGGACGGAAGTCGCGCCAAACGCCAGCACCAGCTGGGCGGACTTTGCGAAGCTGCCGGGGGAAGCGGGTGCCCAATCGGAAGACTGGGTCCATTTTCTCTGTTCGATTTTCATGGGGCACGCCTTTGTTCAAACGCCTTGGGGGTACCTGGCGATGAGAACACGCGATGGCGTCCGTGCCCTTAAGGAAATTCCCTCCTTAAGAAATTTACCTATCGGGCGAGACCTGCCCGCCGGACGCGGATCCGCCGGACGCGGATCGGAGCGTGAAGTAAAAGGTGGCGCCTTGGCCGGCGAGCGTGGCGTTCACCGTGCAGCGAGGCAGGCCGACAACTGGGGCTACACGGCCCCAAAAAGCAAAGGGCGCTATCTTTTGGATAGCGCCCTTGCCTCATGTTGTGGTGCCGGAGAGATGAATCGAACACCCGACCTTCTCATTACGAATGAGCTGCTCTACCGACTGAGCTACACCGGCTTTTTACAGCCCGCGATTATACCTTGGCGTGGTAGGCGGTCACCCGCTCGACTTCATTTTTGCTGCCCAGGATGACTGACACTCGTTCGTGGAGCTTGTGGGGCTGGATGTCCAGGATGCGTTGCTGGCCGTTGGTGGCGGCGCCGCCGGCCTGTTCGACGAGCCAGCCCATGGGGTTGGCTTCGTACATCAGGCGCAGCTTGCCGGGCTTCTCGGGCTCGCGCTTGTCCCAGGGGTACATGAAGATGCCGCCGCGGGTCAGGATGCGATGCACGTCGGCCACCATGGAGGCGATCCAGCGCATGTTGAAGTCCTTGCCGCGCGGGCCTTCGCGGCCGGCCAGGCACTCGTCGATGTAGCGGCGCACCGGGGCGTCCCAGTGGCGCATGTTGCTCATGTTGATGGCGAATTCCTTGGTGTCCTCGGGAATGCGCATGTTCTCCTGCACCAGGATGAAGGAGCCCTGTTCGCGGTCCAGCGTGAACTCGGCCACGCCATCGCCCACGGTGAGCACCAGGGTGGTCTGCGGGCCGTAGACGCAGTAGCCGGCGGCCACCTGCTTGTTGCCTGGCTGCAGGAAGTCCTGCTCGCTCACGCCATGGTTGTTGCCAGGGTCGCTGTCGGGCTTTTTCAGCACGCTGAAGATGGTGCCGATGCTCACGTTCACGTCGATGTTGCTGGAGCCGTCGAGCGGGTCGAACAGCAGCAGGTATTCGCCTTGCGGGTAGCGGTTGGGCACCACGTAGATGCCGTCCATTTCCTCGCTGGCCATGGCCGCCAGGTGGCCGCCCCATTCGTTGGCCTCGATCAGCACCTCGTTGGCGATGATGTCCAGCTTCTTTTGCATCTCGCCCTGGATGTTCTCGCTTTCGGCGGAGCCGAGCACGCCGCCGATGGCGCCCTTGTTCACGGACTGGCTGATGCTCTTGCAGGCCCGGGCGACGACTTCCAGCAGCAGGCGCAGCTGGGAGGGGATGAGGCCATCGACGCGCTGCTGCTCGACGAGGTAGCGGGTGAGTGAGATTCGTGAGGACATGATGGGTCGTTCCTTTCAGTCGGCGAGGGCGCGGGTGACCACCTCACGCACGTCATTGCTCAGGTCGGGGCGGGCGGCGACGCGGGCGATGGCTTCGCGGGCGCCACTGCGCAGGGGCTCCACCAGCTTCTTCCAGCGGTCCAGCGCGCGGGCCAGGCGCGCGGCCACCTGCGGATTGATCGCGTCGAGTTCCACGACGCGCTCGCACCAGTACACGTAGCCGGCGGCGTCGGGCCGGTGGAAGGCGCCGGGGTTGGCGCTGCAATAGCTGAAGATGACGCTGCGCGCGCGGTTGGGGTTGCGGATGTTGAAGTCCGGGTGGTTCATCAGCTGCTTCACCGCCGGCAGCACGTTGCCGCCGCGATCGGGCGCGCCGGCCTGCAGCGCGAACCATTTGTCCAGCACCAGGGCCTCGTCCTTGAAGAGCGCGTGGAAGCGCTGCAGGGCCTGGCCCGCCAGGTCGTGGCCGCTGGACACCAGGGCGGCCAGCGCATTGAAGCGGTCGGTCATGTTGCCGGCGTCCTTGAAGCGCTGCAGCGCCTTGCCCGGCCACACCGGGTCGCTGGTGTGGCGGGCGGCCAGGCACAGGTGGGTGAGGGCCAGGCCGGCGAGCGCGCGGCGCCCGGACGACACCGGATCGGGCGTGTATGCGCCGTTTTCGCGGTGCGCTTCATAGGCCCACTGCCAGTCGTCGAACAGGGCCTGCGCCATCTGCTCGCGCATGGCTTCCCGCACGGCGTGGATGCGCTGCGGATCGACCACGTCCAGCTGTTCGGCGATGTAGGTCTCGGCGGGCAGCGTGAGCACCAGTTCCTTGAAGGCGGCATCCAGCGTGGGGTGGCGCAGCAGGGCGCGCATCGCCTCGACGTAGGGGGCGTCCAGCCGCAGGTCATGCGCCGATTGCGCCGCATCCAGGATGAAGGCACGGGCGCGATTCACGGCCAGGCGCTGCCCGGCTTCCCAGCGATTGAAGGGGTCGGTGTCGTGCGCCAGCAGGGCGAGCAGCTGCGCATCGGTGTAGTCGAAATCCAGGATGACCGGCGCGCTGAAGCCGCGCAGGATGGAGGGCACCGGTTCGGCCTGCAGGCCCGGGAAGGTGAGGGTCTCGCTTTCCTCGGTGAGCACATGCATGCCGTGCGTCAGCTCGGCGCCGTCCTGCGCCAGCAGGCCCAGGGCCACGGGGATGACGAAGGGCTCCTTGTGCGCCTGGCCCGGTGTGGGCGCGCAGCTTTGCGTCAAGGTCAGGTTGTAGATGCCGGTCTCGTCCCAGCGCGCCGTGGCCTTGATGCGGGGCGTGCCGGCCTGGCTGTACCAGCGCTTGAACTGCGGCAGCAGCTGCGCCAGCTTCGACTCGGGGTTGGCATCGGCGACGGCCTGGGCGAAATCGTCGCAGGTCACGGCGTGGCCGTCGTGGCGCTGGAAGTACAGCGTCATGCCGCGCGCGAAGCCCTCGCGGCCCACCAGCGTCTGCATCATGCGCACGACCTCGGCGCCTTTTTCATAGACGGT
>DATILF010000085.1:0-5071 GCA_035476755.1 Ramlibacter sp.
ACGCTCAAGCGCGCGCTGGAGCAGTGGCAGCCGAACTTCCTGAGCTGGTGGGACGACATGGGACCGAACGGTTCCCAGAACTTCGACGTCTACCTGCGCACGGCCGTGAGCGTGGACCCTGAGGGCTGGGCCCAGTTCGGCCACGTGAAGATGCCCGACTATCGGTGGGGCATCTTCCTGAACCCGGGCGACAAGGACCGCAAGATCCACTTCGGCGACCACAAGGGTGAGGGCGCCTGGCAGGACGTCCCCGGCGAATACCGGGCGAACCTGCGCCGCATCATCGTCACGCAGGGCGACACCGAGCCCGCCTCCGTCGAGCAGCAACGCCACCTCGGCCTGACCTGCCCGAGCCAGTACGACCTGCGCAACCTGTTCCAGGTGAACGTCGAGGAAGGCCGCCACCTGTGGGCCATGGTCTACCTGCTGCACAAGTACTTCGGCCGCGACGGCCGCGAGGAAGGCGAGGCGCTGCTGGAGCGCCGCAGCGGCCAGGAAGACAACCCCCGCATCCTGCAGGCCTTCAATGAACCGACGCCCGACTGGCTGTCGTTCTTCATGTTCACCTACTTCACCGACCGCGACGGCAAGTTCCAGCTGTGCGCACTGGCCGAAAGCTCGTTCGACCCGCTGGCCCGCACCACCAAGTTCATGCTGACGGAGGAAGCGCACCACATGTTCGTGGGCGAATCCGGCATCTCGCGCGTGATCCAGCGCACCTGCGCCGCCATGAACGAGCTGAAGACGGACGATCCGGCCAAGCTGCGTGCCGCCGGCGTGATCGACCTGCCGACCATCCAGCGCTACCTGAACTTCCACTTCAGCGTGACCATCGACCTGTTCGGCGCGGACGAATCCAGCAACGCCGCCACCTTCTACTCCACCGGCCTGAAGGGCCGCTACGAGGAAGGCAAGCGCGTTGACGACCACGTGCTCAAGGGCCAGACCTACAAGGTGCTGGCGGTGCAGAACGGCCAGATCGTCGAGCGCGAAGTCCCCATGCTCAACGCGCTGAATGAAGTGCTGCGCGACGACTACATCAAGGACTCGGTCGCCGGCGTGGAGCGCTGGAACAAGGTGATCGAGAAGGCCGGCATCCCGTTCAAACTGAAGACGCCGCACAAGGCCTTCCACCGCAACATCGGCACCCTGGCCGGCGTCAAGGTCTCTCCGGAAGGCCGTGTCGTCTCCGAGGCAGAATGGAGTGCCAAGGTGAACGAATGGCTGCCGAGCGCGGAAGACCGCGCCTTCGTGGGCAGCCTGATGGGCCGCGTGGTCGAGCCCGGCAAGTTCGCCAACTGGATCGCACCGCCCGTGATGGGTATCAACCGCCAACCGGTGGACTTCGACTACGTGCGCTTCGCTTGACCGGCGGGAGCCCAGGAGACCGAGATGGACATGGCCGTGACGTCGATCATCAAGCAGCACCTGATCGACCCAGAAATCTGCATCCGCTGCAACACCTGCGAGGCCATCTGCCCGGTGCAGGCGATTACGCACGATTCCCGCAACTACGTGGTGGATGCCGACAAGTGCAATCTCTGCATGGCCTGCATAGGGCCCTGCCCGACCGGCTCCATCGACAACTGGCGCACGGTGCCGCGCGTTCAGGCGTACAGCCTGGAAGCGCAGCTCGGCTGGGATGAGCTTCCCGCCGAGCTGACGCCGGATCAGCTCGCCGATCAAGGGGTCGTGGCGGGCGACGAGGTCGCCGAGATGCCCGTGGCCCAGCCGCTGCCCGCCGCCACCGGCGGCGAGCAGGCCTTCGTCGCCAGCCAGTTCGGCGCGACGATGCCGCCGTGGTCCGCGGCGCACGCCTATACCAACCTCTACGGCCCCAAGACCGCGGAGAAATCCATCACGGCCACCGTCACCGGCAATGTCCGCGTGACCGAGGTGGGCCGCGAATACGACACGCACCACATCGTGCTGGACTTCGGCGCCATGCCGTTCCCGGTACTGGAAGGCCAGTCGATCGGCATCGTGCCGCCGGGCGTGGACGCGAACGGCAAGCCGCACTATGCGCGTCAGTACTCCATCGCGAGCCCGCGCAACGGCGAGCGGCCCGGCTACAACAACCTGTCGCTCACGATCAAGCGCGTGCTGCAAGACCACCAGGGCAACCCGGTGCGCGGCGTGGCCAGCAACTACATGTGCGACCTGCAGGTGGGCGACAAGGTCCAGGTAATCGGCCCCTTCGGCGCCAGCTTCCTGATGCCGAACCACCCGCGCAGCCACATCGTGATGATCTGCACGGGCACCGGCAGCGCGCCGATGCGCGCGATGACCGAGTGGCGCCGGCGCCTGCGCGCTTCCGGGAAATTCGAGAGCGGCAAACTGATGCTGTTCTTCGGCGCGCGCACCAAGGAAGACCTGCCGTACTTCGGCCCCTTGCAAAGCCTGCCCAAGGACTTCATCGATATCAACCTGGCGTTTTCGCGCACGCCCGGGCAGCCGAAGCGCTATGTGCAGGACCTGATGCGCGAGCGCGCCGCCGACCTTGGCGCGCTGCTGGCCGACCCGAACACCTGCTTCTATGTGTGCGGCCTCAAAAGCATGGAAGAAGGCGTCGTGCTGGCGCTGCGGGATGCGGCGGAAAAGGCCGGGCTGTCGTGGGACACCGTCGGCCCGGCGCTGCGCGCGCAGGGACGGCTGCACCTCGAAACGTATTGAATCCAGACGGTCATGCCCTGGCCGTCACGCCTTCGGCAACGTCTCCCACCAGCGCGCGTCGAACCGCCCCTGCAGGAACGCCACGAACGCCTGCACCTTCCCCGGCATCAGCTTGGGCGAGGGAAACACGGCGTGGATCTCCTGCTCGGGCAGCGTGTACTCCTTGAGCACTTCGGTGACGTGGCCCGAGGCCAGTGAATCCGCGGCCACATAGCGCGGCAGTGCCGCGATGCCCAGCCCGCTGCGCGCCGCCGCCAGCACGGCGGACAGGTTATTGGAACGCAGCTTGCCCGACACGGGCACGGTGACCGGCTCGCCCTTGGGCGACAACAGGCGCCAGACATCGTCGCCCTGCACGCTGCTGTAGATCAAGGCGTCATGGCCGCTCAGGTCCTGGGGCCGCTTCGGTGTACCCTGCTTCTTCAGGTAGCGAGGCGCCGCCACCATCACCCAGGGATTCATCCCGAGGAAGCGCGCGCCCAGCGTCGAGTCGGAAAGCTTGCCCATGCGCACCGCCACATCCAGGCCCTGCGCGACCAGGTCCGTGTAGCGGTCTTCAAAACTCAGGTCCAGCTTCACCTGCGGGTGCCTGGCCATGAAATCAAGCGCCAGCGGCACGACGACACGGCGGCCGAACGCCACCGAGGTTGAGATGCGCAGCAGGCCCTGCGCCTGCGACTGGCGCAACTTGACGATGTTGTCGGCCTCCTCAACCTCCCGGACGATGGTCTTGCACTTCTCGTAGTAAAGCGCGCCGGTCTCGGTCAGGCTGACGCCGCGCGTGTTGCGGTTGAGCAGCCGTGTGTTCAGCCGCCCCTCCGTGGCGGCAACCTGCTTGGTGACCGTGGGCTGGGTGGTCGCGAATTCCTTGGCGGCTTTGGAGAAGCTGCCCGTCTCCACCACCCGAACGAACATCTCCATCGCCTGCAATCGATCCATCGCGCACTCCAGTTATTCCACTGTGGAATGAATGTTATGGAGTGCAGCCGTCTTCCGCAATCGCATCCGGGTTCCTACAGTCGGAACCTGTTGGCACATGTCCCCGTGCCCCCACCCCCGCCCTCCCCCAAAGGGGGAGGGAGAAAGAGCAGGAGTCGATCTCATGGCAAGAATGACAGCCGCCCAGGCCGCCGTCTGGGTGATGGAGAAGGAAGGCATCACGCAGGCCTTCGGCATCCCGGGCGCGGCGATCAATCCGCTGTACGCGGCGCTGCGCAAGCAGGGCACCATCGGCCACATTCTGGCCCGCCACGTGGAAGGCGCCTCGCACATGGCCGAGGGCTACACGCGGGCCCTGGCCGGCAACATCGGCGTGTGCATCGGCACCTCCGGCCCCGCCGGCACGGACATGATCACGGGCCTGTACTCGGCGCAGGCCGATTCCATCCCCATCCTGTGCATCACCGGGCAGGCGCCTCGCGCTCGGCTGTACAAGGAAGATTTCCAGGCGGTGGACATCGAATCGATTTCCAGGCCCGTGACCAAGTGGTCGGTAACGGTGCGCGAGCCGGCGCAGGTGCCCGGCACGTTCCAGCAGGCCTTCCACCTGATGCGCTCGGGCCGGCCCGGCCCGGTTCTCATCGACCTACCCTTCGACGTGCAGATGGCCGAGATCGAGTTCGACCCCGACACCTACACGCCGCTGCCGGTGTACAAGCCCGCGGCCAGCCGCGCGCAGATCGAGAAGGCGCTGGACATGCTGGGCCAGGCCGAGCGGCCCCTGATCGTCGCCGGCGGCGGCATCATCAACGCCGACGCCAGCGCGCTGCTGGTGGCGTTCGCCGAACTCACGGGCGTGCCGGTGATCCCGACGCTGATGGGCTGGGGCAGCATCCCCGACAACCACCCGCTGATGGCCGGCATGTGCGGCCTGCAGACCAGCCACCGCTACGGCAACGCCACGATGCTGGCCTCGGACTTCGTGATGGGCATCGGCAACCGCTGGGCCAACCGCCACACGGGCTCGGTGGAGGTGTACACCCGGGATCGCAAATTCGTCCACGTGGACATCGAGCCGACGCAGATCGGCCGCGTGTTCGCGCCGGACTACGGCATTGTCTCGGATGCGAAGCTGGCGCTGGCGCTGTTCGTGCAGGTGGCGCGCGAGCGCCGCGACGCGTCGCGGCTGCCGCGGCGCAACGGCTGGGTGGCCGAGTGCCAGGAGCGCAAGCGCACGATGCAGCGCAAGACCAATTTCGACAGCGTGCCGATGAAACCGCAGCGCGTGTACCAGTGCATGAACCGCGCGTTCGACGAAGACACCTGCTACGTCAGCACCATCGGCCTGTCGCAGATCGCCGGCGCGCAGTTCCTGCACGTGTACAAGCCGCGCCACTGGATCAACTGCGGCCAGGCCGGCCCGCTCGGCTGGACGGTGCCGGCCGCGCTGGGCGTGCGC
>DATILF010000086.1:0-11397 GCA_035476755.1 Ramlibacter sp.
TCAGGTGGCGCACCATGCCCACGTCATCGCCATGAGCGACGGTGCGCAGCTGCGCGCGCTGATCGAGCGTGAGAAGCCCGACCTGGTGGTGCCCGAGATCGAGGCCATCGCCACGCCGGTGCTCGAGGCGCTGGAGGCCGAGGGCAAAGTGACGGTGATCCCCACGGCGCGTGCGGCGCGGCTGACCATGGACCGCGAAGGCATCCGCCGCCTGGCGGCCGAAACGCTGGGCCTGCCCACCAGCCCCTACCGGTTCTGCGATTCGCTGGCCGAGTTGCAGGCGGCGATCGATGGGGCGAGCGGACAGCCCGGCATCGGCTATCCGTGCGTCGTCAAGCCCGTGATGAGCAGCAGCGGCAAGGGCCAGAGCAAGATCGACAGCCCCGCCGACGTTCAGAAGGCCTGGGACTACGCCATGGCCGGCGGCCGCGTGGGCCCGGGCCGGGTGATCGTCGAGGGCTTCATCGATTTCGACTATGAAATCACCCAGCTGACCGTGCGCGCCATGGGCGCCTCCAGCGGCCAGGTGGAGACGCAGTTCTGCGAGCCGGTGGGCCATGTACAGGTCAGCGGCGACTACGTCGAGAGCTGGCAGCCGCACCCGATGAGCGCCACCGCGCAGGCCCGCTCGCGCGAGATCGCCAAGGCGGTGACCGACAACCTCGGCGGGCGCGGGGTGTTCGGCGTGGAACTGTTCGTCAAGGGCGACCAGGTGTGGTTCTCCGAGGTGAGCCCGCGGCCCCACGACACCGGCATGGTGACCATGATCACGCAGTGGCAGAACGAGTTCGAGCTGCACGCGCGCGCGATCCTGGGCCTGCCGGTGGACACCACCCTGAAAAGCCCGGGCGCCAGCGCCGTGATCTATGGCGGGGTGGACGCCTCCGGCATCGTGTTCGACGGCGTGGCCGAGGCGCTGGCCGTGCCCCACAGCGAGCTGCGGCTCTTCGGCAAGCCAGAGAGCTTCGCGAAGCGCCGCATGGGCGTGGCGCTGGTGCACGACGCCGATGTCGAGGTGGCGCGGGCCCAGGCCAAGCTCGCGGCGAGCAGGGTCAGGCCACGCGTGGGCTGACAGCGTGCTGATCGCAACGCCCGAAGCGCTGCGCGTCCTTCATGTCGATGCCGATTTGGTGGCGATCGACAAGCCTGCCGGCCTGCTGGTTCACCCCAGTGCGCTTGACGCGCACGAGGAACGCAGCGCCCTGCAATTGCTGCAACACCAGCTGGGTATGCGGCTCTTTCCGCTGCATCGCCTGGACAAGGCCACGAGCGGCGTACTGCTGTTCGCCCAGAGCGCGCACGCCGCTCGCGAATGGGGCCTGGCCTTTCAGAGCGGCAGTGTCGTCAAGCGATACCTGGCGCTGGTGCGGGGATGGCCGCCAGAGGCCGGGGTGATCGACTACCCGCTGGCGCGCGACCCCGAGTTCCCTTCGGCCGGCCAGGTCCGCTTGCCGGCCGTCACGCACTATCGCCGCTTGACGTGTTTCGACTGGCCCTTCAGCGCCGATGGCACCCACCCGAGCAGCCGCTACGCGTTGATGGAGATCACCCCACTCACGGGCCGCCGTCACCAGATCCGCCGGCACTTCAAGCACATCGCGCATCCGCTGGTGGGCGACACCACCCACGGCAAGAGCGCGCACAACCGCGCCGTGGCGGCGTGGCTGGGGGCGCAGCGGTTGTGGCTGCATGCGTGCAGTGTGGAGATTCCGGGCAGGTTGCGGGTCGAGGCAGCCTGCGGGCCGGAGTGGGCTGCCATCACGAACGGGGCCGTGGGCGACATGCCGCCCTGATCGAGCTGGACCGCAAGCATCCCGGAAAGGCGAAGAGCCGCTGTGCTATCGTTTTCGCGCGATGCCAGCAGAAAGCGACCTGCCCAATTTCGAAGTTTCCGAGTTCGGGCGGGACGGCACGGCGTTTGTCTTCGACCTGGCCCGGCTGGACGGACGCGCCGACATCCCGCGGCCCTTCCTGCATCGTCACAGCTACTACCACCTGCTGTGGATGACGAGCGCGCAGGGCCAGCATGTGCTGGATTTCGAGACCTTCGAAGTGCGGCCGCACTCCGTCTTCTTCATTTCTCCCGGCCAGGTGCATGCCTGGACCTCGACGGCGCCGACCGCGGGCTACGTGCTCAACTTCAGTGCGGAGTTCTTCCTGCAGATGTACCCGCGTGCTGACGAGTTGGCCGAGTTTCCGTTCTTCCATATCGCCAACGCCGACCCGGTGCTGTACCTGACACCGGCGCAGGATGCGCAACTGCGGCCGCTGCTGCAGTCCATGGAGCAGGAATTCAGCGGCGGCCTGCCCTGGCGCTACGACATTGTTCGCTCGCTGCTGCTGATCCTCCTGACCCGCCTGCGCCGGCTGCACCGCCCGCGCGCCGGGGAATCCGCGCTGCCCAAGAGCTATAGCCTGGCCAAGCGCTTCAAGCTCCTGGTCGATCGGCATTACCTGGAGTTCGGATCGCTGCAGGACTATGCAAAGGCGCTGCTCGTCACCGAGAGGCGCCTGAACGAAGCCGTCAAGAGCACCACGGGCAAGACAGGCTCACAGCTGATCCATGACCGCATCCTGCTGGAAGCCAAGCGGCTGCTGACCCAGTCCGAGCTGGGCATTTCCGAAATCGCCTACCGCCTGAACTTCGAGGATCCCGCCTACTTCTCGCGCTTCTTCAAGAAGCACGTGCAGGCCACGCCGGGCGACTTCAAGAAGATGTTCGCCGGGCCCTTGGCTAATTGAGCCCCCACGCTCCCCCACTTCGTGTGGGTCGCTGCCCCCCGAGGGGGCCCAGGCCTGCTTGGGGCGGCCCGGCGCTGGCCTGATACCCCGCAGTGGAAAAGTCCAAGAGAAACTCGGAATCGTCCTAACGCGGCGAAAGGGGCCGCGCTTACGCTTTGCGCATCACAACCGATCGGCCGCTGCGGCGGCATGAAAGCGCAAGACGATGAGCGGTATGCCAAAACTCCAGACCGGGGGGCAACTCCTGGTGGATGCCTTGCTGGCCCAGCACGCGGACATGGCGTTCTGCGTGCCCGGCGAGAGCTACCTGGAGGTGCTCAACGCGCTGTATGACCACCAGGAGGCGATCCGGCTGATCTCGTGCCGGCACGAGGGCGGCGCGGCGTTCATGGCCGAAGCCTACGGCAAGCTCACCGGCAGGCCGGGCATCTGCTTCGTCACGCGCGGCCCCGGCGCCACCAACGCCAGCATTGGCGTGCACACCGCCTTCCAGGACTCGACGCCGATGATCCTGTTCATCGGCCAGGTCGGGCGCGACATGATCGAGCGCGAGGCGTTCCAGGAGATCGACTACCGCCGCATGTTCGGGCCTTTCACCAAATGGGTGGCGCAGATCGATGATGCGTCGCGCGTGGCCGAGTACGTCTCGCGCGCCTTCAGCGTGGCGCTGTCCGGCCGGCCCGGCCCGGTCGTGCTGGCCCTGCCGGAGGACATGCTCACCGACTCGGCCTTTCCCAAGCCGGCTTTCGCCGTGCAAGTGCCGCAGGCCTACCCCGACCCCGCCGCGATGGAGGCGCTGCACGCACAACTCAAGCAGGCCAAGCGGCCGCTGATGATCGTCGGTGGCTCGGGCTGGACCCAGGCCGGCTGGCGCGACCTGTCGCGCTTTTCCACGCGCAATGGCTTGCCGGTCGCCTGCTCGTTTCGCCGCCAGGACCTGTTCGACAACCGCCATCCGAACTACATCGGCGACGTCGGCATCGGCATCAACCCGGCGCTGGCCGAGAGGATTCGCACGGCCGACCTGCTGATCGCGGTGGGCGCGCGGTTGGGCGAGATGGCCACCAGCGGCTACACGCTGCTCGACATTCCGCGGCCGCGGCAGCGCCTGGTGCACGTACTGCCCTGCCCCGAGGAACTGGGCCGCGTGTACCAGCCCGAACTCAAGATCATCGCATCGCTCGATGCGTTCGCTCACATGGCCGCGCCACTGCCGCAGGCCGACAGCAGGGGCTGGCGCGAATGGCTGGAGAGCGCGCGCGCCGACTACCTGCGCTACATCGAGCCGCCGCCCCGGGAAACGCGCTTCGATCCGGCGCTCGCGTTCAAGGCCATGCAGACCATCCTGAACGCCGACGCCATCCTGACCAACGGCGCGGGCAACTACGCCGCCTGGGCGCACCGCTACCACCAGTTCTCGCATATCAGGAGCCAGCTCGCGCCGACCAGCGGCGCGATGGGCTACGGCGTGCCCGCGGCCATCGCCGCCAAGCTGTGCCACCCCTCGCGCCAGGTGATCTGCCTGGCGGGCGACGGCTGCTTCCTGATGACTTCCCAGGAACTGGCGACCGCCGTGCGGCACCGGCTGGCCATCGTGTTCATCGTCTTCAACAACGGCATGTACGGCACGATCCGCATGCACCAGGAAAAGAACTACCCCGGCCGCGTGGTCGCCACCGACCTGAACAACCCGGATTTCGTGGCCTACGCCCAATCGTTCGGCGTGGAGGCGATGAGCGTGAGCGAGACGGCGCAATTCGCCCCGGCGCTGGAGCATGCGCTGGGCACGGCCGGCAGCAGCGGCGGACCGTTCCTGATCGAGATCAAGCTGGACGCGGAAATACTGACGCCGCGCACCACGCTGTCGGCGTTGCGCCGCACGGCGCTGGGTGAACGCTCGGACGCGCAAGTGACCAACCTCGCAGGAACATCGTGAAAGAAACTCCCATGAAAAGCCTCATCCCCTGGGCCGCCGCGCTGGCCCTCGCCCTTCCTGTATCGGCCGCGCAGGCCCAGGCCCCGGCAGCGGCATTCCCGGGCAAGCCCGTGCGAATCATCGTGCCGTTCGCCGCCGGCGGGGCCACCGACGTGATCGCCCGCACCGTGGGGCAGAAACTGTCCGAGCAGTGGGGCCAGCCCGTCCTCATCGACAACCGGGCCGGCGGCAACGGCAACATCGGCGCCGCCGCCGCGGCCAAGGCGCCGGCGGACGGCTACACGCTGCTGATGGCGACCTCCAGCCACGCCATCAACGCCACGCTGTACAAGAGGCTCGATTACAGCCTATCCAGGGACTTCGCCGCGCTGTCGAACCTGGCAGCGGTGCCGCTGGTGCTGGTGGCGCATCCGGGCGTGCCGGTCACCTCGCCCAGACAGCTGGCGAGCTATGCCAACGAGCGCGCCGGTACGCTCAACTTCGGCTCCGGCGGCATCGGCACCGCGGCGCATCTGGCCGGCGAGCTGTTCAACACCGCGTCCGGCGCGCGCATGGCGCATGTGTCGTACAAGGGCGGCGCGCCGGCGATGAACGACCTGCTGGGCGGCCAGATCCAGGTGATGTTCGCCAACCTGCCGGAGGCACTGGCCCACGTGCGCGCCGGCAAGCTGCGCGCGTTGGCGGTGACAGGCGCCACCCGGCATGTGCAGCAGCCCGACGTGCCCACCTTCGCCGAAACCGGTTTCAAAGGCATCGAGGCCAGGTCCTGGTTCGGCCTGTTCGTGCCGCAGGGCACACCCAAGCCCGTCATCGACAAGCTTGGCCGCGACATCGCGGCGGCGGTGGCCGATGCGCAGGTGCAGGCGCGGCTGAAGGATCTCGGCGCCGAGCCCGTCGGCAATCAGCCGGCGCAATTCCAGGCCTACGTGGATAGCGAGATTCAGCGCTGGGGCGCGCTGGTGCAGCAGTCCGGCGCCACGTCCGATTGAATACACACAAAAAGCACCGCTCAGGGAAAAAATGATCTTCGACCTACGAACCTACACCATGGTGCCGGGCCGCCTGAAGGCCTTCCTCGAGCTGTACGAGCGCGAGGGCCTGCCCGTGCAGCGGCGCCACCAGGGTGAACCGATCGGCTACTTCACGACCGAGATCGGGCCCAACAACCAGGTGGTGCACCTGTGGGCCTACGAGAGCCTGGCCGATCGCGACAAGCGCCGCACGGCGCTGGACGCCGACCCCGAGTGGGTGGCGTACCGCGCGAAGAGTGCGGCCACCGGCAACGTGCAGCACCAGGAAAACAAGATCCTGAAGTCGGTGAAGTTCTCACCGATGTGATCGCGGATTCAAGAACACCTAGGAGACCCCCATGAACGTTCGAACCATGAGCCACCGGCTCGGCGCCCTGCTGCTCGGCCTTTCGCTGTCCGCCATCGCGCAGGCGCAGGTCACGCTGAAGTTCGCGCACTACGCCGAATCCACGCACCCCGCCAACGTCGCCGCCCAGGCTTTCGCCAAGCGGGTGGAGGAACGCACCCAGGGGCAGGTCAGAGTCTCGGTGTTTCCCGCCAGCGCGCTGGGCTCGCCGCCGGAGCAGCTGCAGCAGGTCAAGCTGGGCGCCATCGACATGGGCCTGCCCACGCAGGGTGCGCTGGACAAGTACCACAAGGCCTTCGCCGTGGTGATGCTGCCCTTCGTCTTCGACAACATCGCGCATGCGCACCGCGTGATGGACGGCCCGGCCATGCAATGGCTGGCGCCGCTGGCGGAAAAGGAAGGGTTCGTGCTGCTGTCCAACTGGGAATACGGCTTTCGCAACCTCACCAACAGCAAGCGCGCGATCCACAAGCCGGAAGACGTGAAGGGCCTCAAGGTGCGGGTCCCGCCCGAAGTGCAGCTGGAGGCCACCATGGAAGCACTGGGTGCCAGCGCCACCAAGATCGCCTTTCCCGAGCTCTACATGGCGTTGTCGCAAGGCGTGGTGGACGGCGAGGAGAACCCGCTGGCCGTGATCGTGCACAACAAGCTGTACGAAGTGCAGAAGCACCTGGCCTTGACGCGCCACGCCTACAACTCCATGGTCCACGTGATGAGCGCCAAGACCTGGGCCCGGCTGACGCCCCAGCAGCAGGCCATCGTGCGCGAGGAGAGCCTGGCCGCCGGCGCGATGATGCGCCAGGCCATCGCCGCCGAGGAAGAAGGTTTGATCGTCCGGCTGCAGGCAGCCGGCGTACAGGTGACCCGGCCCGACACCGCGCCGTTTCGCGCCGCCATGGGCCCGGCTTACACGCGCATCCGCGCCTATGCGGGCGACGCCAACGTGGCCCAGTTCATGAAGATGGTGGACAGCGAGCGCAAATGACGCTGCTGCTGATCTTTGGCGGCCTCTTCGCGCTGATCGGGCTCGGGCTGCCGGTCGCGATCGCGATGGGCGCCGCCGGCCTGGGCACGCTGGTGCTGATGGGCGACCACGCCGTGCTGGGCATCCTGGCGCAGCGGGTGTATGCCAGCACCACGGCGTTCACCCTGCTGGCCATTCCCTTCTTCATCCTGGCCGGCAACCTGATGAACACCGGCGGCACGACCGAGCGCATCTTTCGCTTCGCCCACAGCCTGGTCGGCCATTTCCGCGGCGGCCTGGGCCAGGTCAACATCCTGGGCTCGATGGTGTTCTCGGGCATGTCCGGCTCGGCGCTGGCCGACGCCATGGGCCTGGGCGCCATCGAGGTGAAGGCGATGACCAAGGCCGGCTACGAGCCGAGCTTCTCGGCGGCGGTGTCGGCCGCCTCCGCCACCATCGGCCCGGTGATCCCGCCGTCGATCCCGCTGGTGATCTACGGCTCCATGACGGGGGTGTCGGTGGGCGCGCTGTTCCTGGGCGGGGTGGTTCCCGGTGTGCTGATGGGGCTGGCGATGATGGTGGTGGTCTACCTGCTGGCGAAACGGCGCAACTACCCGCGCGAGCGGCGCGCCACGCTGGCCGAAACCGGCCGCGCGCTGCTGGACGGCCTGGCCGCGATCATCACGCCGGCCATCATGATGGGCGGCATCCTGGGCGGCTGGTTCACGCCCACCGAGGCGTCCGTGGTGGCCTGCCTGTACGCGCTGATCCTGGGCCGCTTCGTCTACCGCGAGCTGGCCTGGAGCGACCTGCCCCGCATCGTGCTGGAGACGGTGCTGCAGACCGCACAGGTGATGTTCATCGTGGCCGCCGCGGGCCTCTTCGGCTGGGTGCTGATCTACCTGCGCGCGCCGGAAACGCTGATCGGCTTTCTCACCGGCATGGCGGCCTCCCCGCTGGCGTGCCTGGCGATCATCAATCTCATCCTGCTGGTACTGGGCTGCTTCATGGAAGGCATCGCCATCATGCTGCTGACCATACCGATCTTCGCGCCCATCCTGGCCAGGCTCGGCATCGACCCGCTGCACTTCGGCGTGGTGATGACGCTGAACCTGATGGTGGGCATGTTGACGCCGCCGGTGGGCATGGTGCTGTATGCCATGTCCGGCGTGGCGAAGGTACCGATCTTCGAGCTGGCACGGGAGATCCGTCCTTTCCTGGTGGCCATCCTCGCCGTGCTGGTGCTGATCACCGTGGTGCCGGGCATGGTGACCTGGCTGCCGAGGATGGTGTTCTGATGGCTGCCCTGCAACTGCTGGACCGCTGGGTCGGCCGCGTGCTGCACGCCGTCGCAGGCACTTGCTTCGTGCTGCTGCTCTTGATCGTCAGCCTCATGGTGCTCAATCGCCTGGCCCCCGTCGCATCGCTCGGCTGGACCGACGAAATCGTCGAACTGCTGTTCGCCTGGATGGTGTTCGTCGGCACCGCCGCCGTATGGCGCGCCCGCGCGCATTTCTGTGTCGATGCGCTGCTGGTGAGCATCGCCTCGCCGGGCCTGCGGCACTTGCTGGCGCTGGCGATCGCGATGGCCAACTTCGGCTTCCTGGCCACGCTCGCCTGGCTCAGCCTCGGCCTGACGCTGGACGCCGGCGAATCCTCGCCGGTCTTCGCCATCTCCAAGGCCTGGTGGTACGGCGTGATGCCGGCCATGCTCACGGTGATGTGCGCGTACTGCCTGCGCGACATGGCCACGGCGGCCCTGGCCTTCTTCCCTGGAAAGACCCATGACTACAGAATCGTTTGCGATTGACTACAAGAAGATGTTCGACCTGACGGGCCGCGTGGTGCTGGTGGTCGGCGGCGGCTCGGGCATCGGCCGCGCCGCTTGCCTGGGCGTGGTTGCGGCCGGCGCCGCGTGTGTGGTGGCCGACATCGACGCGCCGGGTGCGCAGGAGACCTTGCGCCAGATCGACGCCGCAGGCGGTAGCGCGGTGGCGCTGGAAGCCGACGTGCGCAGCACCCCCAGCGTGGACGCGATGGTCGAGCGCGCCTGGGGCTGGCGTGGCCACGTCGATGCCCTCATCGCCACCCCGGCCCGCAACTTGCGCAAGCGCCTGCTGGACTACACCGACGCGGAATTCGACCAGGTCATCGACCTCAACCTGAAGGGCACCTTCCGGGTGGCGCGCGCCGTGGGCACTCGGATGAAGGCACAGGGCCGTGGCGCGATGGTGCTGATGTCGTCGATGCGCGCCTATTCGGTGGAGCCCGGCCAGAGCATCTATGCATCGACCAAGGCCGGCATCGGCCAGATGGCCAAGGGCCTTGCGACCGAGCTGGCGCCCCATGGCGTGCGCGTCAACGCCATCGCCCCCGGCATCATCGACACGCCGCTCACCGCGCCCATCGTCGGCAACCCCGGCTGGAACCAGGCCTACGCATCGCGCACGGCGCTCAAGCGCTGGGCCCACGTGAGCGAAATGGCCGGGCCACTGGTGTTCCTGGTGTCCGATGCCGCCAGCTACATCACCGCGACAGTCATCCACGCCGATGCCGGGTGGACGGCCATCGATGGGCGGTATGACCCTCCGGTCGCATGACGACCGCAGCCCGCGGGTGTCAGTTTGCCAATCGACCGTGCGGGTCGATCACGAACTTCACAGGCGCGCCGGCATCGAACTGCGCATAGCCGCTGGGTGCCTCGTCGAGCGAGATGACTTTGACGCCGACGATGTCGGCGATCTTGATGCGGTCCCACAAGATCGCCTGCATCAGCGCGCGGTTGTACTGCATCACCGGGGTCTGGCCGGTCATGAAGCTGTGCGACTTGGCCCAGCCCAGGCCGAGGCGGATGCTGAGGGAGCCGGTCTTGGCGGCCTTGTCCACGCCCCCCGGGTCTTCCGTCACGTACAGGCCGGGGATGCCGATCTTGCCGGCGGCCCGGGTGACTTCCATCAATGAATTGAGCACGGTGGCCGGTGCTTCATGCTGGGCACCTTCATGCCCGTGGCCGCGCGCTTCGAAGCCGACGGCGTCGATGGCGCTGTCCACTTCGGGCACGCCCAGGATGGCGGCGATCTGTTCGCCGAGCGGCACGTCGGTGGACAGGTCCGCGGTTTCAAAGCCGACGCTTTTGGCGTGCTGGAGACGGGCGGGGTTGATGTCGCCGACGATGACGACGGCTGCGCCCAGCAACCTCGCGGATGCGGCTGCCGCCAGACCGACCGGGCCCGCGCCGGCCACATACACCGTGCTGCCCGGGCCGACGCCTGCGGTCACGGCCCCGTGGTAGCCGGTGGGCAGGATGTCCGACAGGCAAGTCAGGTCACGAATTTTTTCGATCGCCTGGTCACGGTCGGGAAACTTCAGCAGGTTGAAGTCGGCATACGGCACCATGACGTATTCGGCCTGGCCACCGACCCAGCCGCCCATGTCCACATAGCCGTAAGCGCCGCCCGGGCGCGATTCGTTGACGGTCAGGCAGACGCCGGTCTGGCGTTCCTTGCACAGGCGGCAACGGCCGCAGGCGACGTTGAACGGGACGGAGACGATGTCGCCCACGGACAGGGTTTCAACGTCCTTGCCGGCTTCAATGACCTCGCCCGTGATTTCGTGGCCGAGCACCAGGCCCGCGGGTGCGGTGGTGCGGCCGCGCACCATGTGCTGGTCCGAGCCGCAGATGTTGGTGGTGAGCACCTTGAGGATCACGCCGTGGTTGGCGGTGCGGCCCCTGGGGTTGAGCAGTTTCGGATAGTCGATGCTCTGCACCTCCACCTTGCCCTGCTTGACGTATACAACGCCTCGGTTTGTCGTCATGGTTGTCTCCTTGTGGTTAGTGGGAATACTTCGGAAAGCGGTTATCGCAGCAGGGCGGGGTCCATCTCCAGCACCTCCAGCCAGGATGGGTGCTCCGATTCGTGAAAGATCATTTGATCCACCTTGGCATCGCCGGTCGCGCCCAAAGCGAACCGGGGAAAGTTGGACGAGGCGATCTCTACGCGCAAGCGCATGCCCGGCCGCAGCAGCAAGGCAATATGGCCGAGCTCCAGTTGGTAGCGATGAGTGACGCCCGGCTGCGCCGGCAAGGACGCCTGGCGCGAGCCCTCGCGGCAGGTCGAGCTCACGATGCGATCGAGATAGTTCAGCACCGAGCCGTCCTCGCGGGCCACCGTCAGCTTGGCGTTGAACTGCGTCATCGCGGCTGACGAGCGTGCCCAGAAGACCAGCGTCACCGGCCCGACGATGGCGACTTCATCGGCCAAGGGCGGGCTGTTGTACGAGAGCACGTCCCGCCGTCGACCCAGCGGCGCCTGATCGACGATGCCCACCGGCAGTTCCGGATCGAGCGTCACCAGGGCGCCGCCCATCGTGGGAACGG
>DATILF010000087.1:0-2842 GCA_035476755.1 Ramlibacter sp.
GCGGCGGCGCGGATTGGCTCGAGCCAAGGATCAAGGATGAGGTCCATGCGGTGCATGGTACGCGCGGCACGTCCTCAGCCGCACGCCTTGGAAGTTGATCTTTTTGAAATCAATCGCTGACGAAATTGACGGGCAGGCCCGGCACGTCCACCCGCGCGGCGATGATGCATCCGGACTGCGGCAGGGCACGCAGTTCATCGTCAGGCCGGTTGTAGCTGGCGCTGGTCACGAACAGCGTCTTCAGGTCGTCGCCCCCGAAGCAGGGCATCGTGGGGCAGCGCACGGGCACGGGGATGTCCGCCAGCAGTTCGCCCGAGGGCGCGAATTTCAGCAGGCGCTGGCCCTCGAACATGGCGCACCAGTAGTTGCCCGCGGCATCCACGGCCGCGCCGTCGGGCCGCCCGCCATACCCGGGCTGGCCCGGCTTCCAGCCGGCGGGCTTGGGCGCGAATTGCTGGAACACGCGGTGCCCCCGCATCACGTTCCCGGCCGGCTCCCAGTCCCAGGCGTGGATGATGTGGTTGGGCGTATCGGCCCAGTACAGGGTGCGCGCATCGGGCGACCATGCCAGGCCGTTGGCAATGACGGCGTTGTGCGCCTTGAGCTGGACCACGGGCTTGCCGCCATTGCCGTTGTCGGGCCGCAGGTCGATGCTGTAGAGCTCGGCCTTGCGGGCGTCGCGCGGCTCGTACATGGTGCCCGCCCAGAAGCGGCCCACCGGATCGGCCTTGCCGTCGTTGAAGCGGGTGGTGCTGACGTCGTGGTGGAAGCGCACCAGCGGCTGCAGGGCGACGCCCCAGCCGGGCGCCCGGTAGATGCCGTCACGCAGGGCGATGACGAGGCCACCGGAACCCACCGGCGCGATGCAGCCCGGCTCCGTCGGCATGGACCAGCTCTGCACGCTGCCGCCTTCGGGATCGACGCGGCGGATGGCCCGCGCCGGGATGTCCACCCAGTAGAGCATGCGTTCGGCCGGGTGCCAGAAAGGCGACTCGCCCAGCTGGTCGGGCTGTGCGACCACGGTGGTCCAGGACATCATGGCGCGTTCTCCACTTCCAGGGTCATCTGGGCGCTGATCGATGCGCCCGGCTGCAGGATCACCAGGCCCAGGGACGCCGCGTCCGCGCCGGCGTGGACCAGGCTCAAGGCATTGTTCACGTGGCTGACCGGTTCGATCGCGATGTCGTCGCGGCCGGTATGGGTGAACACCACCAGGCGGCCCAGGTTCGAGGTGATGCGCATGCTCAGCACATCATCGCGCAGGCGCACGACCCCGTCCCAGCCGTCGAAGCAATGATCGACCTCCAGCGAAGCGCAATCCGCGTCCAGGCCTGGCGAGGGCCGGCGCCCGGTCGGCAGCTTGTCAGCGCCCATATCCCAGCGGCCGGTGGCACCGAAGGCGATGTGGCTGGTGGGCCGCTTCACGAAAAACGGGTGCCAGCCCAGGCCCGCGGGCGCGGGTTGCGCCGACTGGTTGGTGAGCGACAGGGTCAGCGCCAGGGTGTTTTCACCCAGCCGGAAAGTCTGGGAGGTATCGAAGGCGAACGGCCATCCGGTGTCGGCACGGTGCTCGTAGGCGAGCAGGGCGAAGCGCCCATCGCTCTCCAGCACCTGCCACGGGCGCTGCCAGCCCACGCCATGGATGGCGTGCGGCTCCGGCGCGTTGTTCTGCACCAGCGGATGCTGGGTGCCCTGCCACTGCAGGCTGGCCTGGGCGATGCGATTGGAGAAAGGCACCAGCGGGTAGCTGCCCGCCTGCCGCGCCGACGCCAGCTGGCCGGCGGGCGTGGAACGCAGGACCGGCACGCCGCCCAGCCACAGCCCGGCTATGCAGCCGCCCAGGCCCGGCTCGATGTCGCACACCAGGGCGCCCGCTCGAAGTTGCACCATGCGTCTTGCCTTTTTCAGTTCTTGGCAGGATTGTGCCCCCAGGTGGGGCCCGCGCGCTGCGAACGAGGTACGAACCGGCAACATCACGCGGCCAAAAAAAACGGCCCGCTGAGCCGAAGCTTCGCGGGCCGAACATCCAAAGGAGAACTTGCTTTTTTATCTCGGGGCTGCGGCCAGTGGGGCCGCAGCGTCAGGTGCTTAGCGGTTGTAGGCCGTCTCGCCGTGCGACGAGATGTCCAGGCCTTCGCGCTCTTCCTCTTCGGAGACGCGCAGGCCGATCACCAGATCGACGATCTTGTAGGCGATGAAGGCCACGACGGCCGACCAGACCACCGTGGTCAGCACGGCCTGGAACTGGATCCAGACCTGGCCGCCGATCGAGTAGTCGGGGTTGACCTTGTTGGCCACGTAGTCGTACACGCCCGTGCCGCCCAGGGAGGGCGCGGCGAACACGCCGGTGAGCAGCGCGCCCAGGATGCCGCCCACGCCATGGACGCCGAACACGTCCAGGGAGTCGTCGGCGCCCAGCAGGCGCTTCAGGCCGTTCACGCCCCACAGGCAGATCAGGCCGGACAGCAGGCCGATGACGATGGCGCCCATCGGGCCGACGAAACCGCAGGCCGGGGTGATCGCCACCAGGCCGGCGACGGCGCCGGAAGCGGCACCCAGCATGGAGCCCTTGCCCTTGGACAGCGACTCACCGGCGATCCAGGACAGCGTGGCGGCAGCCGTGGCCACCAGCGTGTTGACGAAGGCCAGCGCCGTGAGGCCGTTGGCTTCCAGGTTGGAGCCGGCGTTGAAGCCGAACCAGCCCACCCACAGCAGCGAGGCGCCGACCATGGTCAGGGTCAGGCTGTGAGGCGTCAGGGATTCCTTGCCGTAGCCGATGCGCTTGCCCACCACATAGGCGCCCACCAGGCCGGCGATACCGGCATTGATGTGCACCACGGTG
>DATILF010000088.1:0-1802 GCA_035476755.1 Ramlibacter sp.
ATCGGGCAGAGCCTGCCCCTGACCGGGCCGCTTGGGTCGGTGGTGGCGCCCATCGCGCAGGGCCAGAAGGCCCTGCTGGACGAAGTCAACGCCGAGGGCGGGGTGCGCGGCGCGCCCATCGAGCTGATCACGCTCGATGACGCCACCCAGCCCCAGCGCACCGCCGACAACGCGCAGCGCCTGATCGAGTCCGAGCGGGTCGCGGCGCTGTTCGGCTTTGCCTTCGTGCCCGGCTTGATGTGGGCGTTGCCGCTGGTCAATGAGCGCAAAGTGCCGCTGATCGGCGTGTACAACGGCGCCGACATCGCCCGCAACGACGCCAACCCCTATCTTTTCACTACCACCGCGAGCTTGCGTGACGAGATCGTGACGATGGTGCGCACCCTCGCGGCGATGAACACGCGCAGCCTCGCGCTGGCCTATCAGAACAACGAGCTGGGACGCTTCATCGTGCCGCTGGTGAAGTCCGTCGTGCAGGAGCATCAGGCCACGCTGGCCGGCGCCGTGCCCGTCGAGCCCGACGGCTCCAACGGCGCAGCCGCGGCGCAGGCCGTCGCGGCCATGCAGCCGCAAGCCATCCTGCTGCTGGCCGCCGGGTCGGCGGTGCTGGGTTTCATGAAATCGCTGCCCGCCTCGGCGCGCGTGCCGGTGTACGCCTTGTCGCTGGCGGGCACCACGGCCCTGCTGGCGCAAATGGGCCCGGCCGCGCGCGGCATGGCTTTCACGCAGGTGGTGCCGTTTCCGGCCCGACAGACCAGTGCGCTGACGCGGCGCTTCGGCGCGCTCATGGCCAAGGCCGGCCTGCCGCCCACTTACGACCGCATGTGGGGGTTCCTGAACGCCAGCATCCTGGTCGAAGTGCTGCGGCGCGCCGGCAGCAATCCGACGCCAGCCGCCATCACCGCCACGCTGGAACGCATGAGCGATGTCGACCTGGGCGGCTACCGCCTGGCCTACGGCCCGAAGCGCCGCAACGGTTCGAACTTCGTGGAAATCACCATCGTCGATCACAGTGGGAGGTTCGTGCGATGAACGCATCCGGCAACGAGCCCACCATCCTCATCGTCCCCGGCCTGCGCGACCACGTGGAGGAGCACTGGCAGACGCTGCTGGCGGCCGAGCTGCCGCGTGTGCGCACCGTGCCGCCAATGGGCCGCGAGGACCTGGATTGCGCCACGAAGGTGGCGGCCATCGAGCGCGAGGCGCAGACCATCGAAGGCCCGTTGGTCATCGTCGCGCACAGCGGCGGCGTCATCATGGTGGTGCACTGGGCGCAACAGACGAAGCGCGAGGTGCTGGGCGCGTTGCTGGCGGTGCCCCCGGATTTCGAGCAGCCCATGCCTGAGGGCTACCCGACGCTGGACGCGCTGCGCGCCGGCGGCTGGCTGCCCGTGCCGCGCGATCCGCTGCCGTTTCCAAGCATTGTCGGCTCCAGCCGCAACGACCCGCTGGCTTCCCGCGCGCGGGTGGTTGAAATGGCCACGGACTGGCGCAGCGGGCTGGTGGACCTGGGCGATGTCGGCCACCTGAACCCGGCTTCCGGCTTCGGCCCCTGGCCCGAGGCGCGCCTGTGGATCGACAAGCTCGCGGCATAAGCCGACTGACACCAACTACATCAAGGACACAACCATGGCCCAAGCCATTCGCCTTTACGAAACTGGCGGCCCCGACGTGCTGCGCTACGAAACCGTCGAAGTCGGCGAGCCCGGCCCCGGCCAGGCGCGCGTGCGCCACAGCTACGTCGCGCTGAACTTCATCGATATCTACTTCCGCACCGGCCGCTATCCGCTGCCGCTGCCCAA
>DATILF010000089.1:0-4573 GCA_035476755.1 Ramlibacter sp.
ACACGATGAAAACCGTCAGCCTCATCGGCGCGCCCACCGACGTCGGCGCCAGCGTGCGCGGCGCGGGCATGGGGCCCGACGCGCTGCGCGTCGCCGGCCTGTTCGAGGCGCTGCGCGCGCACGGGCTGAACGTCATCGATCATGGCAACCTGGCCGGCCCGCCCACGCCCTGGACCGAGCCCAAACATGGCGTGCGCCACCTTGACGAAGTCGTGGCCTGGAACCGCGCGGTCTTCGACCGCGTCGCGGCCGTGCTGGCCGCCAACCAGACGCCGCTGCTCATGGGCGGCGACCACTGCCTGGCCATCGGCTCCGTCAGCGCCGTGGCGCGGCACTGCCGCTACGCGCGCAAGCACCTGCGCGTGATCTGGCTGGACGCCCACACCGACGTCAACACCGAAGCGATCAGCCCGTCGGGCAACCTGCACGGCATGCCGGTGTCCTGCCTGCTGGGCCATGGGCCCAAGGCGCTGGTCGGCTGGAGCGGCGAGGCCGCGGCGCTCGCCCCGGAGGACCTCGATTTCATCGGCATCCGCAGTGTCGATGCCGCCGAGAAGCAGGCGATCCTCCAGTTGGGCCTGCAGGTCTTCGACATGCGCCACATCGACGAGCACGGCATGCGCAACACCATGATCGAGGCCCTGCACGATATCGACGAGAACACGCACCTGCACGTGAGCTTCGACCTCGACTGCCTGGACCCCGCCGATGCGCCCGGCGTCGGCACCGCCGTGCGCGGCGGCCCCACCTACCGCGAGATGCAGCTGTGCATGGAGATGATCGCCGACACGGGCCGGCTGGGTTCACTGGACGTGGTGGAGATCAATCCCGCGCTGGATGTGCGCAACCGGACAGCGGAACTCGCGGTGGAGTTCATCCAGAGCCTGTTCGGGGCCTCCACGCTCGCGCGTTGACGGGCTGGGTGTCTGGGGCGGCAGAAGCCGTGAATCGCTCCCTCCCCCTCATTCAGCGCCCGGCCTCGTCCTCGCTGCTCTCGCCCGCATCCACGTCGTTGACGTCCAGGTCGGTCATTTCCTGCCCGTCCGCATCGTCAGCCGGGAAGCCCTCGCCGGAGGCAAGCGGGTCCTCGTCTTCTTCGTTGGCACGGTCCATGCGCACCACGTGGTCCGGCATGATGTCGGCGCCCTCGCGGCTTTCGCCCGGCGTGACGGAGCCACGCTCGCCGGTGCCCGTGGCATCGCTGTCGGCGTACGCCTCATGGGTGCCGACGGTGTCGCTGCCGCTGTCGGAGTTGTCGCTCGGGCCCAGCACGCCGGACCCACGGCCGCTCGGGAGTGCGGGCGCGTGGTCCGCGCCCAGGATGCTGCTGTAAGCCATGGTTCAATTCCTTCGCGAAGGAGCGTGTCCCGCAGTGTCGCGCTGAGCCGCCTCGCGCGGCGTCGGAAACGGTCCGCCCGCGCTGTGGGACAGGGGCTACGCGGCCTGCTCGGCATTACCCTTTTGTCCGCGCAAATTCCTGGCGCGCCCGCGGCTGCCTCGGCCATGGGGTTTCCCCATGGCCGGGCAGGCGAAAATCAGGCCCAATCGCCGGATGTCACTCGTGAGCGGCCTGGCGCCGCGGCCTGCGGCCGACTCCACCCCCGCCACCGGCGCGCCCGTCAGCGAACAGCAGTTCGCCGCGGCGTTCGAGTTCGCGCCGATCGGTATGGCCTTGCTGGCCATGGACTCGTCGTCGCTGCGCGTCAACCACGCCATGTGCCAGATGCTGGGCTACCGCCAAAGCGAGCTTTTGGGCATTGGCTCGCGCGGTGTGTCTCATCCCGAAGACCTGGCCGAAGACCTGCTGCTGCGCCGGGAGATGCTGGCCGGGGCGTTCCCCAGTTACCAGCGCGACAAGCGCTACCTGCACAAGGATGGCCACGTCGTCTGGACGCACATCAGCTGCAGCATGGTGCACGACCCGGCGGGGCAGCCCGCGCATTTCCTGTTGCAGGTGCAGGACATCACGCAGCGCAAGGCGGCGGAGGCCGCGCTCAAGGATAGCGAGGAGCGGTACCGGGCCACGTTCGAGCAGGCGGCGCTGGGCATCGCCCACCTCTCGCCGTCGGGGCGGTTCCTGCGCGTGAACGGCAGCCTCTGCCGCATGCACGGCTATGCGCGCGACGAGCTGCTGCACATGAAGTATGCCGACCTGCTGGCGAGCGGCGGGGACCGCGACGGCGTCGTGCGCGACCAGCAGCGCCTGCTGGACGGCAAGGCCCGGTCGTACACCGCCGAACGCCGCTTCATCCGCAAGAGCGGCGAGGTCTACACAGCCCGCGTATCGGTCACCCTGGTGCGAAGCGAAGAGTCCGAGCCCTACCTCATCTCCATCGTCGAGGATCTGACCGAGCACGTGCGCGACCAGCAGCGCATCCGCGAGCAGGCCCAGATGCTCGACCAGGCGAGCGACGCAATCCTGGTGCAGGGCCCCGACCATCGTGTGCGCTACTGGAACGAGGGCGCCGAGCGGCTGTTCGGCTGGACGGCCGCCCAGGCCCAGGCCCGCACGCTCGCCGACTTGCTGGGGCCCGACGCGGTGTTGTCCGAGTCGGCTGTCCAGGAGATGACGGCGCAAGGCGCGTGGGTGGGCGAGCTGCGGTGCGTGTCGGCCGATGGGCGCGTGCTGGACATCGAGCGCCGTCTCACCGTGATCCGTTCAGAGAACGGGGCGCTGGCGGCCGTCATGTCGGTCAATACCGACGTGACACAGCGGCGGCGGGCCGAGCGGGAAATCCGCGAGCTGAACGAGGCCCTGGAATCGCGCATCCGGCAGCGCACCGCCCAATTGGAGGAGCGCAACGAAGAGCTGCGCACGTTCGCCTATTCCGTCGCGCACGATCTGCGCGGGCCGCTTTCCACCACCGACGGTTTCAGCCGCCAGCTGGAACTGCTGCTGGGCGACTCGCTGGACGCCAAGGGCCGCCACTATCTGCAACGGGTGCGCCATGGCGTGCAGCTCATGTCCGACCTCACGGATGCCCTGCTGTCGCTGGCCAACCTGTCACAGGAGCCGCTGCAAAGCGCGCGCGTGGACCTGTCGGCGCTGGCCCGGGCCTGGTTGCGCCGCATGCGTGAAACGCAGCCGCACCGCGAGGTGCAGGTCGGCATCGCCGACACGCCGGCGGTGCAGGGGGACGGGCGGCTGCTCAAGGTGATGCTGGAGAACCTGCTGGACAACGCCTGGAAGTTCACCTCCAGGCAGCCGCAGGCGTGCATCGAGTTCGGCGCGGCGGCCTTCGGCAGCGCGGGGCCGGTGGTGTTTTTCGTGCGCGACAACGGGGCGGGGTTCGACAGTGCCTACGCGGGCAAACTGTTCACGCCCTTCCAGCGCCTGCACCCGGCCCACGAGTTCCAGGGCACCGGCATGGGCCTGGCCATGGTGCGCAAGATCGCCCTGCGGCATGGCGGGCGCGTGTGGGCCGATTCACGCACGGGCGAGGGCGCGGTCTTTCATTTCACCCTGGTGGGCCCGCGCACCGAAGCCCTGCCCGAGTAAGCGCCTGCGCCGCCATTTCCCTGCGCCCTGGTGGGGCAATGGCCTGTTCGCCTTGACCTTCCCACGGGGGCAAGCTTCAGGCTGCACGGCACAGCAACAACGCATTGACTAGAATTCCTTGATGACCGGGATCCGCCTGATCTGCCTTTGGCTGATGATGCTCGCGCTGCCCTTGCAGGGGCTGGCGGCGGCATCCATGGGGCATTGCGGTGCCAGGTCCAGCGCCGCGCCATCGGAATCGGCGTCCGCCGCACATCATGAGCACGCCGAGGCGATGCATTCGCACGACGGGCACGAGGGTCACGGAGGTGGGATTCAGGCCGACCACAAGTGCAGCCTGTGCGCTTTCTGCGGCCACGCCGTGGCCCTGAACGAATTTCCCCAGTCGCCGCAGTTCGGTGAGCCGGCCCACGCGCCGCTGCCTGAGCCCTTCGTCCTGATCCCGGCGCTGGCGGTGCTGGTGCCTGACAAGCCGCCTCGCGCCTGAGCCCCCGGGCGCCGCGTTCGCGGCCGCCCACGCTTTCCTGCGGCCTGTCCCTGCCCTGCCTTGCGCCCGCGACCCCCGGGCGGCCGGTGGGTCCCAAGGCCATTTCCCCTCTCTTTGCAGACCACGAGGCTCTCATGCATTGCATACGCCATTTCCGCCTGCTCGCGTTGGCGCCCCTGCTGGGGCCGCCGACGCTGCTGGCGCAAGGCGCGGTGACACAGCCGCCGCCCACCGTCCCGTTCCAGTCGGCACTCGCCGGCTACCAGCCCTTCGCCGACGACAAGCCGATTCCCTGGCGCCAGGCCAACGACACCGTGCGTGAGGTCGGCGGCTGGCGCGCCTATTCAAGAGAAGCGGCTGCATCAGCGCCGGCCCAGGCGCCTGATGCCGGCCAGGGGCCAGGGTCTGGCGAGGGACACGGACCAGGGCACGGGCACCCGACGCCACGCAGAGGTCAGCCATGACGCCGCGCTTCACCCTGGGCGCCATGGTGTGCGCGCTGCTGCTGGCGGGCTGCGCCTCCTTCAGGATCGAAGACGCCACCCGCGAGACGAACGAAGCCCTGCCGTCATTCACCCAGGGGCAGC
>DATILF010000090.1:0-17008 GCA_035476755.1 Ramlibacter sp.
CAAGTAAGGTAGGGGTCCAGAATAGCTGAACCCTGGGGCGCTGTGGCCTCGGGCCGGAGACGTTTTCATGACCGACCTGTCCGCCGAATTCAAGGCGCTCGCCAACTACCGCCCGACCCACAAGGTTCGCTTCGTCACGGCCGCCAGCCTGTTCGACGGGCACGACGCCGCTATCAACATCATGCGGCGCATCCTGCAGGGCATGGGCGCCGAGGTGATCCACCTGGGCCACAACCGCAGCGTCGACGACGTCGTCACCGCTGCGCTGCAGGAAGACGTGCAGGGCATCGCCATCAGCTCCTACCAGGGCGGACACGTCGAGTACTTCAAATACATGGTGGACCTGCTCAAGGCCCGAGGCGGCGCCCACATCCAGGTGTTCGGCGGCGGCGGCGGCGTGATCGTGCCTCCCGAAATCCGCGAGCTGCAGGCCTATGGCGTCAGCCGCATCTACAGCCCGGAAGACGGCCAGAAGATGGGCCTGGCCGGGATGATCGGCGAGATGGTGATGCGCTGCGACAAGGACATCACACAGTACGCGCCGAAGGACGCCAAGGCCATCCAGGGCCATGGCGAGATGAACTGGCGCGCCCTTGCGCAGCTCATCACGGCGCTGGAAAACGGCAAGGCCGACGGCACGCTGATGGACGACGTGAAGGCGGCTGCGCAAGGCAAGAAAATTCCCGTGCTCGGCATCACCGGCACCGGCGGCGCGGGCAAGTCATCGCTCACCGACGAGTTGATCCGCCGCCTGCGGTTGGACCAGGGCGACAGCCTGCGCGTCGCCATCATTTCCATCGACCCGTCGCGCCGCAAGAGCGGCGGCGCCCTGCTGGGCGACCGCATCCGCATGAACGCCATCAGTCCCTGGAGCCAGGGACCCCGTGTCTTCATGCGGTCCCTCGCAACCCGCGACTTCGGCAGCGAGATTTCCGCCGCCCTGCCCGACGTCATCTCTGCCTGCAAAGCCGCCGGCTTCGACCTGATCGTGGTGGAGACGTCCGGCATCGGCCAGGGCGACGCCGCCATCGTGCCGCTGGTGGATGTGCCCATGTACGTCATGACACCCGAGTTCGGCGCCGCCAGCCAGCTCGAAAAAATCGACATGCTCGATTTCGCGCAGTTCATCGCCATCAACAAATTCGACCGCAAGGGCGCGCTCGACGCGCTGCGCGATGTGGCCAAGCAGGTCCAGCGCAACAAGGAAGCCTGGGGCAAGAAGCCCGAGGAGATGCCGGTGTTCGGCACCATGGCCGCGCGCTTCAACGACGACGGCGTCACGGCGCTGTACCAGGCCTTGAAGGCTCGCCTGGGCGAACTCGGGCTCAAGCTCCAGGACGGCCGCCTGCCCGCCGTCGCGGTGCGCCACAGCACCAACCAGACCCCGGTGGTCCCTGCCTCTCGCACCCGCTACCTGGCGGAGATCAGCGATACCGTGCGGGGCTACAAGAAGCTCGCCCGCGAACAGGCCCGCCTCGCCCGCGAAATTCAGCAGTTGCGCGCTGCCGCTGTCATGCTGCGGGAAACCAAACCCGACAAGGCGCGCGCCGCCGAGGCTGCCGAAGACCTGGCAGTGCAACGCCAGGAAGGCCAGGACGGCGCCGCGCGCAAGCTGCTGGCCCAGTGGCCGCAGATGCAACAAGCCTATTCGGGCGACGAATATGTGGTGAAGATCCGCGACAAGGAGATTCGCACGCAGCTCACCACCAAGTCGCTTTCAGGCACCACCATCCGCAAGGTCAGCCTGCCGCAATACGAGGACCATGGCGAGATTCTCAAGTGGCTGATGCTGGACAACGTGCCCGGCAGCTATCCCTACACGGCCGGCACATTTGCCTTCAAGCGCGAGGGCGAGGACCCGACGCGCATGTTCGCGGGCGAAGGCGACGCCTTCCGCACCAACACGCGCTTCAAACTGCTGAGCTCCGGCATGCCGGCCAAGCGCCTGTCCACCGCCTTCGATTCGGTCACGCTCTACGGTAACGACCCGGACCCGCGTCCCGACATCTACGGCAAGGTCGGCAACTCGGGCGTGTCTATCGCGACGCTCGAGGACATGAAGGTGCTGTATTCGGGGTTCGACCTTTGCGACCCGGCCACATCCGTCTCGATGACCATCAACGGTCCGGCGCCCACGATCCTGGCCATGTTCATGAACACAGCCATCGACCAGAATCTGGAAAAGTTCAAGGCCGACAACGAACGTGAACCTACCGACACGGAAGTCGCCAAGATCCGGGAGTGGGTACTGGCGAATGTGCGCGGCACGGTGCAGGCCGACATCCTCAAGGAAGACCAGGGCCAGAACACCTGCATCTTCTCCACCGAGTTCAGCCTCAAGGTGATGGGCGACATTGCCGAGTACTTCGTACACCACAACGTGCGCAACTTCTACTCGGTGTCGATCTCGGGCTATCACATTGCCGAGGCCGGCGCCAACCCGATCAGCCAGCTGGCCTTCACACTGTCCAACGGCTTCACCTTCGTGGAAGCGTATCTCGCGCGCGGCATGCACATCGACGACTTCGCGCCCAATCTGTCGTTTTTCTTCTCCAACGGCATGGACCCGGAGTACACCGTCATGGGCCGGGTGGCCCGCCGGATCTGGGCGGTGGCGATGAAGGAAAAGTACGGTGCCAACGAGCGCAGCCAGAAGCTCAAGTACCACATCCAGACCTCCGGGCGCAGCCTGCACGCGCAAGAGATCCAGTTCAACGACATTCGCACCACGCTGCAGGCGCTGATCGCGATCTACGACAACTGCAACTCGCTGCACACCAACGCCTTCGACGAGGCCATCACCACGCCCACCGAGGAAAGCGTGCGCCGCGCCATGGCGATCCAGCTGATCATCAACCGCGAGTGGGGCCTGGCGAAGAACGAGAACCCGAACCAGGGCTCTTTCATCATCGAGGAACTCACCGAACTGGTCGAGGAAGCGGTGCTGGCCGAATTCGAGAAGATCGCCGAGCGCGGCGGCGTGCTGGGCGCGATGGAGACCGGCTACCAGCGCGGGCGCATCCAGGACGAGAGCATGCACTACGAGATGCTCAAGCACACCGGTGAATTGCCGATCGTCGGCGTCAACACCTTTCGCAACCCGCATGGCGACACCGTGCAGGACAAGCTGGAACTCGCGCGCTCCACGGAAGAGGAAAAGCAGGGCCAGCTGAAGCGGTTGCAGGACTTCCACGCGCGCAACGCGAAACAGGCGCCCGCCATGCTCAAGCGCCTGCAGCAAGCCGTCATCGACAACCGCAACGTCTTCGAAGTGCTGATGGACGCCGTGCGTGTCTGCTCGCTGGGCCAGATCACCAACGCGCTATTCGAAGTCGGGGGGCAATACCGCCGCAATATGTGAGCGTGGCTCAGCCCTCCGCCGGGCCGCTCCCAAGGTGGGCAGGGCCTCCTCGGGGGGCAGCGACCCACACGCAGTGTGGGGAGCGTGGAGGCCTAATCTTTTCCGCCACGCCAGACGGCGGCCAGCGCCTTGATCTTTTGCCTGGCGGTCAGCCGCTCGTCCGACACCACATCAAGGAAATCGGAGAGGCGCTTGGACTTGGTCATGGTGTAGAAAGTCAGGACGATGGTGGGCACGAACACCGCCACGAAGTACAGGATCTTGTGCCCCGGCGAGGCGTCGGCCTCGGAGATGAGGTTCATGCCCAGGAAGCCCGTGGTGACCGTGCCGATCAACCCGAAGATGGTGACCACGGTGAGCCGCACGATCGTGTTGGCCTGGCGGCGCAGGCTGTCGGCGTCCAGGTAGCTGTTCATGTCGGCGATGCGCTCCTTCACCTCCGCATAGAGCGCATCGGTTTCCAGATGCCGCGCGCACAGGTGCCACAATGCCTTCACCTGCGCCTGATCCGAGATTTCGTGGAACCAGTAGCGATGCGTGAAACGCAGGAAGCCCTCGAAGCTGCCGCGAATGGCCCGCTTGAAACGGCGCACGCTGATCGGGTTGCCGATTTCAAGAGCCCGCAGCGCCTCGACCAGCCGATCCGAGAACATCAGCAGCGCCGCCTTCTGGAAATGCGCGATCAGGAACAGCAGGAAGTGCTGGTGCCGGAATTGCGCCAGCACCCCGCGGTCCTGGCACCTGTAGAACTGCGACGCGGCGTCGCCGATGACGACCAGCGAGTGCCCGCTGCAGAGGTAGCGCGTATTCGGTGCCGGCCCGA
Source organism: Ramlibacter sp. (assembly GCA_035476755.1). Lineage (GTDB taxonomy): Bacteria > Pseudomonadota > Gammaproteobacteria > Burkholderiales > Burkholderiaceae_C > Ramlibacter. The sequence goes on from DATILF010000090.1 coordinate 4,185, forward strand.
CCTCGGTCCAGAACCGGTCATAGCAGTAACGCTGCTCGAAGTCCCTCAGGTACTGCTCCGCGTAGGGCAGCGAGCCGGCGCCAGCTCCGGCTTCACCCGCACCCGTCACCAGGCCCAGGCGGGCAAAGTCGGCACGCGTCAAGGCGCGCGGGTTGTCCACGGCGAGATAGGCCATGAGCGGCATGCGGTAGTACTCGATCTGGCGATAGCGCAACAGTCCCCCCTCCGGGGAATGGTCGCTCACCAGAGGTTCGAGCATGAACGCCCAGTGGGCCGAGATTCGCGGGGCCCGGTGTTCACAGACGTGCGCCAGGAACAGTTCGCGCTGCTGGGCGTCGGAGCGCGCCAGCACCTGCCCATCCGCGGCCAGCCATTCGACGCTCGCCATGCAATGCTGGGCCTGGCCGTCGTCGTCCCAACCGCCAGGATACGCACGGCCGAACCGGTACAGAAGTTCCTGCGCCTGGTCCAGGGAGAGATCGTTCGCGCAGACTTCGAGGTTCAGCAGGACCAGATCGACGTCGAAGAAAAAATAGAGATCGGCATGGACGACGTCCAGGATGAGCGGGGTGTCCGCAGGGCGTGGCGCGAGGCGGACACGGGCGATGTCGCGCCGGCGGAACACGCGCATGGGCGAACCCGTTTCGCGCTCCCCGGCCTGTCGCCGCGATCGGCCTTCGCCATACAGGAAGCGCTGGACGTAGGGCAGGAATGCCGTGAACTCGTGGTAGTGCCGCTCGTGAAAGTCCTCGCGGTTGCCGGTGTATTCGTCCACAACCTCGCGCCACGGCGAGGCCTCGCCCATGTCGCGCAGGACCTCCCAGGGTGCCTGGTGGCTGCCCGCGACCGGCACCAGCCGCAGGGGCCACAGCAGCACCTGCCTCAGGTGCCCTACCGCGGGAGGCGGACTGGACTGCGCGTTCAAGGTTCTTGTTCCACCGTGTACAAATCGTTCTCTCTTCCGTGGCCGCCAGGTGCAAGCAATAGGTGGGCTTAGGGCGCATGCTAGCGCCCCTGAGCCCCCTTGACCAGCGGTGTCATCCAGGTGATTGGCCCACCCGCGGCTTGGCCTTAACCTGTGGCCGATCCCAACCCAAGGAACGGCAGATGAACGATCTTTTTTCCCTCCAGGGCCGCACCGCCCTGGTCACCGGCGGCTCACGCGGCATCGGACGCATGATCGCGGCGGGCTTCCTGGCGCAGGGCGCCAAGGTATACATCTCCTCGCGCAAGGCGGCCGCCTGCGAGGACACCGCGCGCGAGCTCTCCGCGCTGGGGACCTGCATTCCGCTGCCGGCGGACGTTTCCACGGTCGAGGGCGCCCGGGCCCTGGCGGCGGCCTATGCGGCGCGCGAGCCGGCCCTGGACATCCTGGTCAACAACGCGGGCGCTGCCTGGGGCGAATCGTTCGACACGTTTCCGGAGAAGGGCTGGGACAAGGTGATGGACCTGAACCTGAAGTCGCCCTTCTTCCTCACCCAGGCGTTGTACGAGCCGCTTCGCAAGGGCGGGCAGGCGCATCCGGCCAAGGTGATCAACATCGCCTCCATCGATGGCGTGACGGTGAATCCGATGGAAACCTACTCCTACGCCGCCAGCAAGGCCGGCCTGATCCACTTGATCAAGCGCATGTCGCTGCGCCTGGTGAAGGACAACATCGTGGTCAGCGGCATCGCGCCCGGCGCTTTCGCGTCGGAGATGAATCGCGACGCGCGCGACCATGGCGACGAGGTGGCCCGACGCATTCCGGCCGGCCGCATCGGCTCGGACGAAGACATGGCGGGCGTGGCCATCTACCTCGCCTCACGCGCCGGCGACTATGTGGTCGGCGAGACCATCGTGGTCGATGGCGGCGTCTCCCTCGCCCGGGGCTGAAAGGCGGCCCTGAAAGGCTGAGAGCGTCAGCCTTTCAGCGAATAATTCTGCGGGCCGCGGCTGGCGATCTTCGTTGCGCCGACGCGGTTGCCGAGTTCCGCGCAGCGGGACAGCGACCAGCCCTGCTCCAGGCCATGCAGCAGCGCGCCGCGCCAGGCATCCCCGCAGCCGGTCGGATCGACCACCGCCTCGGCCTTCACGGGCGGCACCAGCGTCTTCTCGCCGGCGATCCACACTTCGCAGCCTTCTGCGCCCAGCGTCACCACCAGGCCCTGCACGCGCCGGGAGATCTCCGCGCTGCTCCAGCCGGTGCGCTCGCTCAGCATCTTGCCTTCGTAATCGTTCACCGTGACCCACGTGGACTGGTCGATGAACGTCGCGAGTTCGCGGCCATCGAACATCGGCAGGCCCTGGCCCGGGTCGAACACGAAAGGGATGCCCGCTGCCTGGAACTGCTGCGCGTGCTCCAGCATGGCGTCGCGCCCGTCCGGCGAGATGATGCCCAGCCGGATGTCCGGACGCGCCTCGATGCGGGTAATGTGCGCCTGCATCATCGCCCCCGGATGGAACGCCGTGATCTGGTTGTTGTCGCGGTCGGTCATGATCATGGCCTGCGCCGTGTACGTGTCACCGACCTCGCGCACGAACCGCGTGTCGATGCCCAGTTGCTTCATCCGCGCGATGTACTCCGCGCCGTCGCTGCCCACAGTGGCCATCGGCAGCGGCTCGCCGCCCAGCAGCTTCAGGCTGTAGGCGATGTTGCCGGCGCAGCCGCCGAAGTCTCGCCGCAGGGCGGGCACCAGGAAGGAAACGTTGAGGATGTGCAGCTGGTCGGGCAGGATCTGCTCGGCGAAGCGGCCCTCGAAGGTCATGATGGTGTCGAACGCCAGCGATCCGCAGATCAGTGCTGCCATGGGAGTCTCTCTCGGGTTAGGGGTAGAAGGCCAGCAACCGGTAGCCGGCAATGCGGGCCGTGCCGCCGTTGGCGACGGCCATCGACAACGAGCCGGACCAATCGGCGGCGGCGGGAATCACGCCCGTGGTGGAGCCCAGCTCCGCGGGCACGAACACCCGGCGGACCACGGCCGTGTCCTGGGCGTCGGTCAGGGTCAGTTCCAGCGACGGCATCGCGACGGGCATCGCCGCCTGGTTCTTCAGCGTGAAGTTCAGGCGATAGGCCTCGCCGCGCAGCTTGTTGAAAGAAGAGCTGTCGATGGCGATGGCGTCGATCTGGCGCGGCGGCGCGATGGTGCAGTTCAGCGCCTCGCACATCGCCTCCAGCCATGGCCGAAGCGAAGCGTCCGTGGCGGCCAGCCGGTCGCGGTCATGAAACGCCACCTGCAGCACAAGCACCAGGCCCAGCGCCAGCGATGCCAGCAGCAGGCCGGCGCGCACCAGCGGCCCGCGCCAGAATGCCTTGCGCCGCGCGTCGCGCACGAACGAAAAGTCGTGCAGTTCCGGTTCAGGCTCGAAGAACGAGTCTTTCCTGGTTGGCGGATCGCCCGAATCCTCGCTGAAAGCGAGCCGTTCGGCTTCGTCGGGCACGTCGAGCCGGCGCAGCTCGAACGGGCTGTCCCGCGGGTCTTCGACCAGCGCCTGCGCCTGCTCTTCCAGCTGGGCGGAGTCCGGCGCGTCGAGCATCAGGCCCTCATCGATTTCGGTGTTCAGCGACGAGTGGAATGCCTCCGATTCCGACGCTTCCGATTCCGGTCCGGCGCGCTCCGGCGGCATCTCACTGGCGGCAGCGGCGATCGGCACCGGAGCAGGGGCAACCGGTTCGTCCCTGGGGGCGCCGGCGGCCTGCGCCTGCAGGTGGGCCGAGGCATCGAAGACATCCGCGCAGTGACCGCAGCGCACCCAGCCTTCGGAGATCCTGAGTTGGTCGGGCACGACTTTGAACATCGTCCCGCAGGCGGGGCAGCGCGTGATCAGGCTCATGAGCCAGCGATTGTAGCCAGAGCCCCTGGCGACACCCGCGTTAGAAGGAAGCGGTCATGAGCACCCAGCCGTCTTCGCGGTCGGCCAAGCCCAGCCTGGCGTAGGGAGCATAGGCCGCCGTGAGTTCGTCGGCCTGGCGCTCCAGGATGCCGGCGAGCACCAGCGCCCCGCCCGGCGCGACCAGCGAGCAGAGCAGGGGCGCCAGCACCTTGAGCGGTGTGGCCAGGATATTGGCCAGCACGAGCTGATAGGTCCCGTTCACTTCCCCGGGCAGGCCCGCGTGCAACTGCACGCGATTGGCCTGCGCGTTGGCCAATGTCGACTGAACCGCCGCGGGGTCGATATCGACCGCGTCGATGCCGGCCGCGCCGTAGCGCGCCGCGCCGATCGCCAGGATGCCCGAACCGCAGCCGTAATCGAGCACGCGCTGGCCGGCGGGCGGATGCGCCGCGATCCAGCGCAGGCACATGCGCGTGGTCGGATGGGTGCCGGTGCCGAAGGCCAGGCCGGGGTCGAGGCGAATGATCTGCCGCGCCTGCGCCGGCGGCTCATGCCAGGTGGGGACGATCCAGAACTCCGGCGTGATCTCCACGGGGGCGAACTGCGACTGCGTGAGGCGCACCCAGTCCTGGTCGGGGACGGGTGCGGTGCCGAGCACACTGCAGCCGCCGAAAAAATCCTGGGCTTGCAGCAGGCGCCCGGCTTCCTGGGCGGCGGCCTCATTGGCGAACAAGGCCACCACGCGCGATCGCTGCCAGCCATCCTTGGGCGGGGGCATGCCCGGCTCGCCGAACAACGCCTGCTCGGCATCGGTCTGCGCGTCGGCGTCCTCCACGGACACGCTCAATGCGTCGAGGGCATCGAGCGCCTCGCTCACCGCTTCGACACGGTCTTCCGGGCACATCAGGCTCAGCTCATACATGGGTCAGCCTTTCGCCCGCCGTCTCAGCGCTTGTGATGCGACAGCCACTCTTCGAGGTAGTGGATGTTGGTGCCACCGTCCATGAACTTGGCGTCCACCATCAGTTCACGATGCAGCGGGATGTTGGTGTTGATGCCTTCGATGACCGTTTCCAGCAAGGCCGTGCGCATGCGGGCCAAGGCCTGCTCACGCGTGTCCCCATGGACGATGATCTTGCCGATCATGGAATCGTAGTTCGGTGGCACGAAGTAGTTGGTGTACACATGCGAGTCCACGCGCACGCCCGGCCCGCCCGGCGCATGCCACGTCGTGATGCGGCCCGGCGACGGCACGAACTTGTACGGATCCTCGGCATTCACCCGGCACTCGATCGCATGGCCGCGCAGCACGATGTCACGCTGCGTGAAAGGCAGCCTCTCGCCCGCGGCCACCATGATCTGCGTCTTGACGATGTCCACGCCGCTGATCAGTTCGGTGACGGGGTGTTCCACCTGCACGCGGGTATTCATCTCAATGAAGTAGAACTCGCCGTTCTCGTACAGGAACTCGAAGGTGCCGGCGCCGCGATAGCCGATGCGCTTGCACGCCGCCACGCAGCGTTCCCCGATCTTTTCGATCAGCTTGCGCGGAATGCCCGGGGCCGGCGCTTCCTCGATCACCTTCTGGTGGCGCCGCTGCATCGAGCAGTCACGCTCACCCAGATAGACCCCGTTCTTGTGCTTGTCCGCAAGAATCTGGATTTCGATGTGGCGTGGGTTCTGGAGGAATTTCTCCATGTACACAGCCGGATTGCCGAACGCGGCGCCCGCCTCGGCCTTGGTCATCTGCACGGCGTTGATCAGCGCGGCTTCGGTGTGCACCACCCGCATGCCTCGCCCGCCGCCGCCGCCGGCGGCCTTGATGATGACCGGATAGCCGACCGCCTTCGCGGTACGGCGGATCACCACCGGGTCGTCCGGCAACTCCCCTTCCGAGCCGGGCACGCAGGGCACGCCAGCCTTGATCATGGCCTGCTTGGCCGACACCTTGTCACCCATGATCCGGATGGACTCGGGCGTCGGGCCGATGAACTGGAAGCCGCTCTTTTCCACGCGCTCGGCAAAATCGGCGTTCTCCGACAGGAAACCGTAACCGGGGTGAATGGCCTCGGCATCGGTCACTTCGGCGGCCGAAATGATCGCCGGCATGTTCAGGTAGCTCTGGGGCGACGGCGCGGGGCCGATGCACACGGCCTCCTCGGCGAGCTTCACGTACTTGGCTTCGCGGTCGGCCTCGGAATAGACCATCACGGCCTTGACCCCGAGTTCCCGGCAGGCGCGCTGGATCCGCAAGGCGATCTCGCCTCGGTTCGCGACAAGGATCTTCTTGAACATGAGCGCGCTTACTCGATCACGAACAGCGGCTGGCCGTATTCCACCGCCTGCCCGTTCTCGCACAGGATCTTGGTGATGGTGCCGCTCTGGTCGGTCTCGATCTCGTTGAGGATCTTCATCGCCTCGATGATGCAGACCGTCTCGCCTTCCTTGACCTGGCTGCCGATCTCGACGAAAGGCTTGGCCCCCGGGCTGGAGGATCGGTAGAAGGTGCCGACCATCGGTGACTTCACGATATGGCCGGCCGCAACTTCGGCCACCACCGGTGCGGCCGGGGCTGCCGCGGCCACAGGCGCGGCGACTGGGGCCAGCGCGGGCGCCGCAACGACCTGCTGCACCACGGCGCCGCCGCCCTTGACGATGCGGACCTTGCCCTCCGCCTCAGTGATTTCCAGCTCGGAAACGTTGGATTCCGACACCAGGTCGATCAACGTCTTGAGTTTGCGCAAGTCCATGTGGCTCTCCAACGCGTGCGAACGAAAGGAGGCGAATTTACAGCAAAATCCGCTTACATTGCAGTTCGTCGCTTATTTTTAGTTTATTTTCGCCATCCGACTTGACGGCGACATCAGTCCAGCCTACGCGCACAGTGCGGCGCGACGCTATCCCAGCAACTTCCACTGGGCCAGGTCGGCGGCGGTGACGCGGCCCATTCTACGCTGCAGCACCCGGCCGTCCGCACCGATGACCACCGTGAACGGCAGCCCGCCACTCAAATTGCCGAGCGCCTTGGCCAGCTCCGTGCCACCCATGCCCGCCATGCCAACGGGAAAAGTCACCGGTGTTTGCTGGAGAAACTTCCGCACTGAGCTGGGTTGGTCAATGGCCAAACCCAGCACTTGCCAGCTTTTTGCTGAATTTTCGCGGAAAAAGGCATCCAGCAGGGGCAACTCTTCCACGCAAGGCGGACACCAGGTGGCCCAGAAATTGAGCAGCAAAGGCTTGCCCCGCAACGACTGCATAGTCAGGCTCGCACCCGCGGGCGTCGCGAAACTCATGCGCCAGAAGTCCTCGGCAACGCTTCCCGACGCATCGGACGGAGTCCATTTCAACCAGGCCGCGCCCGCACCCGCCAAGGCTGCAGCGGCTCCTACGCCTGCGTAAAGCAGGCCCCGCCTTAGAGCGAAAGAAGACGTGGAATTTTTAGGTTCTGCGTTCATTGCCCGCCATTTTCCAGCATCGCGCGCACCGCAGCGAGATCGCCGCGCGGCGTCCGCCCCCGCGCATCGGGCCTCAGGGCACCCCGCACGTCGTCGTGGTCATGGATGAGCAGATGCACTCCGATCGGCTCGCCCAGTTCCCGGCACAAGCTTGAAAGACTGAGGGCCTCGACAGCCCCGCCATGGAAACCAGCAACAGTGCGGGCCTCGTAATCGACCCGGTTCTCGATCAGCGCCATCTCCGCGGATTTCGGGTCGTCGCAGAAAAGCTGGATATAGATGTCCGACAGCCGTGTGGCAGTGCCGTGCCACACCGCCCCGCACAGGTAGGGCCGGAACTGCGACAGCCGCTCCATCCAGGTCAGGGCCAGCCGGCGCAGGGCAGCGAGTTCGGCGGGCTGCGTGTCGGCGCAGAACAGTTCGATGTATTCGCGCACGGCCTCTTCCAGCACATCGTTGTCCGGCAGCGCCGTGCGCGCGTTCAGGCCGAGCTGTCTGACGGCGCGGCGCTTGGCCGGACCCCACTCCAGGCCCTCCTCGACCACCAGCCTTGCGGCTGTGGCGGCAATCTCCGATTTGACGCTGTCCATGGCGGGACATTCTGCATGCATTGGCCAAGACCGCGCATACGCGGTGGCTTGCGCTCCCGAGGGCGCACAGGGCAAGGCACGCGCCGCCAGCCCGCGATAATTCGCGGATGCACATTCACATTCTCGGCATCTGCGGTACGTTCATGGGCGGCCTGGCAGCGCTCGCCCGCGAGGCGGGGCACAAGGTCACCGGCTGCGACGCGGGCGTGTACCCGCCCATGAGCGACCAGCTGCGCGCGCTGGGCATCGACCTCATCGAAGGTTTCGGTGCCGACCAACTCTCGCTCAAGCCCGATGTGTGGGTGATCGGCAATGTCGTCTCGCGGGCCCGCCAGGCAGACGGCAGCCCGCGGTACCCGTTGATGGAAGCGATCCTGGATGAAGGCCTCGCCTACACCAGCGGGCCGCAGTGGTTGGCCGAACACGTGCTGCAAGGACGCCACGTGCTCGCTGTCGCGGGCACCCACGGCAAGACCACCACCACGTCCATGCTGGCCTGGATCCTCGATCGGGCCGGTCCCAAGCCCGGGTTCCTGGTGGGCGGCATTCCCACCAACTTCGGCATTTCCGCGCGACTGGGCGAGGGCCCGGCGTTCGTGATCGAGGCCGACGAATACGACACGGCCTTCTTCGACAAGCGCAGCAAATTCGTGCACTACCGCCCCCGGACCGTGGTGCTGAACAACCTGGAGTTCGACCACGCGGACATCTTCGATGACCTGGCCGCCATCGAGCGCCAGTTCCACCATCTGGTGCGTACCGTCCCATCGACGGGCCGCGTCGTGGTGAACGGCCTGGAAGAAAGCCTGGCGCGCGTGCTGCACATGGGCTGCTGGAGCGAGGTGCGCAGCTTCGGGGCTGCCGTGAGCGATTTTTCCGCGGAAGGCGACCCCGGCAGCTTCGACGTGCTCGAGCGCGGGCGCCGCGTGGCCCACCTCGATTGGGACATGACCGGTGTTCACAACCAGCTGAACGCGCTGGCCGCCATCGCGGCGGCGCAGCACCTGGGCGTGGCGCCCGAGACCGCCACGGGCGCCTTGCGCGATTTCCTCAATGTCAAACGCCGCATGGAAGTGCGGGGCACCGCGGCCGGCGTGACGGTGTACGACGACTTCGCCCACCACCCGACGGCCATCCGCACCACCGTGGACGGGCTGCGCCGCAAGGTCGGGGCGGCACGCATCCTCGCCGTGTTCGAGCCGCGCAGCAACACCATGAAGCTCGGCGCCATGAAGGCGCAGCTCCCCTGGAGCCTGGAGCAGGCCGACCTGTCCTTCTGCCATTCGGGCGGCCTCGACTGGGATGCCGCCGCGGCCTTGTCCCCCATGGGCGACAGGGCCCGGGTGGCCCCGACCATCGACGACCTGGTGCGCCAGGTGGCGTCCAGCGCGCGCCCGGGCGATCACATCCTGTGCATGAGCAATGGTGGTTTTGGCTGCATTCACAGCCGGCTGCTGTCGGCGCTGGCGCCGGCGAGCCTGCACCAACCAGGCTAGTTGGGTCGCAGCGGCGCGGGCGCCGTCTGGTCCGCGTCACCGCGCAATTGCAGCATGGCGTCCGAAGGCGGCACCGAATCCAGCGACGACGGCAGGTTGCTGCTGGGACCCTGCGCCATGTCGGGCGTGTCGTCGCGACGCGGGCGCTGATGGGAGATCGCGCGCTTCGGGTTGGAGGTGATCGTGCCCACGAAATACAGCGCGGCCAGGTCGCGGGCCAGGGCCGATTCGCTGAAGCCCGTTCGCCGCTGCAAGGCATCGAAGGTGGCCGGCGCGGCGGCGAGCTCGCGCATCAGCAGCAGGTGGGAGTCCTTGATCATGCGCTGGTGCAGCCGCGGCGGACGCCTGAAATACACGCTGCCCGTGCGGTAGTGCCGGGGCAGCAGGTCGCGCTGGGTGCGCACCGCGTATTGCCACATCAGCTGCGCCAGGCTGGCCCGCGCGAAAGTGTCGGGGACCACGGTAGGGCGCGCCGGCCGGCGCCAGACGGCCTCGTCGAAGTCGGACGGCCCGGCCGTGGGCATCACCGCCGTTTCGCCATGCATGTCGACCAGCGCCAGCAGCCGGCCGTTGGCCGTGACTTCGAACACACCCGAGCCCAGCGCGGTCTGGTGCTCGACGATGTGGGAGGCGAGGAAGAACTGCGCGGCCACGGGAGAAAGCCACGCGTCGAAACGCGCCAGCACCACGCTCACGCTGGCCGACGACTCCAGCTCGAAGCTGCAGGCAGGCTCGAAATCGCGGCAAGTGACAGGCCGGGCGAAAGCCACCGGCCGATCAACTTCGGGAAGGTGCAATTGCAGAGATCGGTCGGAGGGCATGCCAGGCGCCACCCGCACCCGTTGCTGGCCCAGCAGCTGCAAGCGCGCGCCATTGACCCACAGCGCGTCCGAGCCCTCGAAGTCACCCAGCTCCCAGAGGCAGGCACCCGTGGCCAGGCGACGCAGCGCCGTGCGGGCTTCCTCCTGCTGTGCCGGTGAGAACCCGGCCAGGCCGAGACGAAAAACGGGGAGTTCGGTCATGGGTGTCGACGCCCGTCAATGCGACGGCTGTCGGCACCCAATGTAAGTTATTCGTTACCCTTTGTAAATTCAGCAGAAACCCCAGCTCATCCGTTGCGGCGCTTTTTCACGGCTTCCGAAAGCAGCTCCAGCACCTGGAGCGAATCGCCCCAGCCCAGGCAAGCATCAGTGATACTTTTTCCGTACTCCAATGCGGCCGAGTCGTCCTTGCCGGGGGTGAATTTCTGGGCGCCCGCATTCAGGTGGCTCTCCACCATCAGACCGAACACACTGTGCGAGCCGCTCGCCACCTGGTTGGCGATGTCCCTCGCGACATCGATCTGCTTGTCGTGCTGCTTGCTGCTGTTCGCATGGCTGCAGTCCACCATGAGGGTGGCCGGCAACTTCGCGGCCTCCAGGTCCTTGCAGGCCGCGGCAACGCTCGCCGCGTCGTAGTTCGGCGCCTTGCCGCCGCGCAGGATGACGTGGCAGTCCTTGTTGCCGTTGGTCTGCACGATCGCCACCTGGCCGTTCTTGTGCACGGACAGGAAGTGGTGCCCGCGAGCGGCCGCCTGGATGGCGTCGGTCGCGATGCGGATGTTGCCGTCGGTGCCGTTCTTGAAGCCGATAGGCGCCGACAGGCCGGATGCCAGTTCGCGATGCACCTGGCTCTCGGTGGTACGCGCGCCGATGGCGCCCCAGGAAATCAGGTCGCCGATGTACTGGGGAGAAATCACGTCCAGGAACTCGCTGCCCGCCGGCAGGCCCAGCCGGTTGATCTCGATCAGGAGCTGGCGCGCGATGCGCAAGCCTTCGTCGATGCGGAAGCTTTCATCCAGGTAGGGGTCGTTGATCAGGCCCTTCCAGCCAACGGTCGTGCGCGGCTTCTCGAAATAGACCCGCATCACGATCTCCAGGGTGCCGCTGTAGCGGGTGCGGGCTTCCTTCAGCCGGCGGGCGTAGTCCAGCGCCGCGCCCGGGTCATGGATGGAGCACGGGCCGATCACCACCAGCAGGCGGTCATCCTTGCGCGCCATGATGTTGTGGATGTTCTTGCGCGTGTCGGTGATCAGGCCCTCGACGGCGGTGCCGCGGATGGGGAAGAAGCGGATGAGGTGTTCCGGAGGGGGCAGCACGGTGATGTCCTTGATACGTTCGTCGTCGGTCTCGCTGGTCTTGTCGACGGGGTGCGAATACCAGGCATCGGTAGCGGCTGTGGTCTTGGCTGTCATGGGTGGGCTCCTCTCGGTTCGATGAAATGGGGACCTAAAAAAAAACCGCCGGGGTTTCCGGCGGTTTTGGTGAGTTCGTGTCGCGTGGGTCTGGGTACGCTCAGATCTCTCTACCGCCGGGGGCGCTTGAGAACCAGAAGTAGCCAAAAAAATACGCGCGAGTCGTATGCATGGGCGTCAATGTAGCACATTCGCAAGGGCGCACGCTACAGCCTCAATTTCTTCCACCACTGCAGCGCCCGCTCCACCTGGGGCTCCTCGAGCGAGCCGAGCGCCGAGGCCTCGGGGGCGTCGCGCGAGGTCCACTGCTCGTACATGTCGATCAGCAGCATGCCCTCCCCCAGGGTGCGCCAGGCGACCAGCTCGAAATCTTCCGCCGAAAGGAGCAGCTCGGCGCTGCGCGGCCCGCCATCCAGCAGCCACTGGCCGATCAGCACACGGAAGTTGTTCAGCGCCTGCAGGTAGGCCGCGTATTCGTACAGGCTGCGCCAGGGCAGGCCCAGGTTCACCACCAGGTTGCGGTGCCCGCGCAGCACGGTGAGCAGGTCCACCAGCATGGGCGCCACCGTGGCCCGCATCCGGTTCAGGCGCAAGGCCGCGATGATGGCCTCGATATGCACCGACAGCTGGCTCATGCTGTCGGAGAACTGGCGGCTGTCCTCGTCGGCCACCGCACCGCGAAGGAAGTTGCTGAGCTCGCCGAACGAGTTGATGCTCGGCAAGTTGGTCGAGGGATCGAGCCGCAGGCGTGAGTGGTTACCCATGTGGCTGCCCGATCCGCCGGATTCAGGCCGTTCCGCCGACGGTCAGGCCGTCGATGCGCAGCGTGGGCTGGCCAACGCCGACCGGCACGCTCTGGCCTTCCTTGCCGCACGTGCCCACGCCGCTATCGAGCTTCATGTCGTCGCCGATCATGGTGACACGCGTCAGCGCATCCGGGCCGTTGCCGACGATGGTGGCGCCCTTGACGGGGTAGAGGATCTTGCCGTTCTCCACCCAGAAGGCCTCGCTCGCGGAAAAAACGAACTTGCCCGAGGTGATATCCACCTGGCCGCCGCCGAAGTTGGTGGCGTACAGGCCCTTCTTGATGCTGGCAACGATTTCTTCGGGCGCCTTGTCACCGCCCAGCATGTATGTATTGGTCATGCGCGGCATGGGCACGTGCGCATAGCTTTCGCGCCGTCCGTTGCCGGTGGGCGCGACGCCCATGAGGCGGGCGTTGAGCGAATCCTGGATG
>DATILF010000091.1:0-10332 GCA_035476755.1 Ramlibacter sp.
GGGGCCGGGGCCTGGCGATGGCCTGGAAGGCCGTGACAATGGCGAAGCTCACCACCATCCAGCCCTCGAAGCCGCGCACGGTCTCACCGAACCACTGGCCGTCCTTCTTGACCATGATCCAGGCCTTGAGCTGGTACACGAAGTACGGGTCGGCGCCCAGGTCGAAGGCGGTGACGATCATCGCGGCGAGCAGGGACGCCAGCACTGCGGCTTTCCAGCCGGGATGGGGCGGCGCGGGCTGGCGCCAGAGGACGAGGCAGGCCATGTGGAACCCGATGTAGCAAAGACCGAACCACATCAGCGGGATCACCAGGGGCACGGCGCCCAGCCGCGGACCCAGCACCTCGGTGTAGGTGTAGTCGCCGAAGAACCAGCCCAACGTCGAGCCGGTCTGCTCGGCGAACCAGCCGAGGGCTGCGGCGGCCAGGAGAAAAGTCCAGGCGGTGCGCCGGCCCAGCAGGGTGCGGCACGACCAGAAGCTGGCCCCGGCCAGCGCCAGGGAAGCGGCGACCAGCGCCACCGACAGCAGGGAATAGGTGTGGAACGTCCACGCCACCAGCGCCAGCGCGCCGGCCGCCAGCCCGGATGCTTCGAGCGTCCTGATCCGACCGAGAGGCAAACCGCTCTCCTCCAGGCAGCCGTGGCCGCCAGTGTGTTTGATGACACAGGGTGTCCTGCGCAGCGACAGCCGCAGGGCGCTTCGTGCACTTCGCACGAGTTGTAACATTTTATGTGTGCGCTTGGGAATGGCAGAAAGTCACATCAAGCATTTCCTGAGCCATTCGGCAAAGGCCGCGCACTCCCAGCGGTCCATGACGCCGGTGCGCCAGCACAGGTAATGGGCGTGGGGGCTGGGCACGTTGCGCTCGGACAGGCGCTCCAGGCTGCCGTTGTCCAGCCAGGGCTGGCCCAGTTTCAGGCGCACCAGGGCAATGCCCAGCCCCTGGGCGGCCGCGTCGCACATCAGGCCGATGTCGTTGAACGACGAGCCCTCGGCGGGCTCGCCGGCATCCACCCCATGCGCCAGGAACCAGGTGCGCCAGGGTTCCAGCGGGCTCTTGATCAGCTTGGCGGCCAGCAGCTCTTCCATTGTGTCGAAGGGCCCGTTGGCGCGGATGTAACTCGGGGCCGCCAGGGGCGTGACCTCGTCGGTCATCAGGCACACGTGCTCCACGTCGGCATAGCGGCCGGTGCCGAAGCGGATCATCAGGTCGGCGTCCTCGGCCACCACGTCCAGCAGCGGGATGGAGACTTGCAGCGTCAGGTCGATCTCGGGGTAGGCCTCGATGAAGCCGCGCAGCCGCGGCATCAGAACGGACCGTGAAAAGGTGGGTGTGACCGCCACCCGCAGCTTGCGCTTGCCCTGGGCGCTGTCCTTGCCGGGAAAGCGCTCGAGGATGGCGAGGCCCTCGCGCACGTGCGCCAGGTATTCACTGCCCTCGGTGGTCAGCGAGAAGTCGGCGCGGCCGAACAGCTTGGTGCCGATGATCTGTTCCAGCTGCCGGACGCGATGGCTCACCGCGCTGGGCGTCACGCACAGCTCCTCCGCCGCCTGCGTCACGGAGCGCAGGCGCGCCAGGGCCTCGAAAGTCAGGAGGCACTGGATGGGAGGAATGCGGGCTGTCATGGGGAATTGTCATTGCGGGCTTGACCCGCAATCCATGCCGCGCCGGCCAGGGGCTGGCCCGGGTAAAGTGGATCCCGGATCAAGTCCGGGATGACAGGCTTTTGTCATTTGAAGATCACCGTCTTGTGCCCGTTCAGCAGCACCCGGTGTTCGCTGTGCCACTTCACCGCGCGGGCCAGCACCTGGCTTTCGGTGTCGCGGCCCATGGCGGTCAGGTCTTCCACCGTCTTGCTGTGGTCCGCGCGGGCGACGTCCTGCTCGATGATCGGGCCTTCGTCCAGGTCGGCCGTCACATAGTGCGCCGTGGCGCCGATCAGCTTCACGCCCCGGTCATGCGCCTGGTAGTAAGGCTTGGCGCCCTTGAAGCTGGGCAGGAAGCTGTGGTGGATGTTGATGGCGCGCCCCGAGAGCTTGCGGCACAGGTCGTCCGACAGGATCTGCATGTAGCGGGCCAGCACCACCAGTTCGGCGCGCTCGGCTTCGATGATCTCGTACTGCCTGGCCTCGGCCTGCGCCTTCGTGGCCCCCGTCACCGGGATGTGGTGAAACGGCACGTTGTAGCTGGCGGCGAGCTGGTAGAACTCGCGGTGGTTCGACACGATCGCGGCGATTTCCAGCGGCAGCAGGCCGCTTTTCCAGCGGAACAGCAGGTCGTTCAGGCAGTGGCCTTCCTTGCTCACCATGATCACGGTGCGCATCGGCTCGCGGGTGGCGTGCAGCTTCCAGGCCATCTGGAACGGCTCGGCGAAGAACTTCAGCTGCAGCTTCAGGTCCTCGAACGTGTGCTGGTCGCAGGCGAATTGCACCCGCATGAAGAACAGGCCGGTGTCGTGGTCGTTGTACTGGGCGGCCTCTTCGATGTTGCCGCCACGCTCCAGCAGGAAGCCCGAAACCGCGTGCACGATGCCCGGCCGGTCCGGGCAGGAAAGGATCAGGATATAAGCGTGGTTCATACAGGGTGAATTGTCCCAGAAGCCCGGCGGTGGCAGCGAATCGCGCCCGCCGGTGCCAAAATGACTTTTTGCAGTCTGAGAGAAACAGGAGACCGGCATGGCCGACAACGACTTCCAGATGGACAACCAATGGCTGCCCTTCACGCCCAACCGCCACTTCCGCAAGGACCCGCGCGTCTTCGTCGCGGCGGACGGCATGCACTTCACCACGCACGACGGCAAGAAGGTGGTGGACGGCATCTCCAGCCTCTGGTGCGTGGGGGCGGGCCACAACCGCAGACCCATCAACGAGGCGATCAAGAAGCAGCTGGATACGCTGGACTACGCCACCGCGTTCCAGGTCTCCAACGACAAGGCGTTCCAGGCGGCTGAAATGATTGCCGGCATGGCGCCGGGCGACCTGAACAAGGTGCTGTTCTGCAACTCCGGCTCGGAGGCGGCCGACACCTCCCTGAAGGTGGCGCTGGCCTACCACCGCGCGCGTGGCGAAGGCCATCGCAACGTCTTCATCGGCCGCGAGAAGGGCTACCACGGCGTCGGCTTCGGCGGCATGAGCGTGGGCGGCATTCCCGCCAACCGCAAGGTCTATGGCACGGCCATGCTGCCGCGGGTGGACCACCTGCGCTTCATCCACGACCCGGTGAACCAGGCCTACATCCACAACCAGGAGCCGGTGTGGCAGGAGGACATCCTGCTGGAGTTGGAAAACCGCATCCTGCCGCTGCACGACCCCAGCAATGTCGCCGCGATCATCGTCGAGCCGGTGGCAGGCAGCGCCGGCTGGTACCTGCCGCCGCAGGGCTACCTGAAGCGCCTGCGCGAGATCTGCGACAAGCACGGCATCCTCCTGATCTTCGACGAGGTCATCACCGGGTTCGGGCGCATGGGCACCAACTTCGCCGCGGACTACTACGGCGTGATCCCCGACATGCTGAACTTCGCCAAGTGCGTGACCAACGGTGTGATCCCGCTCGGCGGCGTGATCTGCCGCGACAAGCTGTACGACGCGATGATGAAGACCGACGCGCCGCAGCACGTGGTGGAGTTCTTCCACGGCTATACCTACTCAGGCCATCCGGTGGCATGCGCCGCGGCCATCGCCACGCTGAACCTGTACCAGGAAGAGAACCTGTTCGGGCGCGCCGGCGAAATGGGCAAGGTGCTGGGCGACGCGTTCCACAGCACGTTCAAGGGCCTGCCCAACGTGATCGGCATCCGCAGCCTGGGGCTGGCGGCCGCCGTCGAACTGGCGCCCATCGCCGGTTCACCCGGCAAGCGCGCCTACGACATCTTCCTGGACTGCTATCACCACGGTGCGCTGGTGCGCCCGGCCGGCGACGTGCTGGTGATCGCACCGCCCTACATCGTGGAGAAGTCGCACATCGACACGCTGATCAACACGCTGGCCGACGCCATTCGCAAGCACGCCTGAGGGGCGCTTGCACGCCCCCCACGTTCGCTTCGCGCTCTGCCCTCCGAGGGGGACGTGGCCGGCTTGGGGCGGCCCGGCGCCGGCTCAGCGCACGGACTGCCACATCGTGAGCAGCCCCAGCACAACCAGCAGGGCCATCGCCCAGCGCCCGAGGCGGAAGTCGGCGAGCTGCCGTTCCTTGAAGGGAATCGGCGCGGCCGGCAGGTGGGACTCCGGCGGCAATTGCGTGGCCTCGCGCGCGAGGATGGCTTCGATCTCGGCGGTGCTCAGGGGCCGGCCGTCGTCGGGTGGCTCGGGCGCGGCCGGCGGCAAGTCCAGGGACTCGTGCGCAGTCGGCACCTTCGCCGCACCGCTGCCGATGGAGCGCAACACGGCTTGCAGCAGCCGGGTGAAGGGCGTCTCGAAGTCGAGCTCGCGGGCGAAGCGCTGGCTGCGCCGGGCGCGTTCCCGGGCTTCGTCGGGGGACTGCAGCAGGCGCTTGCAGGCCTCGACCAGGTCGGGGTAGTCCGCGAATACGATGCCCGAACGCGACCAGTCGCTGGACTGCGACAGGGCCGAGGTCTCGCAGACGACGGGCACCCCCTGCACCACCGGCTGCAGCACGCGCGCCACGGGGAACAGGCCGGTCTCGTAGAAATGCACGTGCAGCACGAGGCGCGCGCGGACGATGGCCGGTGCGAGCTCGTTGGCGTAGGCCCCGGACACGGCCTGCACCGAGAGCCCGGCGGCCTCCAGCGCCTGCAGGATGCGCGCGCGGCGTTCGCTGAGGGTGCCGAAGAACAGCACGTCCACGGTCTTGCCCTCGGAAGGCGCGGGGTAGGCCAGGGCGGGCGAAGGCACCAGCGGCAACTCGAAGGCCTGTTGGGTGTCCCCATGCTCGCGCTTCAGGTACGCGACGTTGTGCGAGTGGTAGTCCGCCACCAGCCGGTCCTTCAGCCACTGCCGGTAGTCGTCCCCGACCAGCGCCGATGTGCTGCCGAACTGCTCGAAATTGAAGACGACGGTCTTGCGCGGGTCGAGCCGTTCGACCACCACGCAGCGGGGCGGCACCGCGCCCAGCACGATGGTGATCGCGCGCGCGTCGGCCTGGTTCACCCACAGCTCCGAGCGCAGCCCGGTGGCGCGGATCGCGTCGCGCAGGCACAGGGCCGCCTCGGTGAAGACGAAGGGCCGGGGCGCGTAGGGGTTGAGCTCGACGACATGGACCGCGAGCCCGGTGGCAGCCAGCCCGCTCATGGCGCGGCTCCGGGCGTGGGGGGCTTGATCCGCTGCCGCAGTTCTTCGCAATAGTCCTTCTTCTGCGGCTGGGGCGGCCAGGCCACCGAATGGGTGCGCACCGCCGCCGGCAGATGCCGCGGCACGCCCAGCTCAGGATCGACGTGGGCCGATCCGGCCAGCAGCACCACCGTGCGCCCTGGCGCCCGCAGGTCCGCGAGGGTGCGGGCCATCGCGCGGTCGCGGGCGATCTGCACGCGCGCCATCGGCGCGATCTGGCTTTCGGGCAGCAGCTCGCAGTGCCCGGCCCGCACGGCGCGCTGCTGCGCTTGCAGGGCGGGGGCGGGCAGCACCGCATCCAGTGCGGCGTCTCCCATCACGTTTCTCAGGGCCGAGCGGGGCAGGTTGGCGCCCACCACCGGCACGCCCGCGGCCACGGCGGCCATCACCGCGGGCCGGTAGGCGGCCCAGGGCCAGGCGGCGTCGGTCCAGCGCAGGGCGGCCTGCACGTCGGCTTCGGACGCATCGCGCGCAAGGGCGCCCGTGGACAGGCCTTGTTCCGCCATTTCCAGCGCCACGGCGGCAAGCTGACCCCGCGCCGCCAGGGTGGCCACCACCTGACGATGGCCCTCTTGGTGTTGTGGCGCGTCGTGCTGTTCGCCCAGCATCAGAATCTCCGGCAAGGGCGCGAGCCCGAGCGCGTGATCGGCGATGTCGGGCATGCCCGGATGCGAGGCGCAGGCCACCAGCAGGAGTGGCAGGAGGAAGGCGGGAGATCGGCCCATCGGGCGATACTAAGGCACCCCGCCGCGCCCGTGCCTGCGCCGCTCGCCATGACCTCGACCCTCCCTGTCCGTGTTGCGCTCACGCTGCTGCTGGCCCTGGCCGCGGCGCTGCTGTGCGTCTGGCTGCGCACGCCCATTCCCTGGATGATCGGGCCGCTGGTGGCGACCTCGCTGGCGTCGATCGTGGGCCGGCCCACCCGCAGCTTCGGTCCGTTGCGCAATGCGGGCCAGTGGATCATCGGCACCGCGCTGGGCCTGTATTTCACGCCGCAGGTCACGGCGCTGGTGGCCGGCCTGTGGTGGGCCATTGCGATCGGCATCGTGTGGGCCCTGGGCCTGGGCTGGGCCTTCGGCCGATGGCTGGACCACGGCGATGCGGCGCGCATCGGCGGCAGCCGCGAGCAGCAGCGTGCCACCAGCTATTTCGCGGGGGCCATCGGTGGCGCGTCCGAAATGACACTGCTGGCCGAGCGGGCGGGCGGGCGCACCGACCTGGTGGCGGCCGCCCACAGCTTGCGCCTCCTGATCGTCACGCTCGCCATCCCTTTTGCTTTCAGCCTGAGCGGCCTGCACGGCATCGACGCCACGCTGCCGGGCCCGCGCCAGGTGAACCCTGCCGGCCTGGCACTGCTGGCCGTGGCCACCGGTGCGGGGGCCCTGCTGATGCAGCGCACCGGCCGTGCCAATCCCTGGTTCATGGGGGCCCTGCTGGTGGCCATGGGCCTCACCATGACCGGGCTGGAGCTGTCGGCGTTGCCGGCCTGGATGACCAATGGCGCGCAGCTGGTCATCGGTGTCAGCCTGGGTGTGCGGTTTTCTGCCGAGTTCCTGCGCGCCGCGCCGCGCTGGCTGGCGTCGGTGGCGCTGGGTACGGTGCTGATGATCGCCCTGTGTGCCGGGCTGGGCGCCTTGCTGGCCTGGGGGACGGGCCTGCACTGGGCCACGCTGATTCTGGGGACGTCACCGGGCGGCATCGCCGAGATGGCCATCACCGCAAAGGTGCTGCAGCTCGGCGTGCCGGTGGTCACGGCGTTTCAGGTGTGCCGCCTGGTGGCGGTGCTGATGCTGGTGGAGCCTCTTTATCGGTTCGGATGGATGCGGTGATGGCGGAAAAAGGGCGGCGCCTCGCCCTTCAGTGCATGACAAGCGGGTTCTGGGCGAGCTCGGCGTAGCCGTCGAGCGTTTGCTCGACTTCCTCCTGCGTGGGCGTGTTCAGCTGCCATGCGTTGATCTGGCGCTGGAAGGCCTCGGCCCACGAGCCGTCGAGGTAGACCTCCTTGTTGGAGCGTTTGTCGACGATCTCGAAACCGTGGCGCACGATGCGCGGGGCCGGCTCACCTTCGGAGGGTTCGTTGGCCTGCATGTGCACGACGACGAACGAGTCGGAGTCATAGAGCATTTGCATGGTTTGGTTCCTTGTGCCGCTTACATGGCAACGTTCGGACCGGTTTCAAGGAGGACCGGGAAAACGCTGGAAAGCCCTCCTTAAGATTCCAGATTAGGCGGGGGGCGGCTCAGCCTTTGTCGGTGGAGGCCCACAGCTGGTCGATCCAATCGCCGTTCGGCTGTGTCAGACGCAGCCGCACCGGCACGTAATCCATGCTGAGGCTGAGCCAAAGTTCTACTTTCTGGTCGAACTCCTTGCGCGGGTTTCTGGTGAGCTTCAGCGCGCGTACCGAGCCGCCTGGCAGTGCCAGCGTCTCCTCGCCCTCGACCGTGAACCGCCAGGGCTCGGCATCGCGTGTGCCGGCGGTCTGGATCTCGATGACGGCGCCGGGTGGAAACCTGGCCGGGTCGCCCGCGATCATGGCGCCGAGCTGCAGCAGCACGCTCAGCCGGTCCTGGGCGCCGGCCAGCAAGGGGGCGTCGGGCCGGTTGCTGCTGAAGCTCACCTTGCCCTGGTCGCGCTGGAAATGCGCGGCCTCCTCGCTGCGGCCCTTGTCCGAGAAGCGCCGGGGCGCCAGGCCTTCCGGGGTGATGGCGCCCGCGCTGCGCTGGGTGCGCGTGGGCAGCAAGGGCGCGCTGATTTCGAGTTTCGCGTCGTAGCTGTGGCCGTCGTGGCGCCACTCGAGTTCGCCGCGCGCCTCCCAGGTTTGGCCGCCTCGCCTGGCTTGCACCGTGTAGTGAAAGCGCGCCGAGCCGGGAATGGCGAAGGAGGCGGCGTGCGCATGCGGTTCAGTCGCGGGGCGGGGCGGCGATAGCGCCGCGACCTGCGGTGGCGCCGCTTGGGCAGCCGGTCTCTCGGGGGCCGCAACGGCTGGCGATCGCAGGGGTTGAGGCTGCGCCGGCGTGACAGCCGGCCGCGCCACCTGTACCGGCGGCGCCAGGGTGATCGTGCGGGTGACGAGCGCGCGCGCCGGCCCAGCCTCGTCGGCCCGGAAAAGCGGGGGCATCCCGGTCAGCAGCAGCAGGTGCAGGCCCGCCACCCCCACGACCAGCGCCCCGAAAGCGCCCCGACGAGCGCTGCTGTGTTTCACCCGGTATAGCCCAGGTCGCTGGAGAGCTGCCGCGCCGCCGCGCGCAGGGGGCGGTCCACGCCACCGCCCCAGTTGGGGTCGAAGCTGCCGGTCGGGCCCAGCGCGACGATGCCCAGGGCGATGTGACCGTCGGAATCGAACACCGGCATGCAAAAGCCCACGATCCCGGGCAAGAGCGTGTCCACCACGCGCGCGGCGCCGCGCTCGCGCACCTCGTCCAGCAGCACCCGGGCCTCGGCCAGCGTCGCAGGCACGTCCGAGCGGCCCTGCTTCTGGGCCCGCGCGATTTCATCCTTGAGTAGCGGGGTGATGGCCTCCTTGGACAAATAGGCCGCGAAGCAGCGCCCGGTGGCCGACGACAGCAGCGGCATCACGTCGCCCAGCCGCAGGTTCACGGTGACGGCCTGAGGCGACTCTTCCCAGTGCACGATCGTCGGCCCGTGGTTGCCCCACACGGCCAGCGCCAGCGTGTGGCCGACCTGCTCCACCAGGCCCGCGATGCGTTCGCGCGCCAGCTTCACGGCGTCCAGGCGCGACAGCGAGGCCAGGCCCAGTTTCAAGGCCGCGGGGCCGAGGTCGTAGCGGGTGCTGGCGCTGTCCTGCACCACCAGTTCCAGCCGCTGGAAACTCACCAGGTAGCGGTGCGCCTTGGCCGCGCTCATGCCCGCGGCGGCGGCCAGGTCGCGCAGCATCAGCGGACCGGGGGCCTTGGACAGTACTTCGAGCAGGCCGAAGCCCACTTCCACGGACTGGATGCCCGCGCGCTCTTTCGTCATCGAGGAGTTCCTGTAGAATTACGTTTAGGTAAATTCATTTCACAATGCGTAACGTCTACGGACTCTAGCGCATCCAACCTGCGGCGGCAATCGATCATGAAGCTGGCTACTTACAAGGACGGCTCGCGCGACGGGCAACTGGTGGTCGTCTCGCGCGACCTGAGCACGGCGCATTATGCGACCGGCATCGCCGACAAGCTCCAGCAGGTGCTGGACGACTGGGGCTTCCTGTCGCCTCAGCTGCAGGACCTGTACGAGAGCCTGAACCAGGGCAAGGCGCGCCACGCTTTCCCGTTCGATCCGGCCCTGTGCATGGCGCCGCTGCCGCGCGCCTACCAGTGGGCCGACGGCTCCGCCTACATCAACCACGTGGAGCTGGTGCGCGCCGCGCGCAACAGCGAAGTGCCCGAGACCTTCTACACCGACCCCTTGATGTACCAGGGCGGCAGCGACGACTTCCTGGGCCCTCAAGATGACGTGGTGGTGCCCAAGGAAGAGTACGGCATCGACTTCGAGGCCGAGATCGCCGTGGTCACCGGCGACGTGCCCATGACCGCCACGCCCGACCAGGCGCTGGATGGCATTCGCCTGGTGATGATCGCCAATGACGTGAGCCTGCGCAACCTGATCCCGCCCGAGTTGGCCAAGGGCTTCGGCTTTTTCCAGAGCAAGCCGGCCACCGCCTTCAGCCCGGTCGCCGTCACGCTCGATGAACTGGGTGACGCCTGGGACCAGGGCCGCCTGCACCTCACCCTGCAAAGCATGTGGAACGGCCGCAAGGTCGGCATGTGCGAAGCCGGCCCCGAAATGACCTTCCATTTCGGTCAGCTGATCGCCCACATCTGCAAGACGCGCAATGTGCGCGCCGGCAGCATTGTCGGCTCGGGCACCGTGAGCAACAAGGGGGTGGAAGGCAAGGGCGGCAAGATGGAGTGGCCCAAGGGCTACAGCTGCATCGCCGAAAAGCGCGCCATCGAAACCATCCAGGACGGCAAGCCCACCACCGAATTCATGAAGTTCGGCGACACCATCAAGATCGAGATGAAGGGCAAGGACGGCCAGAGCAT
>DATILF010000092.1:0-6425 GCA_035476755.1 Ramlibacter sp.
CGCCAGGGCAGCAAGTGGAAGCTGCTGATGCGCATCTTCTCCAACCCCAATCTGCCGCAGATCGACGACTACTACGAGCCGTTCACCTTCGACTACGAGCACCTGCAGTCCGCCCCCGAGATGAAGGCGGCGCCCACGGCCCGCCCGCGCAGCCTGATCACCGGGCAGCGCATGGAAAAGATCGAATGGGGCCCGAACTGGGAAGAGATCCTGGGCGGCGAATTCGCCAAGCGCAGCAAGGACGCCAACCTGGACAGCTTCGACAAGGTGCAAAAGGAGATGGTGGGCCAGTTCGAGAACACCTTCATGATGTACCTGCCGCGCCTGTGCGAACACTGCCTGAACCCGGCGTGCGTGGCCTCCTGCCCCTCGGGCTCGATCTACAAGCGCGAGGAAGACGGCATCGTGCTGATCGACCAGGACAAGTGCCGAGGCTGGCGCATGTGCGTCTCGGGCTGCCCCTACAAGAAGATCTACTACAACTGGCAATCCGGCAAAGCCGAGAAGTGCATCTTCTGCTACCCGCGCATCGAGGCCGGCCAGCCGACGGTCTGCTCGGAAACCTGCGTGGGAAGAATTCGATATCTGGGCGTGGTGCTGTATGACGCCGCCCGCATCGAGGAAGCCGCCAGCGTGGAGAACGAGAAAGACCTGTACCAGGCCCAGCTGGACATCTTCCTGGACCCGCACGACCCCCTGGTGATCGAGCAGGCCCGCAAGGACGGCATCCCCGAGGCCTGGATGGAAGGCGCGCGCAACAGCCCCGTGTACAAGATGGCCGTCGACTGGAAGGTCGCCCTGCCACTGCACCCCGAGTACCGCACGCTGCCCATGGTCTGGTACGTGCCGCCGCTCTCGCCCATCACCTCGGCCGTCAATGCCGGCCACGTGGGCGACAACGGCGAGATCCCTGACGTGCACCAGATGCGCATCCCGGTGCAGTACCTGGCCAACCTGCTCACGGCCGGCGATACGGCGCCGGTGATCCGCTCGCTGGAACGCATGCTGGCGATGCGCGCCTACCAGCGCGGCAAGCATGTGGACCGCGTGGAGAACCTGGCCGTGCTCGAACAGGTCGGCCTCACCGCCGCCCAGGTCGAGGCCATGTACCAGGTGATGGCCATTGCCAACTACGAAGACCGCTTCGTCATCCCCAGCAGCCACCGCGAGTACGCCGAGAACACCTTCGACATGAAGGGCGGCTGCGGCTTCTCGTTCGGCAACGGCTGCTCGGACGGCAACAGCGAGGCCAGCCTGTTCGGCGGCTCGAAGAAACGCACGATTCCCATTGCCGTGGAGAAGGTATGAAACACACCCTGCGCGCCCTGGCCCTGCTGCTGGGCTACCCCGATGAGAAGCTGCGCGGCCTGCTGCCGGCGCTGGCCGACGCCATCGACGCCGAGGCCGCGTTGCCGGCGGCACGCCGCGCCGAACTGCGCAGCCTCATCCGCGAGATGGAACGCTCTGACACCATCGAGCTGGAGTCGCGCTACGTGGAGCTGTTCGACCGGGGCCGCGCCACCTCGCTGCACCTGTTCGAGCATGTGCACGGCGACTCGCGCGACCGCGGCCCGGCCATGATCGACCTGACGCAGACCTACGAGAAGGCGGGCCTGCTGCTCGGCCCGCACGAGCTGCCCGACCACCTGTGCGTGGTGCTGGAGTTCGCGTCCACGCAGCCGCCCGCGCTGGCGCGTGCGTTCCTGAGCGAGATGACCCACATCCTGAACGCCATCTTCAGCGCCCTGCGCCAGCGGGGCAGCCGCTACGCCAGCGTGCTGGCCGCCATCCTGGAGGCGGCCGGCCACAAGGCCGAAGCCGTCCCCGTGGCCGACGATGAATCGCTCGACGACAGCTGGGCCGAGCCCGTCGTGTTCGACGGCTGCTCCGTCAAAGGCCAGGCCACGCCCGGCCAGCCGCAACCCATCCAGATCGTCCGCAAGAACCCTCCCCCCGGAGCACGCGCATGAACTACCTCGACCAGTTCCTCTTCGGCTACTACCCCTACATCTGCCTCACGGTGTTCCTCGTGGGCAGCCTGATCCGGTTCGACCGCGACCAGTACACCTGGAAAAGCGACTCATCGCAATTGCTGCGCGCCGGGCAGCTGCGCTGGGGCAGCAACCTGTTCCACGTGGGTGTGCTGTTTCTCTTCTTCGGGCACGGCGTGGGCATGCTGACGCCGCACTTCCTGTACGAGCCGTTCATCGACGCCGGCGCCAAGCAGCTGATGGCGATGGTCTCCGGCGGGCTGGCCGGCCTGGCGGGCTTCGTGGGCGTGTCGATCCTGCTGCATCGCCGCCTTTCGGATCCGCGCATCCGCATCAACTCGAAAACCAGTGACATCATGCTGCTGGTCCTGCTGTGGATCCAGCTGGCGCTGGGCCTGGCCACCATTCCCCTGTCGGCCCAACACCTGGACGGCAGCATGATGATCAAGCTGGCCGAATGGGCGCAGCGCATCGTCACCTTCCGCGGCGGCGCGGTGGAACTGCTGGGCGGCGCCAGCTGGGTGTTCAAGGCCCACATGTTCCTGGGCATGACGCTTTTCCTGGTGTTCCCCTTCACCCGCCTGGTGCACGTGTGGAGCGGCTTCGCCACCGCGGCCTACCTGGTGCGCCCCTACCAGGTGGTGCGCACCCGTCGGGCATTGCGCCCGACGAGCGCGTCGCCCACGACTGCCCCCACGCCGGCCGCCGCGCCGCAACCCCTGCACGACGTGGGCTTCAAGCCCGGAAAGGCCGCATCATGAACGCTTCCACAGGCTGCGGCAGCGGCACCTGCGGCTGCAGCGGGGCAGCCCCCAAGGAGACCTCGTCCTTAGCTTCCGTAAACGGCATTGCGTTGCACGAGGCAGGCCAGCGCCCGGCCGACGAAGAACTGCGCGAGCGCGCCTGGGGTGAACTGCTTCGGCAGGAGGCCGTGCGCCGCGGGCTGCTGCCGCGCCATGCCGAGCTGGAGGCGCCGGCGCTGTCCACCGGCGACCAGCAGGTGATCGAAAAGATGCTGGAACATGCGGTGAACGTGCCCTCGCCCTCCGAAGAGGAATGCCGCCGCTACTACGACGCCCGCAAGGAGCAGTTCGTGCACGGCCGCTTGGTCCACGCGCGCCACATCCTCTTTGCCGTCACGCCCGGCGTGAACGTGCACGCCCTGGCCGTGAAAGCCGAAGAAGCGCTGGTGGAGCTCAGCCGCGGCAAGCCCGCGCTGGGGCGCTTCGCCGAGCTCGCCCGCGAACTGTCCAACTGCCCCAGCGGGGCCGAAGGCGGCGACCTGGGCTGGATCGGACCCGAGGAATGTGCCGATGAGCTGGCCAACGAGCTCTTCCACCAGAAGAACCCGATGCACGGCATGGGCCTGCATCCGCGGCTGGTGCACAGCCGCTACGGCTTCCACATCGTCGAGGTGCTGGGCCGCAGGCAAGGCCGGCAGGCCGCCTTCGAGGAGGTGCGCGATCGCATCGCCACGCAGCTGTCGGAACAGACCCGGGCACGGGGCCTGCACCAGTACATGCAGTTGCTGGCGGGCAATGCGCTCGTCGAGGGCATCAGTCTGGATGCTGTCCAGACACCGCTCGTCCAATGAAGCCTGACGACGAGCCCGGCGACGAGCTGCTGCGCCGCCTGCGGCGCTTCCACTCCGACTATTTCCCGCGTCACCAGCAGCGCTTCCAGGACCTGGTGGAGAAGGGGCAGCACCCGAAGACGCTGTTCATCGGCTGCTCGGACTCCAGGCTGGTGCCCTACCTGCTGACGGGCGCGGGACCGGGCGAGCTGTTCATCGTCCGTAACGTAGGGGCTTTCATCCCGCCCTACGATGGTTATGTAACAGGTCCCCCCCACGGCGCCGCTGGCACCTGCCCCCCAGAGGGGCGCGCCCATCTTGAGGCGGCTGCGCGATTGGCGGATCTGCACGGAACCATGGCCGCCATCGAATTTGCCGTTCTCAGCCTCAAAGTCGAGCGCATCGTCGTCTGTGGCCACAGCCACTGCGGCGCCATTCGCGCGGCGTACGAAGGCGTGCCTGACGAGGCCGTGGCCCTGAAAGCCTGGTTGAAGCTGGCCAGCGAAGCCCTGCTGCCCGTGCAGCCCTGCGACGAGGCGTTTCGCCGTACCGAGCAGCGCGCCGTGGTGCTGCAGCTGGAACGGCTGATGGACTACCCGATGGTGCGCTCCCGCGTCGAGCAGGGGCAATTGACGCTGCACGGCTGGTACTACGTGATCGAGGACGGAGAAGTGCATGTCTTTGATGCACAGCAAGGCGACTTCGTTGCCTCTTCGGTAGCCTCCAACAGCGGCACGGGGCCGTACCAACCTTACGTAGAACATGATGGACAAGTCATTTGCGACTGAGACGGCCGAGCTGGCCGCGCGCCTGGGCGCCCTCGCCCGCGATTCCGGGCTGCGGCCCCTGCACCTGGGCGGCAAGGCCCTGGTGCCGGTGGTCCAGGGCGGCATGGGCGTGGGCGTGTCGGCCGGCGGGCTGGCCGGCACCGTGGCGGCGTGCAACGCCATCGGCACGATTTCCTCGGTGGACCTGCGGCGCCACCACGCTGACCTGATGGAGCAGACCGGCCTGCTGGACGGCAAGGCCGACGCGCGCGAGCGCATCGATGCGGCCAACCTCGTGGCGCTCGACCGCGAAATCCAGCGCGCGCGAAGCCGCGCCGGCGGCCGGGGCCTGATTGCCGTGAACGTGATGAAGGCGGTCAGCGCCTACGACCAGTACGTGCGCCAGTCGCTGGAAAGCGGCGCCGACGCCGTGGTGGTGGGCGCGGGCCTGCCGCTGGACCTGCCGGACATGGCGAAAGAACACCCGAAGGCGCTCCTCATTCCCATCCTCTCCGACGCCCGCGGCGTGCAGCTGATCGTGCGCAAATGGGAAAAGAAAGGGCGCCTGCCCGATGCCATCGTCATCGAGCATCCGCGCCTGGCGGGCGGCCACCTCGGCGCGGCCAAGGTCGCCGACCTGAATGACCGGCGCTTCGACTTCGACGTGGTCATTCCCGAAGTGCTGGCCTTCTTCGCCGCGGCCGGCATCACGCGCGAGATTCCGCTGATCGCCGCCGGCGGCATTCGCACCCGCGAGGACATCCTGCGGCTGCAGGCGCTCGGCGCGTCCGCGGCCCAGCTCGGCACCGCTTTCGCCGTCACGGCCGAATCGGACGCCTCGCCGGCATTCAAGAAGGTGCTGGCCGACGCCGGACCCGAGGACATCGTCGAATTCACCAGCGTCGCCGGTTTGCCCGCGCGAGCTGTGCGCACACCCTGGCTGGACAAGTACCTGCGCCTGGAGCCGCGCCTGAAAGCCCACGCGCACGTCAAACCCAACTGCACGATGTGGTTCGACTGCCTGTCGCACTGCGGCCTGCGCGATGGCAACGGCGCCTGGGGCCAGTTCTGCATCGACAAGACCCTGAACCATGCCCTGGGCGGCAACGTCGCCAAGGGCCTGTTCTTCCGTGGGGCGGGCCCGCTGCCGTTCGGCGCGCAGATCCGGCCCGTGCACGACCTGATGCAATGGTTGCTGGGCGGCGTGATGCCCGGCGACATGATGAAGGAAGCCCTCTCATGAAACGCGATGCCACGGCCGCCCTGGCGCTGACGGCGCAATCCATCAGCCTGGACGTGCTGCGCGAGAAGTACCTCAAGCCCGGCGAAGAAACCGAGCTCGACCTGCTGCGCCGCGTGGCGCGCGCACTGGCGTCCGTGGAAGAGCCCGAGCAGCGCGGGCTGTGGGAAGACCGGTTCCTCGCGAACCTGCAAGCCGGCGCCATCGGCGCGGGCCGCATCATGAGCGCGGCCGGCACCGCCTTGCATGCCACGCTGATCAACTGCTTCGTGCAACCCGTGGGCGACTGCATCCAGGGCATGGACGATGGCGGCTACCCGGGCATCTACGAAGCCTTGCGCGAGGCCGCGGAAACCATGCGGCGCGGCGGCGGCGTGGGCTACGACTTCTCACGCATCCGCCCGCGCGGCGCCGTGGTGAGCGCCACGGCCTCTATCGCCTCGGGGCCGTGCAGCTACATCGACGTGTTCGACCATTCCTGCTCCACCGTGGAGAGCGCGGGCGCGCGCCGCGGCGCCCAGATGGGCGTGCTGCGCATCGACCACCCGGACGTGGCCGAGTTCATCACGGCCAAGCGCAAGCCCGGACGCTGGAACAATTTCAATGTGTCGGTGGCCGTTACCGACGCCTTCATGCAGGCCCTGGCGAACGATGAGGCGTGGCCCCTGGTCCACCGGGCCCGACCCGGCGCGGCATTGATCGCACAGGGCGCGCACCAGCGCGAGGATGGCCTCTGGGTCTACCGCAGCCTGCCCGCGCGCGACCTCTGGGACACCGTGATGCGCTCGGCCTACGACTTCGCCGAGCCGGGCATCCTGTTCACCGACACCATCCAGCGCGACAACAACCTGCGC
>DATILF010000093.1:0-7745 GCA_035476755.1 Ramlibacter sp.
CACCACGGGGATCGGCTCTCTGGTGATGTCGATGCCCAGTTCCAGGCAACGCGCGTGGATGTTGGGGAAGTGCTCGCGGATGAATTCGGCCGGCTGGTGCGAGATGTCGAGATGGACGCAGTCCAGGCCGTGCTTCTTCATTTCGAAGTCGATCGCGCGCGCCACCACGTCGCGCGGCGCCAGCTCGGCGCGCGGGTCGTGCTGCGGCATGAAGCGCGTGCCATCGGGCAACAGCAGCCGCCCACCTTCGCCGCGCACGGCCTCGGTGATCAGGAACGACTTGACGTTGGGGTGATACAGGCAGGTGGGGTGGAACTGGATGAACTCCATGTTCGTCACCCGGCAGCCCGCGCGCCAGGCGGCGGCGATGCCATCGCCGGTGGCGGTGTCGGGGTTGGTGGTGTACAGGTACACCTTGCCCGCGCCGCCGGTCGCCAGGATGGTGTGCGGCGCGCGGAAGGTGAGCACCTCATCGGTGCTCTCGTCCAGGGCGTACAGGCCCAGGCAGTGGTCGTGGTCGATGCCGAACTTGGTGCCGGTGATCAGGTCCACCAGCGTGTGGTGTTCCAGCAGCGTGATATTGGGCGTGCGCCGCACTTCCTCGATCATCGTGCGCTGGACAGCCGCGCCGGTGGCGTCGGTCACGTGCACGATGCGCCGCGCGCTGTGGCCGCCTTCGCGCGTCAGGTGCAGGTGGCCGTCTTCTTGCGAAAAAGGCACGCCCAGGCGACGCAGCCACTCGATGCTCTCGGGCGCATGCTCGACCACGAACCGGGTGGCTTCCGGCTCGGACAATCCGGCGCCGGCGATCAGGGTGTCGTCCACGTGCGATTCGAAGCTGTCACCTTCGCCCAACACGGCGGCGATGCCGCCCTGGGCCCAGCCGCTGGAGCCGTCGCTCAGGGAGCGCTTGGTCAATACGGCGACGCGATGCGTGGGCGCCAGGTGCAGCGCCGCCGACAGGCCGGCCAGGCCGCTGCCGACAATGAGGACGTCGAAATCTCGGGTCATGCGGGTTGGTAGGCCAGGCGCACGTAGATCGGCGCGAAGGCTTCGGCCTGCGTCACCTCGATCAGCGATTCCTTGGCGAGTTCGAGCATCGCGATGAAGGTGACGATCAGCACGGGCATGCCGCGGGAGGGGTCGAAGAGGTTTTCGAACTCGACGAACTTGCGGCCCTGCAGCGTGCGCAGCACGATGCTCATGTGTTCACGCACCGAGAGTTCCTCGCGAGTGATCTTGTGGTGCTGGATGAGGCGGGCGCGCTTGACGATGTCGCGCCAGGCTTCCTGCAGATCCACCACGTTCACGTCCGGAAAGCGGGGCTGCAGCGATTGCTCGATATAGACCTGCGCGCGCAGCACGTCGCGGCCCATCTGGGGAATTTCGTTCAGCCGGAACGCCGCGGCCTTCATCTGCTCGTATTCGAGCAGCCGGCGCACCAGTTCCGCCCGCGGATCCTCGGGCTCCTGGCCCTCGGCCACCTTCTTGGGCGGCAGCAGCATGCGCGACTTGATCTCGATCAGCATTGCCGCCATCAGCAGGTATTCGGCCGCCAGTTCCAGGTTGCGCGTGCGGATCTCGTCCACATAGGCCAGGTACTGGCGCGTGACGCCCGCCATCGGGATGTCCAGGATGTTGAAGTTCTGCTTGCGGATCAGGTAGAGCAGCAGGTCCAGGGGGCCTTCGAACGCCTCCAGGAACACTTCCAGGGCGTCGGGCGGGATATACAGGTCGGTGGGCATGGCGAACAGCGGTTCGCCGTAAAGCCGTGCCAGCGCCACTTGGTCCACCACATCGGGCATGCCGGGCATTTCGGGCGCCGCCTCGGGCAGCACCTGTTCGCCGGTGTCTGTCATTTCCCGTCGTTTTGGTACACGTAGGCCTTCTGGCGCACCCGGGCGCCACGCCACTCGGTCTGGGCCTCGCGGTCCAAGTGTTTGTCCCACAGCAGGGCGCGGCCGGCGCGCTGCTGGGCTTCCAGGTCGGGCTTTCGGGCCTTCAGCTGGTCGATGAACTGGGTGACTTCCGAGTTGTAATCGGGCCGGCGGAAGATGCGGAGCAACATGGACATAGACTGTGCCTTTTCCGCGATTTTACGTCCCAGACCGATGAACACCCTTTCGGGTGAGTCACACCGCCACTTCGGGTGACGCCCGGTTCGCCACCAACTCGGCGCCGAACCCTGACCGATCGATCACTTCCTGCGGCTGCGGCTGCAAGTTCTCCAGGTGCAGCGTGCCGCCGCGCATCAGCACCACCTTGTGCAGCTGCCGCAGCGAATCCAGCCCGGAGGTGTCCAGATGCACCAGTTGCAGGGCATCCAGGATCAGCACGGGCACGTCGGGCCCGTTTTCCACGGCCTGCACCACCTCGTCGATCCGGGCCACGGCCCCGAAGAACAGGGCACCGTACAGCTTGAATTGCAGCACGGCCCCTTCGCGCGCCACGAGTTCCACGCTGAACAGCGAACTCATGCGCCGGATGAACAGCGCGCAGGCTGCCACCAGACCCACTTGCACCGCCACCGTCAGGTCGAAAACCACCGTGAGAAAGAAAGTGCCCAGCATCAGCACGCGGTAATGCACGCTGTATTTGCGCAACTGCGCGAACTCATGCCATTCGCCCATGTTCCAGGCCACGAACAACAGGATGCCCGCCAGCGCCGCCAATGGCACGTGCAGGGCGAGCGGGCCGGCCAGCAGCACCACGGCCGCCAGCGTGAGGGCGTGGATGATGCCGGCGACGGGCGTGCTGCCGCCGGAACGCACGTTGGTGACCGTGCGGGCAATGGTGCCGGTGGCCGGCATGCCGCCGAAGAATGGCGTGATGAAGTTGGCGATGCCCTGCGCCATCAATTCCTGGTTGGGGTCGTGGCGCGGGAGGGGGCTCAGCTGGTCGGCCACGCGCGCGCACAGCAGGGACTCGATGGCGCCGAGCAGGGCGATGGTGATGGTGGGCGTGACCAGCAGCTTCACGGTTTCCCAGGAAAAGTCGGGCAGCGCCAGCGCCGGCACGCCCTGGGGAATGCTGCCGAAGCGCGATCCGATGGTCTCCACCGGAAATTCGAAGTACCAGGCGGCGAGCGTCAGCGTGACCAGCGCCACGATGGGCCCCGGCACGCGGGCGTTCAGGCGTGCCGCCCGGCGCAGGCCGGGCAGTTCCAGGGCGTACTGGATGGGTGAGCGGTCGCTCCACAGGCGTGGCCAGATGAACAGCCCCAGGACGCAGGCCAGGCCCAGCCCGAAGGCATGCACATTGAAGCTGC
This sequence comes from Ramlibacter sp., assembly GCA_035476755.1. Lineage (GTDB taxonomy): Bacteria > Pseudomonadota > Gammaproteobacteria > Burkholderiales > Burkholderiaceae_C > Ramlibacter. The sequence continues at coordinate 3,269 of DATILF010000093.1, forward strand.
CCAGGTTCTGGGCCAGCACCTTCAGCTGGGTGAAGAAGTCGGCCGGCATCTTGGCGACATCCAGCCCCAGCCAGTCCTTGAGCTGCGAACTGGCGATCAGCACAGCGATGCCGTTGGTGAAGCCGATCACGATGCTCACCGGCACGTAGCGCACCAGGCGTCCCAGCCGCAGCAGGCCCATGGCGAAGAGCAGGACGCCCGCGCAGGCGGTGGAAATGAGCAGGTTCGCCAGCCCATACCGTTCGACAATGCCGTAGACGATGACGATGAAAGCGCCGGCCGGCCCGCCGATCTGCACGCTGGAGCCGCCGAACGCGGAGATGATGAAGCCCGCGATGATGGCCGTCCACAAGCCGGCTTCGGGCTTCAGGCCGGAGGCAATGGCGAAGGCCATGGCCAGGGGCAGTGCGACGATACCGACCGTCAGGCCGGCGCCCAGGTCGCGCAAGAATCGTTCGCGGTCGTAGGTCTTCAGGGCATCCAGCAGCCGGGGCCGGAAGGCAGCGATGGGGACCGGCAATTGCATGGGCCGCTATTGTGCACCCGCGACACGCCGGTCGTGCAGGTCCTGCATCAGCGGCCGGAAGGTGAGCACCCACAGGCCGATGGCCAGCGGCACCGTGGACACGAAGCCCAGGAACTTGAAGCCCAGGGCGCCGCAGACGCCCCCCGTAAAAAACGAGGCGATCAGCAGGGTGTGGATGCGCAGCCGCTGGCGATTCGCCAGCACCGGCGTGGCGCTGTGGGTGCGGTTCACGTAGAGCAGTTTGCCCAGTTCGATGCCGGCATCCGTGACCAGCCCCGTCACGTGGGTGGTGCGGATCTCGGCCCGCGAGATCTTGGTGATGACGGCGTTCTGCAGGCCCATGATGAAGCAGAGCAGCACCACGGTCATGGGCAGGAACAGCGGCGCGAACAGGTTGATGGCGGCGCCGAACAGCCCGAACACCAGCAGGGCCAGCGATTCCAGCATCAGCGGCAGCCCGTAAGCACAGCGAAGTCGCCGTCTCAGGCCCCAGTTGACGAGCACGGCGGTGGTCATGGCGCCGCCGAGAAAGGCGAGCAGCGAGCCGACCGCGCCGGCCACGAGAGTCAGCTGTCCCAGGACCAGGTTGTCGGCGATGGAAGAGAGCACGCCGGTCATGTGGGAGGTGTACTGGCCCACGGCGAGAAAGCCGCCCGCGTTGGCGGCGCCCGCGATGAAACTGAGCACGGCGCCCAGGCGCACGTTGGTCTGCGTGGTCCGGTCCACGTCGGTCCAGCCGCGGATGAAGGCGAACATGGCGTCAGGCGCCCCGGTGTGAAAGTGGGCGAGCGTTGGCGGCAACCGTCATGCCGCCAGTGTAAGCGCCGTTGTGGGCGCTACTGGGCTTTGTCCGGCATCACAGCGTCGGCCGCCGCGCCCACGGCCTTGCCGGTGATGCGCACGGTTCCCACTGCGGCATCCACCGCCAGGCCCGCCCCCGTGACCGCCACACTGGCGGCGGTGCCGACCACCGAGACGACGGCGCAGCCGCCCAGGGACAGACAAATCAAGGCCGTGGCAAGTGCGAGGAATTTCATGCGAGGGGTCCGGTACGGCTGAGACGCACAAATTCTAGGCGAGAGATGTAAACCAAAAAAGGACTGTCATCCCGGACTCGATCCGGGATCCACGCCTCGCACGAGGAGAGCGTGCCCACATGGATTGCAGGTCACGCCGGCAACACCGTCAATGAATCCGCATCCCCGGCTGGGCGCCAGGCCAGGGGTTGAGCACGTAGATGCCCGGGTTGGCCTTCTCGTCGGCGTGACTCGCGGCCAGCACCATGCCTTCGCTGATGCCGAACTTCATCTTGCGCGGCGCCAGATTGGCGACCATCACCGTCAGCTTGCCCACCAGGTCTTCCGGCTTGTAGGCCGAGGCAATGCCGGAGAAGACATTGCGCATGCGGCCTTCGCCGGCATCCAGCGTCAGGCGCAGGAGCTTGGTCGAGCCCTCGACGGCTTCGCAAGCGACGATCTTCGCGATGCGCAGGTCGATCTTGGCGAAATCGTCGATGGAAATCGCGGGCGCGATCTCCTCGCCCCCCGGCTGTTCGCTCCCTCCCCCTTTGGGGGAGGGCGGGGGTGGGGGCACACCCGCCACCTCAGCAGGCGCTTCGAACAGCGCGTCCAGCTGCTTCACATCCACCCGCTGCATCAGGTGCTTGTAGTCACCGACCACATGCCCCTCACCCAGCGCCACGGCTGCATTCGCCCAGTCCAGCGCCGCGCACTTCAGGAACGCTTCCGCCTGCGCGGCCAGCGTTGGCAGCACCGGCTTCAGGCAGGCCGTCATCACCTTGAAACTCTCGATGCACAGCGAGCAGATGGCCGCGGCCTCGGCCGCCTGGCCTTCCTTCACCAGCTTCCAGGGCGCCGCGCTGTCGAAGCGCAGGTTCACCTTGTCGGCATAGGCCATGATGTCGCGCAACGCGCGCCCATAGTCGCGGCTTTCGTACAGGGCCTTGACGTTCGCCACCAGCGCCTCGGCACCCGGTTCCGCCACACTGGCCCCGAGCTTGCCGCCGGGAATGAATTTCACCGCGCGGCTGGCAATGTTCACGTACTTGCCGATCAAATCGCTGTTCACCCGCGCCATGAAGTCGTCGGGGTTGAAGTCGATGTCCTCGTTGCGCCCCGACAGCTTGGCCGCCAGGTAGTAGCGCAGCCACTCGGGGTTCATGCCCAGCGACAGATACTTCAGCGGGTCCAGGCCGGTGCCGCGGCTCTTGCTCATCTTCTCGCCGTTGTTCACGGTGAGGAAGCCGTGCACGAACACCTTGTTCGGCACCTTGCGGCCGCTGAAATGCAGCATCGCGGGCCAGAACAGCGTGTGGAAGGTGATGATGTCCTTGCCGATGAAGTGGAACTGCTCCACCTCCGGGTCGGCGATGAACTTGTCGTAGTCGACACCGATCTTGCCCAGGTAGTTCTTGAGCGACGCCAGGTAACCGACGGGCGCGTCCAGCCACACATAGAAGTACTTGCCCGGCGCGTCGGGGATCTCGATGCCGAAGTACGGCGCGTCGCGGCTGATGTCCCAGTCGCCCAGCACGGCCTTGCCGTCCTCGCCCGGCTCCAGCCATTCGCTGATCTTGTTCAGCACTTCGGTCTGCAGGCGCGGCTTGCCGTCGGCATCCGACTCTTGCGTCCATTGCTTCAGGAACGCCATGCTCCGCGGGTCGGACAGCTTGAAGAAGAAGTGCTCCGAGCTTTTCAGCACCGGCGTGGCACCGGAGAGCGCCGAGTACGGATTGATCAGGTCCGTGGGGCTGTAGACCTTGCTGCAGACCTCGCAGTTGTCGCCGTACTGGTCCTTGGCGTGGCAGTTGGGGCACTCGCCCTTGATGAAGCGATCCGGCAGGAACATGTTCTTCTGCGGGTCGAAGAACTGCTCGATGACCTTGCTGGAGACGAGGCCGTTGGCCTTCAAGTCGCGATAGATCTGCTGGGCCAACTCGTGATTTTCCGGCGCGTCGGTGCTGTGCCAGTTGTCGAAGCCGATGTGGAAGCCGTCCAGGTAGGGCTTGCGGCCCGCGGCGATGCCGGCCACGAACTCCTGCGGCGTCTTGCCGGCCTTTTCGGCCGCGATCATGATCGGGGCGCCGTGCGCGTCGTCGGCGCACACGAAGTGCACCTGGCTGCCCTGCATTCGCTGGTGCCGCACCCAGATGTCGGCCTGGATGTACTCCATGATGTGGCCGATGTGGAAGTTGCCGTTGGCGTACGGCAGGGCGGTGGTGACGAAAAGCTTGCGCTGGGAGGGCATGAGGGTGTTTCCTGGGGAACCGGCAATTTTAGCGATGACCCACGAGGCCTCTAGGCGCGGTGGGACAGAGCAAGGCAAAGACACTGTGAAAAAATCCAGTATTCATCCATAATTGCCCGATGTCCCAACTGCCAGCCAGCGGCGAGTTCTTGCTGTTTCAGACCGAGGACGCGCAAACCCGTGTGCAAGTGCGTCTGATCGACGGTGCGTTGTGGCTGACACAGCGCCAGATGGCCGAGCTTTATCAAAAGGATGTTCGGACGGTCAACGAGCACCTGAAAAATGTGTATGCCGATAGCGAGTTGGACCCGGAGACAACTATCCGGAAATTCCGGATAGTTGCCCGCGAAGGCGCGCGGGACGTGGAAAGGCTGGTGGACCACTACAACCTGGAAGCGGTGCTGCAGGTGGGGTATCGAGTGCGGTCGCCGCGTGGTGCACAGTTTCGCCAATGGGCTACGGAAACGCTCAAGACGTTCCTGGTCAAGGGGTTTGTGCTGGATGACGACCGGTTCAAGCGCGGCGCGGACGCTGGCTACTTTGAGGAACTGCTGGCGCGCATCCGCGACATTCGTTCATCCGAGAAGGTGTTCTGGCGCAAGGTGCTCGACATCTACTCGACCAGTGTGGACTACGACGCGCGCGCCGAGGCATCGCAGCAATTCTTCGCCACGGTGCAAAACA
>DATILF010000094.1:0-10464 GCA_035476755.1 Ramlibacter sp.
TGGTCTCCAGTTCGAGCTCGATCTTCACGATCTCTTCGATCTGCGCCAGGAACCACTTGTCGATCTTGGTCAGGTCATACACCTCGTCGACCGACAGGCCCATCGCAAACGCGTCGCCCACGTACCAGATGCGCTCGGGACCGGGCGCGCCCAGTTCCTTCTCGAGCACTTCGCGGTCCTGCGTCTTCTCGTTCAGGCCGTCCACGCCGACTTCCAGGCCGCGCAGCGCCTTCTGGAACGACTCCTGGAAGGTGCGGCCCATGGCCATCACTTCGCCCACCGACTTCATCTGCGTCGTGAGGCGCGAATCGGCGGTCGGGAATTTCTCGAAGGCGAAACGCGGAATCTTGGTGACGACGTAGTCGATGCTGGGCTCGAAGCTCGCAGGCGTCGCGCCGCCGGTGATCTCGTTGCGCAGCTCGTCCAGCGTGTAGCCGACGGCCAGTTTGGCCGCGACCTTGGCGATTGGGAAGCCGGTCGCCTTGGAAGCCAGCGCCGAGGACCGCGACACGCGCGGGTTCATCTCGATCACGATCATCCGCCCGTCCTTGGGGTTGATCGAGAACTGCACGTTGGAGCCGCCCGTGTCCACGCCGATCTCGCGCAGCACCGCGAGCGACGCGTTGCGCATGATCTGGTATTCCTTGTCGGTCAGCGTCTGCGCCGGCGCCACGGTGATCGAGTCGCCGGTGTGCACGCCCATCGGGTCCAGGTTCTCGATGGAGCAGATGATGATGCAGTTGTCCGCCTTGTCGCGCACCACCTCCATCTCGTACTCTTTCCAGCCGAGCAGGGACTCTTCGATCAGCAGTTCATTGGTGGGCGAGGCCTCCAGGCCGCGCTTGCAGATGACTTCGAACTCTTCCGAGTTGTAGGCGATGCCGCCGCCGGTGCCGCCCAGCGTGAAACTGGGGCGGATCACGGTGGGGAAACCCACGGACTTCTGCACCGCCCACGCCTCTTCCATCGAGTGCGCGATGCCGGAGCGGGCCGAGCCCAGCCCGATTTTGGTCATCGCGTCCTTGAACTTCAAGCGGTCCTCGGCCTTGTCGATGGCTTCCGGCGTGGCGCCGATCAGCTCGACCTTGTACTTTTCCAGCACGCCGTGATGCCACAGGTCCAGCGCGCAATTGAGCGCGGTCTGCCCGCCCATGGTCGGCAGGATGGCGTCGGGCTTTTCCTTGGCGATGATCTTCTCGACCGTCTGCCAGGTGATCGGCTCGATGTAGGTGACGTCGGCCGTGGCCGGGTCGGTCATGATCGTGGCGGGGTTGCTGTTGATCAGGATGACCTTGTAGCCCTCCTCGCGCAGCGCCTTGCAGGCCTGCACGCCGGAGTAGTCGAACTCGCAGGCCTGGCCGATGATGATCGGGCCGGCGCCGATGATGAGGATGCTCTTGATGTCTGTGCGCTTGGGCATTTACTTTTTCTCTCCGACTTGGGCCTGGTCCATCAGGCCGGTGAACCGGTCGAACAGGTAGCCGATGTCATGCGGGCCGGGGCTGGCCTCGGGGTGGCCCTGGAAGCAGAACGCCGGCTTGTCGGTGCGGGCCAGGCCCTGCAGCGTGCCGTCGAACAGGCTGACGTGGGTGGCGCGCAAATTGGCGGGCAGCGTCTTTTCGTCCACCGCGAAACCGTGGTTCTGGCTGGTGATGCTGACGCGGCCGTTGTCCAGGTCTTTCACGGGGTGGTTGGCGCCATGGTGGCCGAACTTCATCTTGAAGGTCTTCGCGCCGGAAGCCAGCGCCATGATCTGGTGGCCCAGGCAGATGCCGAAGGTGGGGTAGCCGTCGTCGATGAGTTCACGCGTGGCCGCGATCGCGTAGTCGCAAGGCTGCGGGTCGCCGGGACCGTTGGAGAGGAACACGCCGTCGGGCTTGAGCTTCTTCACCTCGGCGGCGGGCGTCTTCGCCGGCACCACCGTCACCTTGCAGCCGCGCTCGGCCAGCATGCGCAGGATGTTCTTCTTCACGCCATAGTCGAAGGCCACCACGTGGTACTTCGGCGCCGTCTGCTCGCCATAGCCCTGGCCCAGGCGCCATTCGCTCTGCGTCCAGTCGTAGGCTTTATCCACGGAGACGACCTGGGCCAGGTCGAGGCCGCTCATGCTCGGCGCGCCCTGGGCGGCAGCGACCGCCTGGTTGACCAGGGCCGGCGTCACTTCCTCGCCGGCGGCAAGCGCGACGATGCAGCCGTTCTGCGCACCCTGGGTGCGCAACAGGCGCGTGAGCTTGCGGGTGTCGACGTTGGCGATGGCGACGGTGTTCTGGCTGCGCAGGTAGTCCGGCAGCGTCTGGCTGGTGCGGAAGTTGGAGGCGATGAGCGGCAGGTCGCGGATGATGAGGCCCGCGGCGTGGACCTTGCTGGCTTCGACGTCTTCTTCGTTGACCCCGTAGTTACCGATGTGCGGATACGTGAGCGTCACGATCTGCTGGCAGTAGCTGGGGTCGGTGAGGATTTCCTGATAACCGGTGATCGCCGTGTTGAACACGACTTCGCCGGTGGTGGAGCCTGCGGCTCCGATCGAATTGCCAATAAAGACCGTGCCGTCTGCGAGCGCCAGGATGGCGGGCGGGGTGGTTCCCTGTTGAGACAAAAGCACTGGGTTCTCCGGATGGTTACGGGTACGCCCAAACGCGCTCAAGAACGTCGCCCCGGCTGCCCGAGAGCTTGCTTTTGATTGCTATTTTGTCAGGGAGGTGGCTTTGAGCGCTAGGCGTACGGGGGGTTTGCGGGAAAGCCCCTGATTATAGCCGACGGGTTGGTATTCCCCGCCCGAAAACGGGCTTTGCTTTGCCCTTTGCTTTGCCTTATCCGAGGCGCGCCGCCGCGCTGGCATGCAGGCAGATGGCCGCGGCGGACGCCACATTGAGGGATTCCTCGCCGCCCGGCTGGGCGATGCGCACGGCCAGCCTGGCGCGGGCCGCGACATCGTCGCCCACGCCCTGCCCCTCGTGGCCCAGTGCCCATGCGCAGGGCCAGGGGAGCGCCTGCCGGTGCAGCAGTTCGCCCGCGTGCGAACTGGTGGTGATGATGGGAACCGCCAACGCATCCAGCGCGGCAGGCTCCAGGCCCTCGATCAGGTGCAGGCCGAAATGGGCACCCATGCCCGCGCGCAACACCTTGGCGCTCCACAAGGCGGCGCATCCCTTGAGGGCCAGCACCTGGTGGAAGCCGAACGCCGATGCGCTTCGAAGGATGGCGCCGACATTGCCGGCGTCCTGCACCCGGTCCAGAACGACGGAAGGCGCAGCGCCCTCGATCACGGGCGCGGCCGGCAACGAGACCACGAATCCCATGCGCGCCGGCGACTCGAGCCCGCTCAGGCTTGCGAAGAGCGCGTCGGGCACGACGACATTCTTGCCGGCATGCGCCATCGCGCCGCCACCGCCTTCGCTCCAGGCACTCTCGCAGAACACGGCGAGCGCCGGCTGCACGCCGCGTGCCAGCGCCGCCCGGCAAAGATGGTCGCCTTCCAGCCACACCCGGCCCTGCTTGCGGTAGGCCGTGCTGTCATGCGCCAGGCGACGCAGGTCCTTGAGCAAGGCGTTGGCCGCCGAGGTGATGTATTGCGGATCGGGAGATGTCACGACACCGTGACGCTGACCGCCACGCCCTCCGCCGTGCTGAAGGTGGCCGCCACCGGGCTGAAGAACTTGCGGTGGTGACGGCAGGCGCCGTGCACGCGCAGCGCTTCCAGGTGCTCGGGCGTGCCATAGCCCTTGTGCGAGGCGAAACCGTACTGCGGGAATTCCTCGTCCAGCGTCTTGCACAGGCGATCGCGATGAACCTTGGCCAGGATCGATGCTGCCGAGATCGACTTGACGATGGCGTCGCCGCCGATGATGGCTTCGGCCAGCACGTCCAGCGTGGGAATGCGGTTGCCATCGACCAGGACCTTGGCGGGCTTGAGCCGCAGGCCCTCCACGGCGCGTTTCATGGCCAGCATGGTCGCGTGCAGGATGTTGAGCGTGTCGATCTCTTCCACACTCGCCAGCGCCACCGAGCAGCAAAGCGCCTTCTCGCGGATCTGGTCATAGAGCTTCTCGCGCTTGATGGGCGTCAGCACCTTGGAGTCGGCCAGGCCGCGAATGCGCTTGGTGTCGTCCAGGATGACGGCTGCGGCGACCACCGGCCCGGCCAGCGGACCGCGACCGGCTTCATCCACACCCGCAATGAGGCCGATCGGGTCCCAGTTGAGGTGGGCCTGCACGATGGCTTGCGTGCGCGGCGGGCGTGTCCTGATCGGCTTGGGGTTGCCCAGCGGATCAGGCGCGGATGACTGTTTCGATCGCATCGGTGGCCAATGACGCCGTATCGCGCTGCAACTGAAGGTGCAACGCCTTGAATTTCTCCTGCACGGCCGTCATTCTGGCAGGAGCTTCCAGCCATTCCAAGAGGGCAGCGGCCAGTGCCTCGGGTTTGGCCTCATGCTGCATGAGTTCCGGCACGGCGAACTCGCCGCACAGGATGTTGGGCAGGCCGACCCACGGCTGCAGTTGCTTGGGCTTCATGATCCGGTACGACAGCCAGTTCATGCTGTAGGCGATGACCATCGGCCGCTTGAACAGCGCGGCCTCCAGCGTGGCGGTGCCGCTCGCAATCAGGGTGAGGTCGCAGGCGGCCAGTACCTTGTGCGACTGGCCCGTAACGATCTTCACACGCCCGGCCAACCCGGCCTCGCGCGCGGCGTCCTCGATGGCGCTCTGGTGCGCGGGAATGGCGGGCACCACGATTTTCAAGGCCGGGCGGGCCTTGCGCAGCAAGCGGGCGGCGGCGAAGAAAAGGGGCGCGTGGTAGTGCACCTCGGAAGCGCGGCTGCCCGGCAACACCGCCAGCACGTCGTCCTGGGCCTGCAGTCCCAGCGCGCGGCGGGCCGCGGCCCGGTCGGGCTCCATGGGAATCACGTTGGCCAGCGGGTGGCCAACATAAGTCGCGGCGATCCCCTCGCGCGCCAGCAATTCGGGTTCGAACGGGAAAATGCACAGCACGTGATCGGTGCTGCGGCGGATCTTCTCGACCCGCTCGGGGCGCCAGGCCCAGATCGACGGGCAGATGAAGTGCACCGTTTTCACGCCGGCGCCCTTGAGCGACGCCTCCAGGTCCAGATTGAAATCAGGCGCGTCCACGCCGATGAAAATCTGCGGGGGATCCCGCAACAAACGATTGCGCAGCTGCCTGCGGATGCCGACGATCTCGGGGTAGTGGCGCAGCACCTCCACGTAGCCGCGCACCGCCAGTTTGTCGTGCGGCCACCAGGCCTGGAAGCCACGGCGCGCCATCTGCGGCCCGCCGATGCCCTGCGCGCTCAGGCCGGGCCAGCGCTGGCGCATACCGTCCAGCAGCAAGCCGGCCAGCAGATCACCGGACGCCTCGCCCGCGACCATCGCAACCCGGGGTGAAGTCATGGATGCCGCGCGGGAATCAGCGGACGATCCCGCGCTCGGGGGGCGTGGCGGCCAGGAACTCCAGCATCATCTGCACATCCGGCCCGGCCTCGGGAATCTGCGCGGGAAGTTCAGCGATGCGCACCTTCGCCTGCTCCAGCGTCAGCCCGTCCCGGTAAAGGCACTTGTGCATGGCTTTCACGGCGCGGATGCGCTCCGGCGAAAAGCCGCGGCGCCGCAAGCCTTCGAAATTCATGGACAGCGCCCCCGCCGGCTGGCCCTGGCTCATCACGAACGGGGGCTGGTCAGCGAGCAGCATCGAGGCCAGGGCCGTCATGCCGTGCGCGCCGATGCGCACGAACTGGCGAACCACCGTGAAACCGCCCAGGATGACCCAGTCGCCCACCTCGACATGGCCCGCCAGCTGCGCGTTGTTGGCAAAGATGGTCTGGTTGCCGACGATGCAGTCGTGCGCCAGGTGCACATAGGCCATCAACCAGTTGTCATCGCCCACGCGCGTGACGCCGCCGCCGCCCGGCGTGCCGATGTTGAACGTGCAGAACTCGCGAATGGTGTTGCGCTCGCCGATGACCAGCTCGCAGGGCTCGCCCGCGTATTTCTTGTCCTGGGGGATCGCGCCCAGCGACGAGAACTGGAAGATGCGGTTGTCGCGGCCGATCGTCGTGTGGCCTTCGATGACGCAGTGGGGCCCCACGGTCGTGCCGGCGCCGATCTTCACGTGCGGGCCGATCAGCGTATAGGCGCCCACGGTGACCGACGGGTCCACCTCGGCCCGGGGGTCGACGATGGCGGTGGGATGGATGGCGGCGACCATGATCAGGTGATGGTGCGCATGGTACACATCAGCTCGGCCTCGCAGGCGAGCTCCTCGCCGACGTGCGCCACGGCCTTGAACTTGAAGATGCCGGCCTTCGAGCGAATGAGCTCGACGGTCATCAGCAACTGGTCGCCGGGTTCCACGGGCCGCTTGAAACGGGCCGCGTCGATGCCCGCGAAGTAGTACACCGAATTGCTGTCCGGGGTGACGCCCATCGTCGAAAAGGACAGCAGCGCCGCGGTCTGGGCCAAGGCTTCGAGCATCAGCACCCCCGGCATCACGGGACGGCGCGGAAAGTGACCCATGAAAAATGGCTCGTTGATCGTGACGTTCTTCAGCGCCTTGATGCTCTTGCCCGTCTCGATTTCAAGCACCCGGTCCACCAGCAGGAAAGGGTAGCGATGCGGCAGCTGCCTGAGGATTTCGTGGATGTCCATCATGATTCGTTGTTCTTGCGGGGACCTGCGCCCCTTTTTCGTCGGGACGCTACGTCCCCTTTTTTTCCAAAGCCTTCAGCCGCTCGCGCAGCTTGTGCAACTGCTTGAGCGAGGCCGCGTTCTTTTCCCAGGTCGCATTGTCGTCGATGGGAAAGACACCCGTGTAGTGCCCCGGCTTGAGAATGGAGCGCGTGACCAGCGAAGTGGCCGAGATGTGGACATGGTCGGCGATGGTCAGGTGCCCCAGGATGCCGGCCCGCCCGCCGACGGTGCAATGGGCGCCGATGGTGGCGCTGCCGGCCACGGCCGCGCAGCCGGCCATGGCCGTGTGCCTGCCGATGCGCACGTTGTGGCCGATCTGGATGAGGTTGTCGAGCTTGACACCGTCCTCGATCACGGTGTCCTGAAGCGCGCCACGGTCGATGCAGGTATTGGCGCCGATCTCCACGTCGTCGCCGATGCGTACCGCGCCCAGCTGCTCGATCTTTTCCCAGGCGCCCGCGTTGGGCGCGAAACCGAATCCGTCGGCGCCGATCACGACGCCCGGATGGAGCAGGCAGCGGTCTCCGATGACGCAATCCTCGGCCACGGTGACGCGTGACTTCAACACGGTACCGGCGCCGATGCGCGCGCCTCGCTCAATCACGCACATCGGCCCGATGCGGGCCGTGGGATCGATCACGGCTTGTGGGTCGATCACCGCGGTGGGGTGCACGAGCGGCCCCGTGGAACCACCCCGCTGCCGCTTCCACAGCTGCGTCAGGCGCGCGAAGTACAGGTAAGGATCGTCCGCCACGATGCAGTCGCCGCGCGCAAGTGCGGCCTCGCGCATGGCCGGCGCGACGATGACGCAGGCCGCGCGGGACGTGGCCAGCTGTTGCTGGTATCGGGGGTTGCTGAGGAAGCTCAGCTGGGCAGGGGTGGCGGCTTCGAGCGACGCAAGGCCTTCGATCACCCGCTGCGGGTCGCCACAGAGCTCACCGCCGAGCTCCCCAACGATAGAGGCTAGGCGCAGTTGCACACGATGACCCGGCTAGCGGGCGGCGTTGAGCGCCTTGATCACCTTGTCGGTGATGTCGTGCTTGGGGTTGATGTACACCGCCTCCTGGAGCACGACGTCGTACTTTTCGGCTTCGGCAACCTGCTTGACAACGCGGTTGGCGCGCTCCAGCACCTGCTGCAGCTCTTCGTTCTTGCGCGAATTCAGGTCTTCCTGGAATTCGCGGCGCTTGCGCTGAAAATCGCGGTCCTGGTCCACCAGCTGCTTTTGCCGCTGAGCGCGCTGGGTCTCGGACAAGGTGGGCGCCTCACGCTCGAACTTGTCGGAGAGGCCCTTGAGCGAAGTGCCCAGATCGTTGAGTTCCTTCTCGCGGCGGGAGAACTCCTGCTCCAGCTTGGCCTGCGCCGCCTTGGCGGTGTTGGCCTCGCGGAAGATGCGGTCGGTGTTGACGAAGCCGACACGAAACTCCTGCGCCTGGGCGACGAGCGCCAGCGCACCGAGCACGAACACCAGGCATTGACGTGACAGGTACTTCATCAGAATGACGTTCCGATCTGGAATTGCAGTTTCTGGATTCTATCGCCAGCGAACTTGCGCACGGGTACGGCGGCGGCCAGGCGCAGCGGGCCGATCGGGGACAGCCAGGACAGGCCGACGCCGGTGGAGGCCCGAAGTTCGCTAAAGCGGAATTTCTCGTTTTCACCGAACACATTGCCCATGTCCACAAAGCCGAACATGCGCAGCGTGCGGTCGTTGCCCGCGCCCGGGAACGGCGTGATCACCTCGGCATTGAGCGTGATCTTGCGCGGCCCGCCGATGGTGGCGCCGGTCACGTCCTTCGGGCCCAGGGTGCCCTGATCGAACCCCCGCACCGAGCCCAGGCCGCCTGAATAGAAGTGCTTGAACACCGGGTAGGGCCGACCGCCCAGCCCCTTGCCCCAGCCCACCTCGCTGTTGAAAGCCAGGGTGAACTGCTTGTTCAACGGGACGTACTGCTGGAACTGGTAGTTGGCCCGCAGGTAGCGCGCATCGCCGCCCACGCCCAGCTCGCCCGCCACACGCTGGTAGCGGCCGCTGCTGGGGGCCAGCGCGCTGTCGCGGTCGTCGCGCGACCAGCCGATGGACAGCGGAATGGTGGAGCTCGTGTAACCGAAGCGGTTGGCATACGCGAGGTACGCCGCTGGAATGTTGGTGCCCGGACGGATCTCCGTGCGCTCGACGCTGCCGCCGAAAAACACCGTGTCCAGTTCACTGAAGGGAATGCCGAAGCGCAGGCCCGCGCCGGTGGTGATCAGCTGGTAATTGCCACCCTGGTCCTCGTAGGGACGCGACGACCGGTGGTACAGGTCGATCGTGCGGGAGATGCCATCGGGCGTGAAGTACGGGTTGACCGAGTTGAAGACGATCGTGCGGTTGTACTTGCTGGTGTTGACTTCCACGCCCAGGTAGTTGCCCGAACCGAAAGCGTTTTCCTGCTTGATGGAGAACGAGAGCGCCAGGCGCTCCGCGCTGGAGAAGCCGGCGCCCAGCTGCAGGCTGCCCGTGGGCTTTTCGGCGACCACGATGTTCAGGTCGATCTGGTCGGGCGCGCCGGCCACCTCGGTCGTCTCGACGTTCACGTCCTTGAAATAGCCGAGGCGGTCCACGCGGTCGCGGGAGAGCTTGATCTTCGCGGCGTCGTACCAGGACGACTCGAACTGGCGGAATTCACGCCGCAGCACTTCGTCGCGGGTGCGGTTGTTGCCCGAGATGTTGATGCGGCGCACGTAGGCGCGACGCGACGGCTCGGCCGCGATCACGAAAGCCACGCGATTGTTCGTGCGGTCGATCTCGGGACGGGCTTCCACCGAGGCGAAGGCATAGCCGAAGTTGCCGAAATAGTCGGTGAAGGCCTTGGTGGTTTCGGCCACCTGGTCGGCGTTGTAAGGCTGGCCGGGCTTGATGGTGACCAGGGACTTGAATTCGTCCTCCTTGCCCAGGTAATTGCCTTCGAGCTTGACGCCGGAGACCACATAGCGCTCGCCTTCGGTAACGTTCACCGTGATGGCGATGTCCTGCTTGTTGGGCGAGATCGCGACCTGGGTGGAATCGATGCGAAATTCCAGGTAGCCGCGGCTCAGGTAGTAGGAACGCAGCGCTTCCATGTCGGCCGTGAGCTTGGCGCGCGAGTAGCGGTCGGACTTGGTGTACCAGGACAACATGCCACCGGTGTCCAGGTCGAACAGGCCACGCAGCGTCGATTCGCTGAACGCCTTGTTGCCGACGACGCGAATTTCCTTGATGCGAGCGGGCTCGCCCTCGGTCACCGTGAACGTGAGGTTGACGCGGTTGCGCTCGATCGGCGTAACGGTAGTCACGATTTCGGCGCCGTACAGGCTCTTGTTGATGTACTGGCGCTTCAACTCCTGCTCGGCGCGGTCGGCCAGGCTCTGGTCGTACGGGCGGCCTTCGGTCAAGCCGATTTCCCGCAGCGCCTTCTTGAGCACGTCCTTGTCGAATTCCCGTGATCCGGCGAATTCGACGTCGGCCACCGTCGGCCGCTCCTCGACGATCACCACCAGGACGTCGCCGTTCACCTCCAGGCGCACGTCCTTGAACAGGCCCAGGCCGAACAGCGCGCGGATGGCGGCCGAGCCCTTTTCATCGTTGTATTGCTCGCCAATGCGGAAAGGCAGCGACGCGAAGATCGTGCCGGGCTCGACGCGCTGCAAGCCTTCGACGCGAATGTCGCGGACGGTGAACGGGTCCACGGCCCATGCGTTGGCGACGAACGCCATGGCCACCATGGCCGAAACGGTACGC
>DATILF010000095.1:0-4710 GCA_035476755.1 Ramlibacter sp.
TGGGGGATGCGCGAAATGGGGATGGAGATGTCGTGCTTGATGTTCAGGCCTTCCTCGGCCTGGGCCAGCGGAATGCTTTCGCGGATATGCCAGAGCTGGTGCGCCTGTGTCAGGTTTTCCGCCACCACCGCGTCGGTGACGCAGCCTTCCTCCAGCGCGGTTTCCAGCAGGCGCTCGAACTGCGCGCGCGCGTGCAGTTCGGATTCGTGGTCGGAGTTTTCCAGCAGCACGCAGTAGTCGGACTGCTCATACAGCGGCACGCGCATCTGCGTGAAATGGCGCGCCACCAGGCTCAAGGCGAACTGCCCCATCACCTCGAAGCCGGTGAGCCCGGCGCCCAGGTGCCGGTGGGCCAGCCCCAGCAGGCGCACCGCGTCTTCCAGGCTGGGCACGGCGGCCCAGGCGGTCAGCGTGGAGGCGGGCAGGGGGTACAGCTTCAGGGTGGCGGCGGTGATGACGCCCAGTGTGCCCTCGCTGCCGATGAAGAGGTCGCGCAGGTCATAGCCGGTGTTGTCCTTGCGCAGGCCCGAGAGGCCGTTCCAGATCTCGCCCTGCGCCGTGACCACTTCCAGGCCCAGGCACAATTCGCGGGCATTGCCGTAGCGCACCACCTGGGTTCCGCCGGCATTGGTGGCCAGGTTGCCCCCGATCGTGCAGCTGCCCTCGGCCGCCAGGCTCAGGGGAAACAGGTGGCCGGCCGCCTCGGCTGCATCCTGCAGGCTTTGCAGGATGCAGCCGGCCTCCACGGTCATGGTCAGGTTGTCGCCGTCGATGACGCGCACGGCATTCAGGCGGCCCAGGTGCAGCACCACCTGCGTACCCGACGTATCGGGCGTCGAGCCGACCACCAGCCCCGTGTTGCCGCCTTGCGGCACGATGGACACGCCGGCCGCGGCACATGCCTTCACCACCTGCGCCACTTCCCCGGTGGTTCCGGGGCGCACCACGGCCAGGGCCTTGCCGCGCGAGCGCTTGCGCCAATCCTGCTCCCAGGCGCTCAGGTCGCCGCCGGTGAGCACATGCGAGTCGCCAACGGCCTGACGCAGTTGCTGGAGCAAGGTGTTCATGACTTCGAATTCCTCAAACGGATCCTCACATGCAGGGCGCAGGCGGCGAACAGCACCAGGCACAGCGCGACTTCGACCATCGCCAGCCTGGCGCTCAGGCCGCGGTCGCTGTAGGCACGCACCACGCCCTCGGTGAAATAGAGCCACACCACCAGGCTGACCCAGCGGTAGGTGTACATGCGGTTGCGCAGCAGGCCGGCCAGCGGCACGCACAGCGGCAGCACCTTGATGGCGATCCATGAGCCGCCCGGACGCAAGGGCGCGAGCCACAGCTCCCATGCCAGGCCCAGCACGATCAGCCCCAGCACGCTGCCCACGGCGAGCCAACGGGTGAGGTTGACGCGGAAATCAGGGGCGGCCGGGGAGGGCGAATCGAAAGTGTTCATGGGCGATGGCATCATAGCGGCGATGGATCCGCACCGGCTGCTCGACGAACTCTCCCGCTTTCCGTGGAAAACCACGGCAGTCACCTTGCGCGAGCGTTTCCGCGAGGACCGCCTGGGGCTCACGGCCAGCAGCCTGACCTTCACCACCACCATGGCCCTGGTGCCGTTCTTCACGGTGGTGCTGGCGATCTTCACGGCGTTTCCGATGTTCGGCAAGCTGCAGGGGGCCGTGCAGACCTGGCTGGTCCAGAGCCTGATACCGGACTCGATCGCGCGCCAGGTGCTGGGTTATCTCACGCAGTTCTCGGGGAAGGCCAGCCGGCTGGGCGCCGTCGGTTTTGCCGTGCTGTTCCTCACGGCCTTCGCGCTGGTGCTCACCATCGACCGCACGCTCAACAGCATCTGGCGTGTCAAGCGGCCCCGCCCACTGGCCCAGCGGGTGCTGATCTATTGGGCGGTGATGACGCTGGGGCCGCTGCTGCTGGGGGTCTCCCTGAGCATCAGTTCGTATGTGGTGTCGGCATCGCGCGGGTTGGTGTCGGCGATGCCGGGCGCGGTGCAGCTGCTGCTGGACGTCGTCGAGTTCGTCCTGCTCACGGGCGGGCTCGCGGCGCTTTATCGCTACGTTCCCAACACGCCGGTGCGGCGCAGTCATGCGTGGATTGGCGCCTTGTTCGCGGCCGTCGGGATCGAACTGGCGCGCCGCCTGCTGGCCTTGTACCTCGGCAAGGTGCCCACCTACTCGATGGTCTATGGGGCCTTCGCCACGCTGCCGATCCTGCTGGTGTGGATCTACGTCGCCTGGGTCGTGGTGCTCCTGGGCGCCGTTGTCGCGGCCTACCTGCCCAGCCTGCTGGAGGGCACCCGCCGCCGCGCGAGCGCGCACGGATGGCAGTTCCAGCTGGCCCTGGAGGTGCTGGGCCAGCTGAACGCCGCCCGGGCGACCACCCGCCGCGGCTCGAGCGCGCCCCAACTCGCGCGCGAACTGGAAGTGGAAGCGCTGCAACTCGAGCCCGTGCTCGAAACGCTGGTGTCGCTGGACTGGATAGGCCGGGTCAACGAGGTTGAGGACGAGGAGAACACCCGCTACATCCTGCTGGCGGACGTGCAGTCCACCGCCCTGGAGCCGCTCATGCGCCAGCTGCTGGTGCCGCATTCGGAGGCCACCGACAAGCTCTGGAAAAGTGGGCGGCTCTCGTCCGTGTACCTCCAGGACGTCATCTAGGCGGCCGGCGTGGACCTGGCCGGCCGTCCCGTTCCCACCACCTTCGAGATCGTCGAAGGTCTTGCCCTGCGTCATCCCGACCGGCTCGCGGTGGCCCAGGGCGCCAGGCAGTGGAGTTACCGCGACCTGCACCAGGGCCTGCTGCGCTTCAGCGGGCAACTGCATCGCCTGGGCGTGCGGCGCGGGCAGCGCGTGGCGATCGGCAGCCCGGGGCTCTATCTGGAACTGCTGCTGCTCATCGCCTGCGAGAGCCTGGGCGCGGTCACGACTTCGTTCCTCACCCGTGTCGATCCGGACGCCCGCGTGCTGTTCGGGCTGGTCGATTGGGTGCTGGCCGATGCGCCGCAGGACTGCCCCGAAAGTGCACGCTTCCAGTTGCTGGACCAGGCCTTTGCCGATGAGGCGATGGCGATCGACCCGGGAGCGGTATTGCCGCCGCGCGTGGCATTGGCTTGGCACGAACCGCAGCGGATCTCGCGGACCTCCGGCTCGTCGGGACATTCGAAGTTCATGCTGCTGTCGCGACAGGCGCAGGAATACTGGGTGCGCATCGGCGCGGAGAACGGGGGTTACCGCGCCGACTCCCGATTGCTGGTGGCCGGCCCCTTCGTGATCAACGCATGCTTTGCCCGCGCCAGTGCCTGCTTGCGTGCCGGCGCGGCGGTGCTGGACGCAGGGGCGGCGGCGAGGCCCGGCGCATCCATCACGCACCTGCTGGCGCTGCCGCTGCGGCTGGACGAGTTGCTGGCGCAGCTGCCGCCGGGCCAGGTGTGGCCGAACCCCGTGGACGTGGGCACCGTGGGAGGTTTCCTCTCGCCGGAGTTGCGGCAGCGCGCGCAGCGCGTCTTCCATGGCCGCATCGTCAGCCGCTACGGTGCGAACGAACTTGGCGGCGTGTGCGACGACCTGGATGCCACGGGCACCGGCTGGGTGAGCGCGGGCGTGGACGTCCGCATCCTGGACGCGCAGGGCCACGAGCTGCCCGAGGGCGAGGTCGGCGTCATCGCCGTGCGCACGCCTTCGATGGTGGCGGGCTACCTGAATGAGCCCGAGGCCACGGAAAGCGCCTTCCGTGATGGATGGTTCGTCTCCGGCGACCTCGGCGCGCTACAGGGACCGCGCCTGCTGCGGCTCGTGGGCCGCCACGACGACCTGATCAACCTGGGTGGTGTCAAGGTCCCCGCCGTGCAGCTGGAGAGCAGCATCCGCCAGCACGACGGTGTGCGCGATTGCGCGGTGCTGGCGGTGAACATCGCGTCCGGCAGCGTGCCGCTGGGCATTGCGCTGGTGCTGGAAGCGGGCGTTGCGGTGTCCGCCTTGTCCGGCCAACTGGAGCAGGCCTTGTCGGTGTACGGCAAGGCACAGGCGCGGATCATCGTCCTGCCGGAGTTGCCGCGCATGCCCACGGGCAAGCTGGATCGCCTGGCCTTGCACCGGGCGTTCGCCGAGCGCGTGCCATCGCAGGCCTGACTCACTGACTCCAAGGACGTATCAGTGCCCGCCCGGCCGCCCGTAGGGCACTGAGGCCCCCTCGGGGGGCAGCGAACGCAGGGAGCGTGGGGGTTTCATCCTAGGGCGGGATCAGGCTGGCGGGGCACTCTGCGCAGCGAATGTCCCCCGGCGCCGGGAGGGCGCCTCCGCCTTGATTTCGCTGCGCAGAGCGCCCCGCCAGCCTGATCCTGTGCGGTGGCTGGTCAACCACGGCTCCAGGGTCATGGGTGTCGGGTGGCCGGCTCCAGGAGGTCAAGGAGGAGGCGGCCTCCCGCCGCCGGGGGACACGAGTGGAGCCGGCCACCAGGCGCCCATGGCCCCACCCCGGACCGCCGCGCACCCTGGGCAAAGAACTGCATGCGGCGCTCACGCCACGCTGAACGGTGCGTGCAGGAAGCCCCGGAAACGCGCGCGCCCGCCACGCGTGGGTGAATCCGTCAGGCGATAGGCGGGGAACCGCTGCAGGAAACGCCCGATGGCGATGCGGCCCTCGAGCCGGGCCAGGCTCACGCCCGCGCATTGGTGGATGCCGAAGCCGAAA
>DATILF010000096.1:0-22902 GCA_035476755.1 Ramlibacter sp.
TGGACCTCCCCGTTCTCGGGAGGTCAGTTCACGTCCTGCACAAAGGGGACCGGCGGCGCCGGCCTACTACCCTTTCCCGATCAGTTCAGGTGGGGGAGTTTGAGGTGGCCCTGGGTGGGGGAATTTGGGTGGCCGTCCGGGTCAAAGGAGCCCGCTAGAGTGAAACTCGCTGCTTTGGCGCTCATGATGACACCCGCGATCCTGCTTGCATTGGCTGCGGTTCTTCGTGCGCTTCACAGCTAGGGCTTCACCGACATCGACGATGAAGTTCCCTGCTATTGGTTCGGAAAAAGGATCTTCAACATCACCTATAGCGTGAACTTCATCGACCTTTTCTGCGGTTCTGGTGGTTTCTTGCAGAGAAGGTGCGGGGGTGCTACCGTCCTACGCCCCAAATTTTTTGAAGAAAGGGGCTGCCGTGGGAATGGTGTGGTAGCCCATCAGTTCCTGTAGGATCAGATCTGGCTCCTCCGGGCACATGCTCTCTTGAGAGAAGTGCAGTCCCGGAAACTCAGCTGCTCACGTGGACGTGAGCAGAATCTTTATGGCAAAAGCTTAGCGGGCGGTAAGTGTCGAATACGGCTAACAAGCTCTCACCGGAAGCAATCAAGACTATCTCTTTCGGCATCGCAGGTGAGCGACGCTTCAAGATCGCCTACATCATTCCACACCTGCCGCAGCAGCTGGAGGATGCCAGCTTCTTTGGGTGGTACACGGAAGGGTTGCACGAAGCTGCGCAGCCTCTACTCGTTGCGGCCAAGCTCCCGGCTGATGTAAGGGAGCCGCATACCGATGCAGCATCGGTGTTACTGCATCGGTTGACCGGGACAATTTGGCCATTGGTGACCCCAATCGAGCTGCCGTACCTCCAAGAAGCTATGGAATTCATAGCAACGCCGTTTTGCGTGTTGATGACCACACGGCCCGAAGTCGCCGTCGCAGTGGACGAACTGAGGGCGCGCATTCCCACGCCGGTGCTTCATGCATCAACTATAAGCGGGAGGGGGCGCACCTCATTGGTCGCGCTCGATGCTCAAGTGATTGAGCGCTATGTGCGGGAAGTGTTGGATTCCCTTGCCAGAAAGGTCGAATGGTCATCTTTCGTCCGCTATGTTCGCCAAGAGCTAAACCGTGCGCCTCTAAGGACAGCGAGGAAGCATCCTCTCAGGAGCGGGCTTCACAACGTGGTCGCGCCGAATGAAGCCGCGCTTGAGGCATTTGGGTGGAAGTTGGTCGGCAGCAACCGAATAAGTCTGCCAATCATGATAAATCCGAACCCTCAGAAGTACGTGGATCGCATCTGCCAAAGCGCGGATGCGGTTGCGGCTGAACGTGCAAGGCTCCTGGACCATGTCACGCCGGATATTCATGATCACCGACTTGCGCTGGTGGTCCCGAGCATCTTCTGGGGCCTGTATGGTTCTTGGAAGGAGAAATTGGGCAGGGCGCCAGCTGATCTCAGACCGCATCTAAAGAAGGCACTGAGACAGATTGTCCACGCGTCAACGTACTTTGACGACCTGCATCTCTCCGATGGTAGCGGAGCGCAAGTACCGGAGCCAGTTCAGAGGCTGCTTTTGCACGAGAGAGCTAAGGACATGAAGTCTTTCACGGCCACGCTCACTGCGGTCAGCGCAACGACGATGACGCCTATGTTGCGGCTAGAGCCAAAGCTGAATGCGGTGCGCAGTAAGGTGAATGACCTAGCGCATTGCGTCCGCGTGTCGGCCCAGCCGCGCGTGGCATGGAAATCCTCAAGGCTCGCAAAAGAGTTGGGCTCTTTGATGAGGGAACGTATCAATCCCGCTTTCTTAGAGCGCATCGACGCGGTTGAATCTGCCGGGCGAATTGAGGGCCTGAAGCTAATCTGCGACGTGCCTCTTGAGTTCCTGCCCTCACGCGGGATGCAGTTGGGCATGCGATTTGACTGCTCCCGTGTTTCACCGTTGCCTGGGAACCTGTCGCACCAGATCTGTTCGCAGCCTCCCGCATTCGTTCCCGTCAAAGCGTTTGACCAAGTTCTTGTGCTTCGCTCTTTTGGTGCTAATGACCCCATCCGAAGACTCTTCGAGGGGGCAGTGCATATCGTGGCCGAAGGCATAGAGACAAACCGCGTTACCTTCAATTTCGTAGACGTCGAAAGCGCAGATGAGATTGCAGCGGCCCTCAAAAACTACCAAGGCGCGTTGCTAATATTTGATTGCCATGGAACCTACGAGGAGTCCAGCGGGCTTGCAGCGCTTGTGATCGGCGGGAAGCCGCTGAACATTTGGGAGCTCAAGAAGCAGTGCGAAGTGCCCCCCATCGTAATGTTCAGCGCTTGCGACACGCAGCCTATGGACGGCAGCCACGCCTCGGTTGCAACGGGGGCGTTCGTGCTTGGAGCGCGTGCCGTTCTCGGAACCTACTTCCCCATTTCTGCGCGCAAGGCTGCGCTTTTCAATGCGCGAATGCTTTGGCGGCTAGAAGCCTACATTCCAGCAGCGTTGCAAACACGGAAGATGCTGACGTGGCGGGAGGTCGTTGCTGGGATGCTGCGAATGTCGTACGTCACCGAGGTCCTTGAACTCTTGGAAGCGCACGCAGACTTGCATTTCGGCCGTGAAGAGGTCGAATCTATCCAGCTTGCTACTACGACGCTAATTTCTGCGCGCGATGCCGGTTGGCACTCTCTTCTGGTGACTAGAATCGCGGAAACCGCGAAGGTCACGGAGGACAGGGTTAGGGAATTGATGGAACGCTGGTGCTCTCTCACTGACGCCATGAAGTACGTTCAGCTCGGAAATCCAGAGCGCGTGATCATCATTGATGCTCCTTTTGAGGAGGCCTGGGAAGCAGCAAGTGATGAGGTCCATGGATTGGACTTGCGCAACGGTGATGGCAGCCTTGACCACCCCGCCTGAAATCTCGGTTCTGGATAAACATTCGCATTGCGGTGGTCCCCACAGAGTCTCAGTATCACGGTAAACTGCCATTGCCGTGAGCAGACCAGCGAGGCTGGAAATCTACCTTCTAGGGTCCACAAAATGATGCTCATTGAGGCCACACAACCCCTTATTCCACCGGTTTCCGGTAGCTTAGGAGGGAACGTGAACGATCTGCTCGTCGCGTTCGCCTACCTGGTGCTGTGCGCGCACTACTGCTTGCAAGCAGTGCGTCACTTCCACTAGCGTAGGTGTTGAAGGGGCCCTAGGGCCCCTTCTTTCGCTAGCGTGTAGAAGGTTTCTTTAAAACTCGTCCACGGTGTCGCGGGGAACGCGGTGCACGTAACGCGGAAACACCCAGCTGTCACCCACGCGAGTGCCCGCGATATGTCGCTCGTCGCTACCGGCCCAATTCTGGTCCCGGCAACCGTAGTGCGCATCGAACTCAACGTCGTAGTAGACAACTATGTTGTCGCCTTCGGACTCAACATTCGTGATCTCGGTGTTGTACGCATTCGCGCGCATATCGATCTCCCAAACGTCGGTGTCAAGCGCAGGCGCAAGATCCGTGGCGACCAGGTCTTGAAAATAATCGACGAGGTCGAAGTCGCAGTCGGGATCTGCGAGCATTTCGTCTGGAACGGGAATAGTTATGTCCTGCATGCTCGCCAAACACTAAGGGCCAGCAATTGCTGTCCCTTTTCACTTTCAAACCGTATCAAGGGGCATAAGGATGGGCCGGGTGGACCATACCTCCTGCTGTACCGACGCCTACGCACGCGGACAGGACCACAGCACTGAGTTTGGTGCGAAGGCAAGCCTTCGCGTTGGCAGTGAAAGAGTAGTTAAACAGTTTCATGGGAGCCTCCTTCTTTGTGCGGGTTTTCTGTTGAATGTTTCGGTTTTGTTTGTCGTTACTAGTCTGCTTCGATGCAGAACGCTGCTTCATTTGTGGGACGCTATGGTTGCCCATCCTACCGTTGCACGCGTCGACCCCAGCCTTATGACTCCTGTGTTGGTGTTGAAAAGTGAACCTGAAAGTATGCCAAAAGCCGCTGAGCTTGGCAAGGACCAATGTCTAAAGCAGGAGAAGCAAAACGATGAGCACGACCTTGTCGGACAGGGTCATCGTGAGCTTGAAAGCGCCGGCTTGAAGAGTGAGTTTCATGACGAACTCCAACAACCCACCGAAGTGGGAACGCAGCCGACGCTGCGGGAGTTCGTCCGTCCTAGTCAGCTTCAAAACCTCTCGGCCTCGAAGGTGCGCATTGCCAATCTCTCGGGGATGCTCGTCTAGGTAGGTGGCGTTCCGTCGGAAACACATCTGCGAGCTTCTTGGGAGAGCGCTCTCGCGGTCCACTTTCTGCCCACGCTTCCGAAAGTATCAGAGGAAGACCGATCGTGCAAGTTGGTGGGGAGAACATGTAAGGCCAGCCAAGCTGCGCCGACTCACGTACAGTCAGGTTCAAGTTCGGAAGGAACGCTCAGCTATGCATTCGCACACGGTTAGCACACGCTCACACACGCTGGCGGAACGTCAGAAGGCTTGCGGTGTCCGCCAGCTCAAGCAATTTGGCTTCTACAGCAATGTGAATCCGAACGTGGACCACCCGCGCTGGAGCCAGTCCACCGAACGGCGTATCGGCGAGGACGGCCTGTTTGCCAAGAAGCGCAAGACGCTGATGTTCAACGGCTACGAACCCCAGGTCGGCCAGTTGTACGCCGGCATGGACCTGAAGAAGAACTACTGATGTCGCCCGCCAAGGCCTTGCTGCACCCCGCAGCCAAGCCGGCTTTGTTCCTGCTGGCGCTCCTGCCGTTCGTCTGGCTGATGTACGGCGCCGTCACTGACAACCTCGGTGCGAATCCGGCGGAATACCTGATCCGCTCCCTGGGTGACTGGACGCTGCGCTTCCTGTGCCTCACATTGGCTGTGACGCCGCTGCGCGTGATCGCGGCGACGCCCGCACTGGCACGGTTTCGCCGCATGTTGGGCTTGTTCGTGTATTTCTATGTCGTGATGCACCTGCTGTCTTACAGCTGGTTCGACATGGGATTCGACGTGGCCGAGATTGCCAAGGACATCGCCAAGCGGCCCTTCATCCTGGTCGGCTTCAGTGGGTTCGTGCTGTTGACGCCACTGGCGGCCACTTCGTTCAATCGCGCCGTGAAGGCCTTGGGCGCAAGGCGTTGGCAGGCGCTGCACAAGCTGGTTTATGTCGTGGCTGGCCTGGGCATCCTGCACTTCTTCTGGATGCGTGCGGGCAAGAACGACTTCGGCGAGGTGGCGATTTACGCCGCCATCCTCACCGTGTTGCTCGGATGGCGGCTGGCGCAGTTCTGGACGAAAAAGCGTGGGCCGGCGCGGGCCGCGGGCCGCGACCGCATCCGCGCCTAGATCAGCTTTTCGGCGCGCATCTGGTCCGCGGCGGTCTCCCGCACGCGGATGACATGGGCCTGGTCGCCATCCACGAGGATCTCGGCCGGCCGGCCCCGCGTGTTGTAGTTGCTGGCCATGCTCATGCAATAGGCGCCGGCGGACAGCACCGCCAGCAGGTCGCCGGGCCGTGATGCGAGCGCGCGGTCACGCCCGATCCAATCGCCGCTCTCACACACCGGACCGACCACGTCGTACACCTGCGCGGGTTCGCTCTTGCGCACCAGCGGCACGATGGCGTGGTACGCCTGGTACATCGCCGGGCGGGG
Organism: Ramlibacter sp.; assembly: GCA_035476755.1. Lineage (GTDB taxonomy): Bacteria > Pseudomonadota > Gammaproteobacteria > Burkholderiales > Burkholderiaceae_C > Ramlibacter. The sequence continues at coordinate 5,631 of DATILF010000096.1, forward strand.
CAGATCGTTCATGGCCGCGTCGATGATGCAGAAGTTCTTGTGCTCGCCGGGCTTGAGGTACAGCACCTCGGTCAGGCAGAGGCCCGCATTGCCCACCAGCGAGCGGCCGGGCTCGATCATGAAATGGCGGTCGCCGAAACCGCGGGCGTCGAGTTTGGCGAAGAGCTTTTTCCAGAGCGCGTCGGCGGCGGGAGGCTGCGTGCCGTCGTAGTCGATGCCCAGGCCGCCGCCGAAATCGATGTGGTGCAGGGGGATGCCCGCGGCCTCCACGCTCTGCACCAGTTCGAGCACGCGGTCCATGGCGTCCAGGTAGGGCGCTTCCTCGGTGATCTGCGAGCCGATGTGGCAGTCGATGCCAACGACCTCGAGTCCTGGCAGCGCCGCGGCCCGCTGGTAGGTGGCCAGCGCGCGCTCATGCGCAATGCCGAACTTGTTGCCCTTGAGGCCGGTGGAGATGTATGGGTGGGTCTTCGGGTCCACGTCCGGGTTGACGCGAATGCTCACGGGCGCCTTCTTGCCGGCGGCGACGGCCACTTCGCTGAGTACTTCCAGCTCGGCCTCGCTCTCGACATTGAAGCAGCCGATGCCCACGTCGAGCGCGCGGCGCATCTCGGCCCGCGTCTTGCCGACGCCGGAGAAGATGATGTCCGGGCCCTGGCCACCGGCGGCAAGCACGCGTTCGAGTTCGCCGCCCGAGACGATGTCGAAGCCGCAACCCGCCTGCGCGAAGACCTGCAGCACGCCCAGCGAGGAATTGGCCTTCATCGCATAGCAGATGCGGGCCTTGCGGCCGGCGAAGCCGCGCTGGTAGGCCGCCAGCGCCGCCAGCATCGCGGCCTTGGAATAGACGAAGAGCGGTGTGCCATGCGCGCGCGCCAGATCGGCCAGGCGCACGTTCTCCACGAAGAGTTCATCGCCGCGATACGCGACGTGGGGATGGCCGGGGAGGGTGGCGGTCATGGGCGTGGCGCGGGCGTGGCGGTGCCCGTCGTGGAAGGCGCCGAAGCCGGTTGCGCGGACGTGGGCGTGAGGATCTGCGGGAGCGTGGCACGGCCCGCGGCCGCCTCGCCCGTGGGGAGGTAGAGCGGTCCGCGCTGGCCACAAGCGGCCAGTGCAGCGACCCCGCTCACGGCAAGGGCAAGCCGCAGGGAATGGGCGCTGACTAGAATTTGGTAAACCTTCAACATGGTGAAATTGTAATGACCGACCCCGAATTCATGGATCGCGCCGAAGCTCTGCTGGGCCGCATCGAAGCTTGCTGCGACCGGATCAATGACGAAACCGACGCCGACATCGACAACCAGCGGGTCGGCGGCATGGTGACGCTCACGTTCCGCAACGGCACCCAGATCATCGTCAACCTGCAAAAGCCGCTACACGAAATCTGGATGGCGGCCCGGGCGGGGGGCTTTCACTACAAGTTCGACGGCGCGCACTGGCAGGACACCAAGGGGCAGGGCGAGTTTTTCGCCAACCTCACCCGATACGCTGGAGAGCAGGCCGGCCGGCCCCTGGCCTTTGAGTAAGGCTATCAGTTCCTGAACAGGTCCAGGATGCTCTTGCGGTCATCGGAAGGCGCGGCCGGGGGCCGGCTGGGCGGCAGGCCATCCGAGTTCAACAGGCTCTTGTCCTCGGGCGGGCGCTGTCCCGGAACGCCCCCGATTTCCGGCAGCACGGCAGCCCCGCTGCCCAAGCTGCCCACGCCGCCATTTCGCGCGTACTCTTCGTAGTACCACTCGCCGCCCACGTTCACCACGCCTTCGGGGGCCGAGGGCTCCATGACGGAAACGCCCTTCAGGGCGGTTTCCATGAAGGTGATCCACACGGGCAGGCTCAGGCTGCCGCCGGTTTCACGGTCACCCAGCGATCGCGGGTTGTCGTAGCCCATCCAGACCACCGCGGCGACCGTGGGCTGGTACCCGGCGAACCAGGTGTCGATCTGGTCGTTGGTGGTGCCGGTCTTGCCGTACAGGTCCACGCGCTTGAGCGCCTGGTAGGCCTTGGCCGCGGTGCCGGCCCGGGTGATCTCCTGCAGCAGCCGGCTCATGATGAAGGCGTTGCGCGCGTCGATGGCGCGCACCGATTCGTTGGGCAGCGGCGGCTGACTCTCCACCACTGTCTTGCCCTTGTGGTCCGTGATCTTGGTGATCAGCCAGGGATTGACGCGGTAGCCGCCGTTGGCGAAGACGGCATAGGCCGTGGCCATCTGCATCGGCGTGACCGAGCCCGCGCCGAGGGCCATGGTGAGGTACGCGGGATGTTTGTCCGCCTCGAAACCGAAGCGGGTGACCCAGTCCTGGGCGTTCTGCGCGCCCACTGCCTGCAGGATGCGGATCGACACCATGTTCTTGGATTTCGCAAGCGCCGTGTGCAGGGGCATCGGGCCTTCGAACTTGCCGTCGTAGTTTTTCGGCTCCCAGGGCTGGCCGCCCGTGACGCCGGCGTCGAAGAAGAGCGGGGCATCGTTGACGACCGTGGAGGGGGTGAAGCCCTTCTCGAGGGCCGCCGAATAGATGAAGGGCTTGAAGGAGGAGCCCGGCTGGCGCCAGGCCTGCGTCACGTGGTTGAACTTGTTCTTGTTGAAGTCGAAGCCGCCCACCAGCGCCTGGATGGCGCCGTCCCGCGGGTCCAGGGCGACGAAGGCGCCTTCCACCTCGGGCAGCTGGGTGATCTCCCAGGTGTTCTTGGGCGTCCTGGCCACGCGAATGACCGCGCCCCGGCGAATCTTGATCTTGGGCGGCGCCTTGTCCGACAGTCCCGATTGGGCAGGGCGCAGGCCCTCGCCCGTGATCTCGAACCGTTCGTTGTTCAGGCGCACGGCGACGATCTTCTTGGGATTGGCCTCCAGCACCACGGCGGACATCACGTCGCCATTGTCGGGATGGTCGGCCAGCGCGTCGTCGATGGCGTCATCGGCTTCCTTCGTGTTCTCGGGCAGCTCCACGAACTCTTCCGGCCCGCGGTAGATCTGCCGCCGCTCGTAGTCCATGATGCCCTTGCGCAACGCCTTGTAGGCGGTGTCCTGCTGCTCTGCCTTCACCGTGGTGAAGACGTTCAGGCCGCGGGTGTAGGCATCGTCGCCGTACTGGGCATAGACCAGCTGGCGGACTGTTTCGGCGATGTATTCCGCGTGCACGCGGGTGTTGTCGCCCCCGGTACGGATCTTCAGCTCCTGCTTCTTGGCGGCCTCGGCGGCCTCGGCCGTGATGAACCCGTTCTCCTGCATGCGCTCGATGATGTAGAGCTGGCGCGAACGGGCGCGGTTGGGGTTGATGATGGGGTTGAAGGAGGAGGGCGCCTTCGGCAGCCCCGCCAGCATGGCGGCCTCGGCAATGGTCAGGTCCTTCATGGGCTTGCCGAAGTAGGCCTCGGAAGCCGCCGCGAACCCGTAGGCCCGGTTGCCCAGGAAGATCTGGTTCATGTAGATCTCCAGGATCTGGTCCTTGGAGAGCAGGTGTTCCAGCTTGAAGGTGAGCAGTACCTCGTAGAGCTTGCGGGTGAAGGTCTTTTCCGAGGACAGGTACACGTTGCGCGCGACCTGCATGGTGATGGTGGAGGCGCCCTGGCTCTTGGCCCGGCCCAGGTTGGCCAGGCCGGCACGCATCAGGCCCCGGTAGTCGACGCCGCCGTGCGAGTAGAAGCGGCTGTCTTCGATGGCCAGCACCGCGTCCTTCATCACCTTCGGGATCTCGGCAATGGGGGTCAGGTTGCGCCTCTCTTCGCCGAACTCGCCGATGAGCACGCCCTCGGCCGAATAGACTCTCAGCGGGAGCTTGGGCCGGTAGTCCGAGAGGTCGGAGATGTCGGGGAGGTTGGGGTAGGCGACAGCCAGCGCCACGCCCACGATGATCAGCAGGCAGGTCAGCCCGGCTACGCCCAAGCCTGCCGTCCACATGACGAGGCGCAGCAACGCGCCCTGCCAGCCGCGCCGGCCCGGGCCGCGTGTTGAAGAGGACGACCTGGCGGGCTCGTCGGGAGTGCGTTCAGCAGGCATAGATATCCACGTGGCGTCCAGGCGACATTATAAAAATGGCGGCCCCGGCCGATCAGGTCAAACCAGACAGATCAAAAAGTCGGCAGTAAGTGCCCGGAACTCAAGCGTCAGGGCGCCCTCCGGTGGCGCAGTATGGCAGGCCGGGCCGTCGGTTTTTGACAACGGTCCAGACAGGTTGAAACGGAAAATCTCTTTGCGTGACAAGGATGTTACTGCTAGCATTGAAGTGAAATCTTAAGTTTGTTACACCCGGATGTGCGGTGTTTCAGGAGGCCGAATTGATCTCTTTGGGGTCGTTGTTGAACCGCCAGCCCGCGCCACTGCTGGGCTTGGACATCAGCTCATCCAGCGTCAAGCTGGTGGAGCTCGGGCGTGACAAGGAGGGCAACCTGGTGCTGGAGCGCTGCGCGATCGAGCCTCTGGAGCGCGGCTGGATCACCGACGGCAACGTCGAGAAATTCGACGAAGTGGCCGAGGCCATGCGCCGGGTGGTGAAGAAAAGCGGCACCCGGACCAAGAACGTCGCCATGGCGCTGCCGCCTTCGGCTGTGATCACCAAGAAAATCATCCTGCCGGGCGGCCTGTCCGAACAGGAGCTCGAGGTGCAGGTCGAGGCCGAAGCCAACCAGTACATCCCATTCTCCCTGGACGAGGTGAGCCTCGACTTCTGCGTGATCGGCCCCAGCTCGTCATCCAGTGGCGACGTCGAAGTGCTGATCGCCGCCTCGCGCAAGGAAAAAGTGCAGGACCGGCAGGGCCTGGCCGAAGCCGCCGGGCTGAAGCCCACGATCATCGACGTCGAGTCCTACTCATCCCGCCTGGCCGCCAGCCGCCTGATCCAGACACTCCCCAACCAGGGCGTGGACACCATGGTCGCCCTGTTCGAGGTGGGCGCTTTCACCACCAGCATGCAGGTGATCCGCAACGACGAGGTGCTGTACGACCGTGACCAGGCCTTCGGCGGCGCCCAGCTCACCCAGCTCATCGTTCGCCAATACGGCTTTTCGCCGGAGGAAGCTGAGGCCAAGAAGCGCAGCGGTGACCTGCCGGAAGATTACGACTCGGGCGTGCTCAAGCCCTTCGTCGACAGCATGGCGCAGGAAGTTGCACGCGCGTTGCAGTTCTTCTTCACCAGCACGCCGCACAACCGCGTCGATTACGTGATGCTGGCGGGCGGCTCGGCCGCGCTGCCGGGCTTGACCGATGCCGTCACCATGCAGACGTCGTCTCCCTGCACGCTGGCCAACCCGTTCGAGGGAATGCACGTGGGCGAGGGCGTGCGGGAGAAGAAGATGCGCCGGGAAGCCCCGTCCTACCTGACCTCCTGCGGCCTGGCCATGCGGAGGTTCATGTCGTGATCCTGATCAACCTGCTTCCCCACCGCGAAGCCGCGCGCAAACGCCGACGCGACATGTTCTTCGTGGGCCTGGGCACCGCCGCGGTGATCGGGGGTGTCATCGCGGGCGGCATCTACCTGTGGTATGCGGCCCAGATCTCGAATCAGCAAGGCAGGAATCGGGTGCTCCAGACCGAGATCAAGCGCCTGGAGAGCCAAATCAAGGACATCGCCACGCTGCAGTCGGAAATTGCAGCCTTGCGCGCGCGCCAGGGTGCGGTGGAAGGCTTGCAGGCGGATCGCAACCTGCCGGTTAACCTGCTCAACGAGTTGGTGACGCAGCTCCCCGATGGGGTTTACGTGAGCCAGGTTCGCCAGGAAAACCAGACTGTTTTCATCCAGGGAACGGCCCAATCCAACGAGCGCGTGTCGGAATTGCTGCGCAACCTGGGCAACAAGAGTCCCTGGCTCACCAAGCCTGAATTGATCGAGATCACTGCAGGTTCGGTGGCCCTCAGCGCCCGTGACAGCAGGCGCGTGGCCAATTTCACCATGCGCGTGAGGCTACTGCGCGCCAGTGAAGCCGCCAGCGCCGCGAGTGCCGCCAGCGCCGCGATTGGCGCATCGGCTCCCGCCCCAGTGGCAGGCGCATCCGCTCCCGCCCCGGTGGCGGGCGCTTCCGCAGCAGCCAAGACCTGAGCCATGGCCAAGAAACCTTCCAAGATCGATTTCGCCGCAGTCCAGCAGGCGCTGGTCGGCCAGTTCCGTGGGCTGAACCCCAACGATCCTTCCACGTGGCCCATGGTGCCGCGAATCGCGCTCTATCTCGGCGTGATGGCCGCCATCGTCGTGGCACTGTGGTTCGCCTGGCTCACGGGCTCGGACGCTGAACTGGAGGCGGAGCGCAAGAAGGAAATTGCGCTGCGTGAAGACTACAAGAAGAAGCTGGCGCAGGCTGTCAACCTGGATGCCCTGAAGAAGCAGCGCGAACAGGTGCAGCAGTACGTGACGCAACTGGAGAAGCAGCTGCCGAGCAAGGCCGAAATGGACGCCCTGCTGTCCGACATCAACCAGGCCGGCCTGGGCCGCAGCCTCAGTTTCGAACTGTTCCGGCCGGGGAACGTCGCCGTAAGGGACTACTACGCGGAGTTACCCATCACCTTGCGCATGACGGGGCGTTTTCACGATCTCGGCTCCTTCGCCTCGGACGTCGCCAACCTTTCTCGCATCGTGACACTGAACAACATCAAGGTGGTGCCGGCGAAGGATGGCGTTCTCGTCATGGATGCCACCGCGAAGACTTACCGTTACCTGGACAGCAACGAAGTGGCAGCCCAACGCAAGGCCGCCGCCCCGGCGCCGAAGAAGAAATGACCGCCAAGACCGCCGCCACCGCCGTCTCCCTCGCCCTGCTGCTGAGCGCCTGCGGCTCGTCCGGGCAGGAAGAACTGCAGCAATGGATGAATGAGCAGCGCGCCCAGACCAAGCCGAAGGTGGAGCCCATCCCGGAGCCCAAGAAATACACGCCCCAGGCCTACACGCAGGAAGCGGCGACCGACCCGTTCAGCAACGTGAAGCTGACGCAGGCGCTCAAGCGCGAATCCGCGCAGTCCACGTCCAACGCGGCGCTGGTGGCACCGGAACTGACCCGACGCAAGGAGCCGCTCGAAAGTTACCCGCTGGACGCCATGAAGATGGTGGGCAGCCTGATCAAGGAGGGCAAGCCGGTCGCCTTGTTGCGTGTCGACAACCTGCTCTACCAGGTGCGTCCCGGGAACTACCTGGGCCAGAACTACGGAAAGATCATGAAGGTCGCGGAAACAGAGCTCGTGCTGCGGGAAATTGTGCAGGACGCGGCCGGCGAATGGATTGAACGCACAGCCACACTGGAATTGCAGGAGAAGGCGAAATGAAAAAGAACTCGATTCAATGGCGCGGGGTGCGGGCATTCGCGGGAGCCTGTCTCGCGGCAGGTTGGTCCTTCATGGCTGCGGCGCAGACCGTGGTCGAATCGGTTAGCAGTTCCATTCAAGGCGGGGTGGAGGTTGTTCGCATCGATTTCTCCCAGCCCTTGCAGGCAGTGCCCGCGAGTTTCGCCATCCAGGCGCCGGCCCGCGTGGCGCTGGATATTCCCGGCGCGACCAACGGCATGGGCCGATCCACCGTTGAGATCAACCAGGGCAATATCCGTTCGGTCAACGTGGTGCAGGCGGGTGACCGCACGCGAGTCGTGCTGAACCTGAAGACCGCCACAGGCTACAAGGCTCAGCTGCAGGGCAAGTCACTGCTCGTCGTTCTGGAGGCCGCTGCCGTGGCGGGCCCGGCTGCCACCGCCCAGCCCGTGTTCGCCGAGAGCCGCAACGTGGAGACGCAGCCGATCAAGGACCTGGACTTCCGGCGCGGTAGTGAAAGCGCGGGCCGTGTGATTGTCGCGCTCCCCAACAACCAGGTGGGCGTGGACATTCGCCAGCAGGGCCAGAACCTGGTGGTCGAGTTCCTGAAATCCACGCTGCCCGAAGGCCTGCGGCGTCGCCTGGACGTGTCCGACTTCGGAACGCCCGTGCAGTCGGTAACGACCTTCCAGGCCGGTGACCGCGTCCGCGTCGTGATCGAGCCCAAGGGTGCTTGGGAGCACAGCGCCTACCAGAGCGACAACCAGTTCGTGGTGGAGGTGCGCCAAGTCAAGGTGGATCCCTCCCGCCTGACGCAGGGCCCCGGCTTCGCGGGCGAAAAGCTGTCGCTGAACTTCCAGAACATCGAGGTGCGCTCCCTGCTCCAGGTGATCGCCGACTTCACAAACTTCAATATCGTCACCTCCGATTCCGTGTCCGGCGGCGTGACACTGCGCCTGAAGGATGTGCCCTGGGACCAAGCTTTGGACATCGTGCTGCAGGCCAAGGGGCTGGGCATGCGCAAGAACGGCAATGTGCTGTGGATCGCGCCCAAGGATGAAATTGCATCCAAGGAAAAGCTGGACTTGGAGTCCCGCGCGGCCATCCAGAGCCTGGAGCCTGTCCGCACGCAGTCTTTCCAGCTGAACTACACCAAGGCCGCCAATATCGCCATTCAGCTGCAAGGCGCGGGTTCGGCGCGCCTGCTGAGCGCGCGCGGCAGCGTCATCGCCGAGCCGCGGACCAACCAGGTCTTCGTCACCGACATCAGCTCTCGCCTGGAGCAGGTGCAGCAGCTGATCTCCAAGCTGGACATCCCGGTGCGGCAAGTGCTGATCGAGGCGCGTATCGTGGAGGCCTCGGACACCTTCGGCAAGTCGCTGGGGGTGCGCCTGGGCGGCAGCGATCTGCGCGGCATCCGGGGTGGGGACCCCGGCTACGCGTTGAGCGGCAACAATCGTGTCGCTTTTGGGGGCTCCTACAACGCCGTGTCCGGAACCACTGGCGAGGCGGCGAATTCACTCGACACCTCGAACACCACGTTCGTCAACCTGCCAGCTTCCGGTCAAGGCGGCTTCAGCCCGTCCACTTTCGCGATCTCGCTGTTCAGCGCCGCGGCCAATCGATTCCTGAACCTGGAGCTGTCCGCGCTCGAGGCTGACGGCAAGGGCAAGCTCGTGTCCAGCCCGCGCATCGTCACCGCCGACAAGGTCAAGGCGATGATCGAGCAGGGCACGGAGTTCCCCTACCAGCAGGCTTCGGCCAGCGGCGCCACTGCCGTGGCGTTCCGCAAGGCCTCGCTCAAGCTGGAGGTGACCCCGCAGATCACCCCTGAGGGCAACATCATCATGACGCTGGACATCACCAAGGACAGCCGTGGCGAGACCACGGCGGCCGGCATCGCCATCAACACCAAGCACATCCAGACCGAAGTACTCGTGGAGAATGGCGGTACGGTTGTGATCGGCGGCATTTTCGAGCTGACCGAGAGCGAGAACGAGGCCAAGGTACCGCTGCTGGGCGACCTGCCCGCGGTGGGCAATCTGTTCAAGAGCAAGACCCGCAGTTCCAACAAGCAGGAAATGCTGGTGTTCATCACGCCCAAGATGATTGCCGACCAGGCCGCCGCCCGCTAACCCATAAGCAACAAGCAACAAGCAACAAGCAACCAAGGAAGAGGATTCGAGAGCCATGATGAAATATTTCAGAGCGTTGGGCAGCCTGCTGCTTGCCGTGACGATCACGGCCTGCGGCGGCGGCGGCGGCAGCGCCGGCACGACCAGTGGCGGCGGGTCGACGGCGGCGCCCACCTTGACGCTCGAGCTTGTGGATTCCTCCGGAGTGGCTACCACCACCGTCGGCAGCACGACCGCGGTGTACGCGCGTGCCACCGCCCGCAGTGCGGCGGGTGATGTGATGGCCGGCGAGGTCGTCACATTCACCGCAGCCAACTCTGCCTTGATTCGCTTTCTGCCGGCAAGCGGAACGGCCTTGACCAGCGCAAGCGGGATTGCCCTCGTCCAGGTGCTGCCGGCTACCTCGAGTTCCGCCGGCGCCGGCTCCTTGACCGCGGCGGCTACCTTGAGCGGAACCGCACTGACGAAGGACCTGTCATTCCAGGTGCCGCAGGGCACCTCCGATACGGCGACAAGCCAAGTGTCGGATTTTGTTCTGCTGCTGGACAGGTCGACCCTGGCGAATGCCGGGACCGCAACGGTCAAGCTCACGGTCGTGGCGGTAGACACGAACAACAACATCGTGCCCGACGCCGCCGTGACCGTCTCCACAGACGCCAACACCATCTATACGCCCGGATCGACGACCACGAATGCATCGGGCCAATACACGGGCCAGATCGGTTCGGGGACGGACAAGACGGACCGCCTCGTCACCGTGACGGTGACGATCAACGGTATCGTGAAGCAGACCACTTTTGAGGTGACGGGTTCGCAGATAGACCTGTCCACGACGCCCAACCTGCTGACGCCCGGCGCCACGTCCACATTGACGGCGCGCTTGACGGATTCGGCTTCTTTGCCCATCGCCGGCAAGACGATTGCCTTTTCTGGCGACATCACTACCCTTGCCGGACGGCAGGCCACCACAAATTCGAACGGCAGCGTTTCGATGAGTTTTGTAGCGCCCTCCGTGGCCGGAAGCTATGTGGTGCAGGCCACCGCCAGCGGCATCACCAAGCAAGTGTCCGTCCAGGTTGGAACCAGTGCCTCGATTCCCGTGGCCGTTATTCCGGTGGGCGCTCAGCCCGCGTTGGCAGCGGTGCCGAACGTGCTGTCACCCAATACGGCGGGCAGCACGACCAACCAGTCGCAGGTGCGATTTCTGTTTCTGGATGCCCAGAATCAGCCTATCCCGAACGTGCGGGTGCGATTCCAGATCGCCACCACTGGCCTGGGATCGTTCGACTCCACGCTCAGCACCGGCACCTCGACCGTCTATACCAACGCCTCAGGCGTCGCAACGGCGGTGTTCATTCCGGGATCGACGGGCAGCCCCACCGACGGCGTGACCGTGCGTGCCTGCTACCAGGCAACGGATTTCACCAGTGCTTCTCAGTGCGATACCAAAGTGGATGCGAACCTCACGGTAGCCGCACAGGCGTTGGCCTTGTCGATTGGCAACGATAATGTGTTGACCAAGGGAACCGGCGGCACCTATATCAAGAAATTCGTCGTGACTGTGGCGGATGCAGCCGGCCGGGCGGTGGCCAATGCGCCCGTGGACATCTCCCTGGATATCACGCACTACGGGAAGGGCTTGTTCGCACAAGACATCACTTTCCCGCTGAATATCGCGGCGGCAAACACGTACGTGCCGGACGCTGTGACGTCTCCCGATACATATGGGTTCAGGGTGAGTTGCGTGAACGAAGACTCCAATCGCAATGGATTCGTCGACGCCGGCGAAAACATCAACAGCAGTATCGACAGTTTTGGTCAACCGACTCTGGAGCCTCGTCGATCGGATATCGTGCTCTCGTATGTCGATCCGACGGTCACCACCACGAATGCAAGCGGCGTGCTGCTGATCCAAGTCGAATACTCGCAGCGTTTCGCCACCTGGCTGTCGTACCGTATGCGGGTGACGACGAACGTTGCTGGTTCACAGGGCAGTGCCGAGCGCGCTTTCGTGACTGCTGCGGCGTTGGACGACGTGCCCAACGGGTCGTTCCTGACACCGCCTTTCGGGGTGCTTGCCTGTAACAACGCGAATTGATTGGATCGCCAGCGCCGGTGTTCATAGCACTTGTCGGCCTGCCCGGATCGGGCAAGTCCACCGTCGGGCGCCACCTGGCCCGGCGGCTGAACCTGCCCTTCAACGATTCGGACCACGTGATCGAGCAGCGCATCGGCTGCTCGATCCGTTCCTATTTCGAGCGCGAAGGTGAGCCGTCCTTCCGCGATCTCGAGGAGCAGGTCATCAGCGAACTGTCGCAGGCCGGGCAGGGTGTGCTCGCTACCGGCGGAGGCGCCGTGCTGCGGCCCGCCAACCGCGAGCACCTGCGTGCCGCCGGCAACGTGGTGTACCTGCGTTCCTCGCCGGAGGAAGTTTTCAGGCGGCTGCGGCACGATGCCAATCGCCCGCTGCTGCAGGTGGCCGACCCGCTGGCGCGGCTGCGCGACCTTTACGAGGAGCGCGATCCGCTATACCGTGAAACTGCGCATTTCGTCATTGAGACGGGCCGGCCTTCGGTGGCCACGCTCGTCAACATGATCCTCATGCAGCTCGAGTTGGCCGGCGTGCTTCCCGCGCGCCCTTAAACTTGGGGGATGTCCGCCCCATACCCAGCGTCCCTTTCCCATCAGGTCACCATCGAGCTAGGTGACCGCGGCTATCCCATTCCCATCGGGGCGGGGCTTATCGACAACTCAGCGACCTGGGCCAACGTGCCGGGGTCGACCCAGGCGCTGATCGTGACGAACACGACGGTGGCGCCGCTCTATGCGGCACGCCTCCTGAAGGCCGTTTCATCGCGCCACCAGACGGTGCGGGTGCTGGAACTGCCCGATGGCGAAGCGCACAAGAACTGGGAAACCCTGAACCTCATCTTCGACGCGCTGTTGCGCAATGCATGCGACCGCAAGACCGTGCTCTACGCCCTGGGCGGCGGGGTGGTGGGCGACATGACCGGTTTCGCCGCGGCATGCTACATGCGCGGTGTGCCCTTTGTACAGGTACCCACCACGCTGCTGGCCCAGGTCGATTCATCCGTGGGCGGCAAGACGGCCATCAATCATCCGCTGGGCAAGAACATGATCGGGGCCTTCTACCAGCCCCGGCTGGTGGTCTGCGACCTGGAGACTTTGAAAAGCCTGCCGCACCGCGAACTCAGCGCGGGACTGGCCGAGGTCATCAAGTACGGCCCCATCGCCGACATGGATTTCCTGGGCTGGCTCGAAGCGAACATCGATGCGCTGATGGCACGAGACACGGCCGCGCTCGCCCACGCGGTACGCCGCAGCTGCGAAATCAAGGCGTGGGTGGTCGGCCAGGATGAACGCGAGTCGGGGCTGCGGGCCATCCTGAACTTCGGCCACACTTTCGGCCATGCCATCGAGGCGGGCATGGGCTATGGTGCCTGGCTGCACGGCGAAGCGGTGGGCTGCGGCATGGTCATGGCCTTGCAGTTGTCCCAGCGCCTGGGATTGATCGATGGTGCGTTCGGCGAGCGAGTCACCGCCTTGATACGCCGCGCCGGTCTGCCGCTGGTGGGTCCGTCGCTGGGCGCCGATCGCTACCTCGAGCTGATGCGCGTGGACAAGAAGAGCGAGGGTGGGGACATCAAGTTCGTCGTCATTGATCAGCCGGGCAGCGCCGCGGTTCGTGGCGCGCCTGAAGCCCTGGTGCGCGAGGTGATCGAGACCTGCTGCCGCGGCGGGTGACCTCATGATGCTGGCTCGCTACGCATGCGACCCCGCGCGGTCGCGCGGCCGGCGGTACGCCGAAGAGGCGGCGCCCACCCGCACCGAGTACCAGCGCGACCGCGATCGCATCGTTCATTCGACCGCCTTTCGCCGGCTCGTTTACAAGACGCAGGTGTTCCTCAACCACGAGGGTGACCTGTTTCGCACGCGGCTCACGCATTCGCTGGAGGTGGCCCAGCTCGGCCGGTCGATTGCGCGGGCCCTGCAACTGAACGAAGACTTGGTGGAAGCGATCGCCCTGGCCCACGATCTCGGCCACACGCCGTTTGGCCATGCAGGGCAGGATGCGCTGGATGACTGCATGCGCGAGGCCGGCGGGTTCGAGCACAACCTGCAGAGTCTGCGCGTGGTGGATGAACTCGAGGAGCGCTATCCACGCTACGACGGCCTGAACCTCACGTTCGAGACGCGCGAGGGCATCCTCAAGCATTGTTCGCGCGCGAATGCACTTCGCCTGGAGGCGGCCGAGCCCGGGGGTGTGGGGCGGCGGTTCCTGGAGCGTACCCAGCCCAGCCTCGAAGCGCAGTTGTGCAACCTGGCCGACGAAATCGCGTACAACGCGCACGACATCGACGACGGCGTGCGATCGGGCCTCATCACCCTCGATCAGTTGCGCGAGGTTGAACTCTTCGAAGACTACCGCGCGCAGGCGCTGCGGGAGTATCCCGCGCTGCAGGGGCGCCGGGTGCTGTACGAAGCCATCCGGCGCATGCTCAGTGCCCAGGTCTACGATGTCATCGATTCGACGCGCGTGGGATTGGAGACTGTGTCGCCGTCGAGTCCCGACGCAGCCCGGACAGCTCCGCCCTTGGTTCGATTCAGCGACACCATGCGGATGAAATCGGTGGCGTTGAAAACCTTCCTTTTGCGCAACCTGTACCGGCACGAGCAGGTGATGGCCACCACGGGCCAGGCCAAGGTGGTGGTGCGCGAGTTGTTCGAAGCCTATGCGTCCGACGCCATCCAGATGCCAGCCGACTTCGCGGCGCGCACGGACCGCCGGCGGGCCGTGGCCGACTACATCGCCGGGATGACAGACCGCTTTGCCGCGCGCGAACACGAGCGGCTTACGGGCCGCAAGCTCCTGCCCTGACCATGCGCCGGCTCGACCCCGCGTTGCTCGTGGTGCTGGGTGGCGTCAGCGCCGCTTTGCACATCGGCAAGCTGCCCACGGCCTTGCCGGTGCTGCGCGAAGCGCTCGGGGTCACGCTGGTGCAGGCGGGCTTCCTGCTGTCGCTGGTGCAACTCGCCGGCATGCTTCTGGGGCTCACGATCGGGCTGGCCGCCGACGGCCTGGGCTTGAAGCGGACGATGGTCACGGGCCTGCTGGTGCTGTCCGTTGCGAGTTTCCTGGGCGGCTGGGCGCAGGATCCGGGCACGCTGATGGCGCTTCGGGCGCTGGAAGGGGTGGGATTCCTGCTGGCGTCGATGCCGGCCCCGAGCCTGATTCGCAGGCTCGTGACGCCGCATCGCGTGAGCGCGGCACTCGGGGTATGGGGCGCCTACATGCCGCTGGGAACGGCGCTGGCCCTGCTGGGCGGGCCTTGGGTGATGGCGCGGGCGGGTTGGCAAGGATGGTGGTGGCTGCTGGCCCTGCTGTCGGGGGGGATGGGGCTCTGGCTCATGCGCGCTGTGCCCGCCGATGCGGTGCTTGTGCCCGGCGGCGCTGGCGCCATGGCCACGGGAGCCTGGCCCACGCGGCTGCGAGATACCCTGCGCGCGCCCGGCCCCTGGCTGGTTGCATTGTGCTTCGCCATGTACTCGGGTCAATGGTTGGCGGTGATCGGCTTCCTGCCCTCCATGTATGCCCAGGCCGGGTTGCCCGCGGGGCTGGCAGGCGCTGCGACCGCGGCCGCGGCCCTGGTGAACATGGGGGGCAACATCGCTTCGGGACGCTTGCTGGGGCTGGGCGTGCGCGCGCAGCACCTGCTCTATGTGGGCTTCGCGGCGATGGGCCTGGGGGCGTTCCTGGCTTTTGCGCCGATCTGGGGCGCGGCGCCGGTGCAGGTGGCCGCGTCGGTACGCTACGGGGCCGTCCTGGTTTTTTCCATGGTCGGCGGCCTCGTTCCGGGCACGTTGTTCTATTTGGCGGTGCGCCTGGCCCCCGGCGAGAAAACCATTTCGACCACCGTCGGCTGGATGCAGCAATGGTCGTCGCTGGGGCAGTTCGCGGGCCCGCCGTTGGTTGCCTATACGGCGACCGTGGCCGGTGGCTGGGAGTGGAGCTGGCTGGTCACGGGCGCGTGCAGTGCTGCCGGTATAGTGTTGGCAGCCTCCACGGGCGCGTTGCTGCGGCGGCGAGTCGCGGCTGGCTAGCACGAGCTGGTATCGGTAAAATCCTGTCACATTTCCTAACGACTATCGCCGTGAGCTTCCTGAACCAATTGAAATCGCAGGCCGATGCCCTGCAGAACCAGCAGGGCAAGGTGCAGCAGGACCTGGCCGGAAACACGGACAAGACCGAGGCAGCGTGCCGCGTGGTGCTTCCGTACCTGCAGGATCTGGCGCGGCAGTTGAATGTGATCGGCCCGGCCGCGCCCAGGTTCACCCTGGACGGCAAGACCCCGTGGCCCGCGATGAAGCTGATCGAGTTCCGGGTGGATGCCCGCAAGAAGATGCTGCGCGACCGCGAGGTGTTCGACTACATCGGCATGGGCTGGCGCATCGTGCCGCAGCCCGGCCAGCCGGTGGGCGGGTCGGTGCGCGTGAATTTTCCGCCGGACCTGCAGCGCGTGGAGTCGCGTCTTGCCATGGGACCGGTCAAGCACGAACGCAAGGAGTTGCGGCATCCGGAAAAGAACACCTTGCAGGCGATACAGTTCGACTACGTCACTGAAACGCGCGGCAATGTTTTCATCACGCCGGATCATGACAAGGCGGTTCTCTCCTTCCGGTTACTGAACACCAGCGGGTTCGAGGTTGCCACCTCGAATTGGCCTGCGGTCAACGTCAAGTCCGACTTGCTGGACGAACTCGCCAAGCTCATCGTCTCGGAGCCGAACCGGTTTTCCTGAAGTATGCCCAGCGCCGACGCCGTCGTCAGCGACACCCGCCGTTGGCTCGAGCGCGCGGTCATCGGCCTGAATCTGTGCCCGTTCGCGAAGGCGGTCCACGTCAAGGGGCAGGTGCATTACGCCGTGAGTGGCGCAACGCAGTCCGCCGAATTGTTGCAGGACCTCTCGACGCAGCTTCAGGCGCTGGTTGCGCTGGACGCTCAGGTGCGGGAAACCACGCTGCTGATCGCGCCCGGGTGCCTGGGTGACTTCCTGGAATTCAACGGCTTTCTCGCGCAGGCCAATCGGCTGCTTCGCAAGGCACGGCTGGAGGGCGTGATCCAGCTGGCCAGTTTTCATCCGGACTACCAGTTTGCGGGCAGCGACCCTGACGATGTCGCGAACTTCACCAATCGCTCTCCGTATGCAACCCTGCATCTGCTGCGTGAGTCCAGCATTGACCGGGCCGTGCAGGCCCTGCCAGATCCTGATGCGATCTATGAGGCCAACATGGCAACGTTGAGAAAGCTGGGCATCGCCGGCTGGGCGGCGCTGGAAGTCGGGCGGTCACGATGAAGCCCGAACAACTCGAGTTGCGACCCGGGCAGTCCACCGAACTGCTGAAAGAGCTCCACATCCTCACCCGTGAAGGGCGCATCAACCAGGATTCACGGCGCAAGCTCAAGCAGGTCTATCACCTCTACCAGTTCATCGAGAAGTTGCTGCTCGAACTGCCTTCGCCGGGCACCGGCCCGACGCTGGCTGACCACGGCGCCGGAAAGTCCTACCTGGGCTTCATCCTGTATGACCTGTTCTTCCGGCAACTGGGCAGCGGGCACATCTACGGCGTCGAGACGCGCGCCGAGCTGGTGGACCGGTCCCGGGCCCTGGCTGCGCGGCTGGGGTTCGAACGGATGTCGTTCCTCAATATCAGCGCCGCGGATGCGGCCGATGAGTCGGCCTTGCCCGACCATATTGACGTGGTCACCGCGCTGCATGCCTGCGACACCGCGACGGACGATGCGATCGCCTTCGGCCTGCGCAAGCACGCGCGGTTCATGGTGCTGGTGCCCTGCTGCCAGGCCGAGGTGGCGGCGTGCCTGCGGCAGAACAAG
>DATILF010000097.1:0-2169 GCA_035476755.1 Ramlibacter sp.
CTGGCGGCCATCGCGGCCGCGCACGAACGCGAGATGACCGTGGTGGCCCTCACCGGGCGCGGCGGCGGCAAGATCGCCCAGGCGCTGCGCGAGACCGACGTGCACATCTGCGTGCCCCACGAGCGCACGGCCCGCATCCAGGAGGTCCACATCCTCGCGCTGCACTGCATTTGCGACGGCGTGGACGCCCAGCTCCTCGGCGAACAGGAAAACCCCACATGAACAAGAACCGCAAGTCCCTCGTGCTGACCTCGCTGGCCGCTGCCCTGCTGGCCGGCGCGCTGTCGGGCTGCGCGCCGCTGATCCTCGGCGGCGCGGCCGTCGGCGCCATCGTCACCTTCGACCGCCGCACTTCCGGTGCGCAGCTGGAAGACGAAGGCATCGAGCTGCGCGGCGCGAGCCGCCTGCGCGAGGCCGTGGGTGAACGCTCCCACATCAACATCACCAGCTACAACCGCCAGGTCCTGCTGACCGGCGAAGTCCCGAACGAGCAGGCCAAGCAGCAGGCCGAACAGCTCGTGTCGCGCGTGGAAAACGTGCGCGGCATCGTCAACGAGCTGCTGGTCATGCCGAACACAACGCTGGCGCAGCGCTCCTCGGACACGCTGGTCACCGGCAAGGTCAAGGCCTCGCTGGTGGATGAACGCGACCTGTACGTCGGCGCCTTCAAGGTGGTGACCGAGCGCGGCGTTGTGTACCTGATGGGCCGCGTTACCCAGCGCGAAGCCGACAAGGCCACCCAGATCGCGCGCACCATCAGCGGCGTGCAGCGCGTGGTGCGCATTTTCGAGATCATCAGCGAAGAAGAACTGCGCCGCATCACGCCGCAGCTGGGCCGCCCGTCCGTTCCCCTCAATCAGCCGGCGCCGGTGACCACCACCACGCCCGCCCCGACGCAACCGGCCCCGGCGCCCGCGTCGCCGGCAACGCCCTCGACGACCACCGCGCCGACCACGGCGCCCTCGATCACGCCGACGCCGCTGCCGCCCACCCGCTGAGGTTTACTTCAGCCGGGTGATCAGGCTGGAGGTGTCCCAGCGCTGGCCGCCCCGGGCCTGCACGTCGGCATAGAACTGGTCCACCAGGGCCGTGACCGGCAGTCGCGCGCCATTGCGCTTGGCTTCGTCCAGCACCAGCCCCAGGTCCTTGCGCATCCAGTCCACCGCGAAGCCGAAATCGAACTGGCCCGCGATCATGGTCTTGCCGCGGTTGTCCATCTGCCAGCTCTGGGCCGCGCCCTTGCCGATCACGTCCAGCACCTGCAGCATGTCCAGGCCCGCCTTCTGGCCGAAGGCGATGGCCTCGGCCAGGCCCTGCACCAGGCCGGCAATGGCCACCTGGTTGACCATCTTGGCCAGCTGGCCCGCCCCGCTCTCGCCCACCCGGGTGAAGGCGCGCGCGTACGCCATGGCCACCGGTCTGGCCGCGTCGAACGCCGCGGCCTCGCCGCCGCACATGACGGTGAGCATGCCGTTCTGCGCCCCGGCCTGGCCACCGGATACCGGTGCATCCACGAAGTGCAGGCGCAGCGCCCGCGCCTTGGCATCCAGCTCGCGCGCGACGTCGGCCGACGCCGTGGTGTGATCGACGAGGATCGCGCCGGTTTTCATGCCCGCGTAGGCCCCATCCGGGCCCAGCACGACCGAGCGCAGGTCGTCGTCGTTGCCGACGCAGGAGAACACGAAGTCGCAGCCGGCCACGGCTTCGCGCGGCGTGCCCGCGAACCGGCCCTTGAACTCACCGGTCCAGGCCTGCGCCTTGGGCGCGCTGCGATTGAACACGGCCACGTCGTGCCCGGCCAGGGCCAGGTGCCCCGCCATCGGGAAGCCCATCACGCCGAGGCCGAGGAAGGCGACCTTGCGGGAGGGGGTGGATTCGTAGGTTTTGGGATGGGTGCTGCTCATTTCGCTATTAGACAATAGCGAAATGCTCCGTGCCCGCCGACAGGTCCGAACTCTTGGCACGCTGGCTGTTGAGCTTGATCTGCAGCCGCAGGTCGTTCACCGAGTCGGCGTTGCGCAGCGCGTCCTCGTAGGTGACGAGGTTGTTCTCGTACATGTCGAAGAGCGCCTGGTCGAAGGTCTGCATGCCCAGGTTGCGGCTCTTCTTCATGACTTCCTTGATCTCGGAGACTTCACCCTTGAAGATCAGGTCGGAGATCAGCGGCGA
>DATILF010000098.1:0-15191 GCA_035476755.1 Ramlibacter sp.
GAGGATACCCAATACATGACGACCGCCACGGCCCCAACGGGCGCTTTTCAGGTCACCGTCCAGCCGAGCGGCCGCGCCTTTGGCGTCGATGCCGGCGAACCCATCCTGGCTGCCGCCATTCGCCAGGGCATCGGCATGCCCTACGGCTGCAAGGACGGCGCCTGCGGGTCCTGCAAGTGCAAGAAGCTTGAAGGCACCGTCGCACATGGCCCACACCAGAGCAAAGCCCTGAGCGCCGACGAAGAAGCCGCCGGCTACATCCTCACCTGCTGCGGCGTGCCGCAGACCGACTTGGTGCTGGAATCGCGCCAGGTCACCGACGAGAGCGCGTTCCCCATCCGCAAGATGCCCTCGCGTGTGATGTCCATGGAAAAGAAGTCGGCCGATGTCATGCTCGTGAAGCTGCAACTTCCCGCCAACGACACCTTGCGCTACCACGCGGGGCAGTACATCGAATTCATCCTGCGTGACGGCGCGCGGCGCAGCTATTCGATGGCCAATGCACCGCACATCGGGCCGGGCGTGGAACTGCACATCCGCCACATGCCCGGCGGCAAGTTCACCGACCACGTGTTCACGGCGATGAAGGAAAAGGAAATCCTGCGCGCGG
Organism: Ramlibacter sp.; assembly: GCA_035476755.1. Taxonomy (GTDB): domain Bacteria; phylum Pseudomonadota; class Gammaproteobacteria; order Burkholderiales; family Burkholderiaceae_C; genus Ramlibacter. The sequence goes on from DATILF010000098.1 coordinate 611, forward strand.
AAGGCCCCTATGGCAGCTTCTACCTGCGCGAGGACTCGGCCAAGCCGATGATCCTGCTGGCCTCGGGCACGGGTTTCGCGCCCATCAAGGCGGTGATCGAGCACATGCAGTTCAAGGGCATCGAACGCGAGGCCACGCTGTACTGGGGCGGCCGTCGCCCGGATGACCTGTACCTGGACGACTGGGTGCGGGCCAAGCTGGCTGAGATGCCCAACCTGAAATATGTGCCGGTGATCTCGAACGCGCTGCCCGAAGACAACTGGACCGGCCGCACCGGCTTCGTCCATCGGGCGGTGCTGGAAGACTTCCCCGATCTCTCGGGCCACCAGGTCTATGCGTGCGGCGCCCCCATCGTCGTGGAATCCGCGCGGGACGATTACAGCGCCCTGGCGAAGCTGCCCGCCGACGAGTTCTTCGCCGACTCGTTCACCACCGAAGCCGACAAGCACAGGGATTGATACCGATGAAACGCAGAAGCCTTGTTCTGGCCACGGCCGCGGCCGCCGCCGCGCCCTTGGCCGCGTTGGCCCAGGCCCGGCCCATCCGGCTGATCGTGCCGTATGCGCCCGGCGGGCCGATCGACGTGACGGCGCGCCTGCTGGCCGAGCGCGTGAAAGACACGCTGGGCACGGTGATCATCGAGAACCGGCCCGGCGGCGGCGGCAACATCGGGGCCGACGCCGTAGCGAAGGCCGCGCCCGATGGCTTGACCATCGGCATCGCGGCGGTGGCCACGCACGCCATCAATCCCTGGCTGTTCGCCAGGATGCCCTACGACGCCGCGAAGGATTTCGCGCCCATCACGCAGATGATCCGCGTGCCCAATGTGCTGGTGATGAATGCGGATGCGGCCACCCGGCTGAAGATCAATTCGCTCCCCGACCTGATCCGCTACGGCAAGGCCAACCCTGGCCGCCTCAATTACGGCAGCGGCGGCAACGGCAGCGCCGGCCACCTGGCGGGTGAAATGTTCAAGCAGGGGGCCGGCATCTTCGCCGTGCACATCCCCTACAACGGTGGCAACCCTGCGCAACTGGCGCTGCTGTCGGGCCAGGTCGATTTCAACTTCGACAACCTGGCGACGGCGGCGCCCAACATCCGCGCCGGCAAGCTGAAGGCGCTGGCCGTGACCACCCTCGCGCGCTCGCCCGCACTGCCGGACGTGCCGCCGGTGGCGGCTTCGCTCCCCGGCTTTGCCATCGACACGTGGTGGGGCCTGGTGGCGCCTGCCGGCACGCCGCGCGAAATCGTTGCGCGGCTGAACGGCGCCTTCGTCGCGGCACTGCAGTCGTCCGAGGCCAGGACGCGCTTTGCCGCCTTGATGGCCGAACCGGTCACCAGCACCCCGGACGAGTTCGGCGGCTTCATGCGCGCCGAACTCGCCAAGTACGAGAAGGTGGTCAAGCTCTCGGGCGCGAAGGTGGACTGAAGATCGCGGGCGTCCTACACCGCATGTGCGGTTTGTCCGACATCAGCAGCCGTTACCGCTGGCTACATTGACTCTTCCGGAAGTGCTTTTTCCGGAGTTGACAAGCAGGAGCCAGGAGCCATGGCAGCGCTACGCACCCTTCTGTGTCTCGTCTTCGCCGCCCTGGCGGCGGTCTGCGGCCCTGCGGCAGCGCAGCTCTCGGTGCCCGGCGCGAACCCCTCGCCCACCACGCCGCCCCGCGGCGCCTGGCTGCCCGGCGGGAAAAGTTACCTGGGGCTGCAGATGGGCCGCGCGGCCGGTACGGCGGCCTGCACCCCCTCTTCATTGTTCTGCGACGACGCAATCGGGCGTACCGAACTGCACGCCGGCACCATGATCGGCGGATTCTGGGGCGTGGAGGTGGGCTTGCTGGACCTGGGCCGGCCGCTGCGGGCCAGCGAGGGCGTGCGCGGGCAGGGACTGAGCCTCAGCCTGGTCGGCAAGACACAGATCGCCCGGACGGTAGGCGTGTTCGGGCGGCTGGGAACCACCTACGGCAACGAGAGCGTGGCCTTGGGAACGAACGTGATGGGCGCAGGGCCGGATCAGGGCTTCGGTCTCGCCTATGGTGCCGGGCTCAGTTTCGATTTCACGCCACGGCTGTCAGCCACGGTGGAATTCGACAGCCGCGACTGGCGGTTCACCGGCGGACGCGACCCGGTGCGCTCCACCAGTCTCGGCCTGCAATTCAGATACTAAAGACGCTCAGGGAAGGCGAAGGCGCGGTGCCCGTGGGCCATGTGTCCACGGGCACCTTTTTTTGTGCGTTCACTCGCCCAGGTAGGCGGCCCGCACCTTCGGGTCGCTGAGCATCTGCTTGGCGTCACCGTTCATGGTGATCACGCCGGACTCCATCACATAGCCGCGGTCGGCGATCTGCAGGGCGCGGCTGGCATTCTGCTCCACCAGCAGCACGGTGACGCCTTGCGCATAGACCTCGCGCACCACCTCGAAGATCTTGTCCACCATGATCGGCGACAGGCCCATCGAGGGCTCGTCCAGCAGCAGCACCTTGGGACGGCTCATGAGGGCGCGCCCCATCGCCAGCATCTGCTGCTCGCCGCCCGACATCGTGCCGGCCAGCTGGTCGCGGCGCTCCTTCAGGCGCGGAAAGATCGTGAACACCTTGTCCATGTCCGAGGCGATTTCCGGCTTGTCGGTGCGAATGTGCGCGCCCATCTGCAAGTTCTCGGTGATGGTCATGCGCGTGAAGACGCCCCGGCCTTCGGGGACCATCGCCAGGCCCTGCTTGACCAGGTCCCACGCGCCCTTGCCCTTGATGCTCTTGCCGAGATATTCGATGTCGCCCGCGTTGATCGGCAGCGTGCCGGTGATGGCCTTCATCGTCGTGGTCTTGCCGGCGCCATTGGAGCCGATCAGGCTGACCAGCTCGCCCTCGCGCACCTCGAAATCCACACCCTTCACCGCCTGGATACCGCCGTAGGCCACCTTCAGGCCGCTGACCTTCAGCAGCACCTGGCCTGTCTGCGTTGCGCTCATTGTGCTTCTCCGGTCGCGGCCACCACAGGCGCCGCGGCGCCGGTGGTTGCATGGTTCTGGCCGAGATAAGCCTCGATGACCTTCTCGTTCTTCTGCACGTCCGCGGGCGAGCCTTCGGCGATCTGCTTGCCGTAGTCGAGCACCGTGACGCGATCGCACAGGCCCATCACCAGCTTCACATCGTGCTCGATCAGCAGGATGGTTCGGTTGTCCTTGCGGATCTGGTCGATCAGCTGGCGCAGCATCACCTTTTCGGTCGCGTTCATGCCGGCGGCCGGCTCGTCCAGCGCGATCAGCTGCGGATCGGTCGCCAGCGCACGGGCGATCTCCAGGCGGCGCTGGTCGCCGTAGGACAGCGTGCGCGCCTTGTAGTCGGCGTACTTGCCGATGCCCACGTAGTCGAGCAATTCCTGGGCACGCTTGGCGATGGCCTTTTCCTCGGCCTTGAAACCGGGTGTGCGGAAAATGGCACCCAGCAGCCCGGAATGGGTGCGGATATGCCGGCCCACCATCACGTTCTCCAGCGCCGTCATGTCGGCGAACAGGCGAATGTTCTGGAAGGTCCGCGCAATGCCGGCCTTGGCGACTTCGTGCACGGCCGTCGGCTGATAAGGCTTGCCGGCGAGTTCGAAGGTGCCGCTGTCGGGCGTATAGAGGCCGGTGATCACGTTGAAAAACGTTGTCTTGCCAGCGCCGTTGGGACCGATGAGGCCGTAGACCTGGCCGCGCTCGATGGTGATGCCCACGTCGCTCAGGGCCTGCAGGCCGCCGAAGCGCTTGGAGATGCCGGCGACGCGAAGTACTGTTTCTGCCATGGCCGCCTCTTACTTGGTATGGGTCTGCAGCGACTTGCCGTGCTCGGGCGCGGGCCAGAGGCCCCGCGGGCGCATCAGCATGACGATGATCATGGCCAGCGCGATCAGCAGCTGGCGCAGGATGGCGGCGTCCAGGCGGCCGCCGGTCATGGCCTGCAGCGGCCCGGCGACATAGCGCAGCACTTCGGGCAGCGCCGAGAGCAGCACCGCCCCCAGGATCACGCCCGGCAGGTAGCCGATGCCGCCGAGCACGACCATCGCGACGATCATCACCGACTCCATGAGGCTGAACGACTCGGGCGAGATGAACTGCTGGAACGCCGCGAACATCGAGCCGGAGACACCGCCGAAGGTGGCGCCCATGCCGAACGCCAGCAGCTTCATGTTGCGGGTGTTGATGCCCATGGCCTTGGCCGCGATCTCGTCCTCGCGGATGGCCATCCAGGCCCGGCCGATGCGGGAGAGTTCCAGGCGGTGGCAGATCACGATGCTCGCCAGCACCAGCCCCAGGAACAGGTAATAGTAGAGCGTGACCGACGCGATCTCGTAGCCGAACAGGTGCGCCGGCTTGCCCAGGTTCAGGCCCCAGAAGTGAATGGTGTCGATCTGGTTCAGCCCCTTGGGGCCATTGGTGATGTTGACCGGATGGTCCAGGTTGTTCATGAACACCCGGATGATTTCGCCGAAGCCGAGGGTCACAATGGCCAGGTAGTCGCCCCGCAGCTTCAGCGTGGGCGCACCGAGCAGGATGCCGAAGATGCCCGCCAGGCCGGCCGCCGCGGGAATCACGATCCACAACGGCATGTGCAGCCCCTCGGGGAACATCGCCGCGATGGCGGGAAAGGTGTCGGTGAGGTGCGGCGACGCCATCAGGCCGAACATGTAGGCGCCGATGGCATAGAAGGCGACGAAGCCGAGGTCCAGCAGGCCGGCGTAGCCCACCACGATGTTCAGGCCCAGGGCCAGCAGCACGTAGAGAAGCGCCGTGTCGGCGATGCGCACCCAGGCATTGCCCTGCGTCTGCAGCAGCAGCGGCAGGACGATCAGCGCCAGGCCCGCAACGGCCATTACCACGTGTTTGTTCTGCCGGTTGATGAAGTTCATCATGTGATGTCTCCCTGCTTCAAGCGCGATCGGCCACGCGTTCGCCCAGCAGGCCCGAGGGCCGCAGCGTCAGCATGATGATGAGAACGATGAACGCGAAGATGTCGGAGTAGTGGCTGCCCAGCACGCCGCCGGTGACCACCCCGATGTAGCCCGAGCCGATGGCCTCGATGAGCCCCAGCAGGATGCCGCCGACCACCGCGCCGGCCAGGTTCCCGATGCCGCCGAACACGGCGGCCGTGAAGGCCTTCAGCCCCGGGAGAAAGCCCATGGTGTGCTGCACGGTGCCGTAGTTGGAAGCGTACATCACACCGGCGATGGTCGCGAGGACCGCGCCGATGATGAAGGTGGCGGAGATCACGGTATCGGGCCGCACGCCCATGAGCGCGGCCACCCGCGGGTTCTCGGCCGTGGCGCGCATGGCGCGGCCCAGCTTGGTGTAGTTCACCAGGTACATGAGGACCGCCAGCGAGACGGCCGTGAGGCCCAGGATCATGATCTGCGTGGGCGTGATCACGGCGCCGGCCACCTCGAACGGCGTGGCGGGCAGCAGCGTGGGGTACGGCTTGTAGTTCGGCTTGAAGATGATCATGGCCAGCGTCTGCAGCAGGATCGACATGCCGATGGCCGTGATGAGGGGCGCCAGCTTGGGGCTGTTGCGCAGCGGCCGGTACGCGACCTTCTCGATCGCGAAGTTCAGGGTTGCCGCCACCACGCAGGAGATCACCAGCGCGATGACGAGGATGATCCACCCGGGCATGCCGGGCAGCGATTCCTGCATGGTCACGATGATGGCCCAGCTGGTGAGCGCACCGACCATGAGCACCTCGCCGTGCGCGAAATTGATCAGGTTGATGATGCCGTACACCATGGTGTAGCCCAAGGCCACCAGGGCGTACATGCTGCCGAGAACCAGACCGTTGATGATCTGCTGCAGCAGGATTTCCATAGAGGTTTCTCCGTTTCTTTTTCCGGCCCTATCGGCCAGGGTCAGCCCCGTTTTCTTGACGGGGCCGTTTTTTGGTAGACAAGAAGCCTTGTGGGCCCACCTTCCATCTAGCAAAAAACCCGCCAAGATACGCATGGGCGGGTTTATGGTGAGGGATTGTAGCCAAGGGTTTCCAATGCAAAAACAGCGCAGCGCCGGGGTTTACCCTGCAAGCGAGCGGCTGATGGGCGTTTTCACACCCTATTACTTTTGCTGATCATTCAGCTTCTTGAGTTCTCGCAGCTTATCGGCGATGCGTATCTCCAGGCCCCGTTCGACCGGTCGATAGAACGCCGGCGCGCGCATGCCTTCAGGGAAATAATTCTCCCCGGCCGCGAACCCGCCCTCTTCGTCATGGGCATAGCGGTAGTCCTTGCCGTAGCCCTGGTCCTTCATCAGCTGGGTGGGCGCGTTGCGCAGGTGCAGCGGAACGGGGCGCGTGCCATCCTTCTTGATCAGGGCCTTGGCTTCGTTGTAGGCGTTGTACACCGCGTTGGACTTCGGCGCGATGGCCAGGTAGATGACGCACTCGGCCAGGGCCAGCTCGCCTTCGGGCGAGCCGAGGCGCTCATAGACTTCGGCCGCATCCAGCGCGAGCCGCAGGGCACGCGGATCGGCCAGGCCGATATCCTCGGCCGCCATGCGAATCAGGCGGCGCGCCATGTAGCGCGCGTCGGCTCCGCCGTCGAGCATGCGCATGAACCAGTAGAGCGCCGCATCGGGATCGGAACCGCGCACGGATTTGTGCAGCGCGCTGATGGTGTCATAGAACTGCTCGCCACCCTTGTCATAGCGGCGCATGCGCTCGCCCAGCACCTTGAGCAGCCAGGCGTCGGTGATCTCGCCTGTCTTCTCGCTGGCGGCCGCCACCGCGAGGGTCTCCAGCGTGTTCAGCAGGCGCCGCGCATCGCCATCGGCATAGGCGATCAACCGCTCCAGCGCCGCCTTCTCGATGGACGGAACGGCGTCGATGTCCCGCGCCTTGGCCACAATGCGCTCCAGGTCGTCCTCGGTCAGGGGTTGCAGCACGTACACCGCGGCGCGCGAGAGCAAGGCTGAATTCACCTCGAACGACGGGTTCTCGGTGGTGGCCCCGATGAAGGTGAAGAGGCCGGACTCCACATGCGGCAGGAAAGCGTCCTGCTGGCTCTTGTTGAAGCGATGCACCTCATCGACGAAGACGATGGTGCGCCTGCCCCCGGCGCCCGACGCGTTCTCCAGTTCCGTGCCCTGGGCGATCTGCGCCTGCTCCACCGCTTCCCGGATGTCCTTCACGCCGCCCAGCACGGCGCTGATGGTGATGAACTGCGCGTCGAAGGCATCGGCCATCAATCGCGCGATGGTCGTCTTGCCGGTCCCCGGCGGGCCCCAGAGGATGCAACTGTGGGGCTGGCCGGACTCGAAGGCGATGCGCAGCGGCATGCCCTCGCCCAGCAAATGCTGCTGCCCGATGACTTCGCCCAGGTGGCGGGGCCGCAGGCGTTCCGCCAGGGGCGGGTGGGCGGAGGTGATTTTCTTCAGCACGGAAGCTATTGTGATGCCCGGGCGCCGGTTTATAGTCCGGCCCCATGGAAGCAGCGCTCTGGTCCACCTTCTCCGCCCTCCTCGGCGCCTTCGTTGGCGGGGGCATCAGCTATGCGCTGAACCGCCAGCAATTCGCCAACCAGTTGCGCCTGACCCGGGAGCAGCACCGCACCGAGTTCATGGCCGAGGAAACCGCCCGCGCCTTCCTCAGCCACAAGAGTTTCACCGACCGCTCGTTCGAGACGCTGCGCAAGCACCTGGGCGGGTTCGAGGACGACGAGTTGCGCAAGATCCTGGTGCGCGCAGGCGCGATGCGCATCTATCGCGAAGACGGCACCGAATGGTGGCGGCTGCTCTCGCGCATGGACGAGTTCATCGAGCGCAAGGACCTGGAGAAGGTGACGCGCGAAATCTGAAGGCGCCCCCTACTGCTTCACCACGTCCGCACCCGGCGGCGGCTTGAAGTTGAAGGCGTCGGCCGCGATGGAGGCATTCGGCTCCATCCTCGCAAAGGTCATGACCGAGCGCTGGCCGAAGCTGTCCAGGATCTCCAGCGCCGCAAGCTCATGGCCTCGGAAGCCCACCTTGATGCTGTGAAGCTGCCCTTCCTTCGCCCTGGGCGTGGCCTGCACCCACTGCAGGCCGTCCTTGTCGGGGGCCGGCTCGAGGTTGAAATCCTTGCGCAGCGCCGCCAGATCCGGCGCGGCCGCGATGAGGGCGGCGGGGGTCGATGCCAGCACCTGCTCCTGCTTGCGGGATGTCACCTGGCGCAGGTCGGCATCGTACAGCCACAAGGTCTGGCCGTCGGCGACGATGGTCTGCTCGAACGGCTTCTTGTAGGTAAAGCGGAAGCGGTTGGGCCGCACGAACTCGAACGTGCCCGACGACGTCTTGCTGCGCGCCGCCTGCCCCTCACGGGCAGGTGCCGTGACGACCTGCGTGAAATCGGACCGCCCGCTTTTCACGGACTTGACGAATTGCTCCAGGCTATCCAGGCCCGAAGCATGGACAGGCAGCGACAAGGCTGCCACGAACAAGGTAGCGACCAGCGTTTTCATGAGGCTCCTGGGTGTTGTCGTTTGGGTTGCGAACACGGGCCGAAGTTCCGGCCAGTGATCACTCCGCCGCCCGGTTCGGCACGAGGATGTCGCGCTGGCCACTGCCGCTCATGGCGCTGACCAGCCCCGCCTTTTCCATATCTTCCACCAGCCGCGCCGCGCGGTTGTAACCAATCTTCAGGTGCCTTTGCACGAGGGAAATGCTGGCCTTGCGGTTCTTCAGCACCACCTCCACCGCCTGGTCGTACATCGGGTCCTTCTCGCCCGACCCGCCGCCTTCGCCGCCCAGCATGTCGCCGTCTTCATCGACGGTGCCGCCTTCGAGCACGCCTTCGATGTAGTTCGGCTCGCCGCCCTGCGACTTGAGGTAGGCCACCACGCGGTGCACTTCCTCATCGCTCACGAAGGCGCCGTGCACGCGCACCGGGAAGCCGGTGCCGCTGGGCATGTACAGCATGTCGCCCATGCCCAGCAGCGCTTCCGCACCCATCTGGTCGAGGATGGTGCGGCTGTCGATCTTGCTGGAGACCTGGAAGGCGATCCGGGTCGGGATGTTGGCCTTGATCAGGCCCGTGATCACGTCCACGCTGGGACGCTGCGTCGCCAGGATCAGGTGGATGCCGGCGGCGCGGGCCTTCTGCGCCAGCCGCGCGATCAGCTCCTCGATCTTCTTGCCCACCACCATCATGAGGTCGGCCAGCTCGTCGATCACCACCACGATGTGCGGCAGCCGGTCCAGCGGCTCCGGGCTGTCCGGCGTGAGGCTGAACGGGTTGTAGATGAACTGCTCTTTGGCCTTGGCTTCGTCGATCTTGTGGTTGTAGCCGGCCAGGTTGCGCACGCCCATCTTGCTCATGAGCTTGTAGCGGCGCTCCATTTCCATCACGCACCAGTTCAGGCCGTGGGCGGCCTGGCGCATGTCGGTGACCACCGGCGCCAGCAGGTGCGGAATGCCCTCGTACACCGACATTTCCAGCATCTTCGGGTCGATCATCAGCAGGCGCACATCGCGCGCTTCGGCCTTGTACAAGAGCGACAGGATCATCGCGTTGATGCCCACTGACTTGCCCGAGCCGGTCGTGCCGGCCACCAGCACGTGCGGCATCTTCGCCAGGTCCGCCACCACCGGATTGCCGATGATGTCCTTGCCCAGGCCCATCGTCAGCATCGATTTGGCCTCGTTGTAGATCTGCGAGCCGAGGATCTCCGACAGCCGGATCGACTGCCGCTTGGCGTTCGGCAACTCCAGCGCCATGTAGTTCTTGCCGGGAATCGTTTCGATGACGCGGATGGACACCAGGCTGAGCGAACGCGCCAGGTCCTTGGCCAGGTTGACGATCTGCGAGCCCTTCACACCGGTGGCCGGCTCAATTTCGTAGCGCGTGATCACCGGGCCGGGCTGGGCCAGCACCACGCGCACTTCAACGCCGAAGTCCTTGAGTTTCTTCTCGATCAGACGGCTGGTCATCTCCAGCGTTTCCGGCGCCACGGTTTCCTGCCGGGTCAGGGCGCCATCGAGCAGGTCGACCTGCGGCAGCTTGGAATCGGGCAACTCGGTGAAAAGCGGCTTTTGCCGCTCCTTGGCGACGCGTTCGCTCTTGGGCACCTCCACGATGACCGGCTCGATGAGGACGACCGGCGTGGGATGGTGCTCCTCGATCTCGATGCGCTCTTCCACCAGCACCTCTTCGCGCTGGCGCGCCGCCTGCTGGCCGAACGCCAGGTCCTGGGCGATCTCACGTTTCTCGCGGCGTGCATCGACGAAGCCATCCACCCGGGCGCCCAGCCGTTCGGCCACGTGGCTCCAGGAGAAGCGGAACACCACCGCCGCGCCCAGCACCACCAGCGCGACAAAGACCAGGCCCGAGCCGGTGAAACCCAGCCACTTCACGGCCCAGGGGCCCACCAGGTAACCGAGTGCGCCGCCCGCATGATCGGGCAGACGCGCCTCGAAGCGGTAGAGGCGAGACCACTCGAGCGCCGTACTGGCGCACAGCAGCACGGCCAGGCCCAGCCAGAAAGCGAGCCGCGTGCGCGAGAAACGGGCGTCATCGGCCCACGGTGATGCTTCTGCCCGCATCCATCGCGCCAGCGTGGCCAGCCATGCCCGCACCGCGGCGGCGAAACACCACCAAACCGAGAATCCGAGCAGGAAATAGCTGGCGTCGGCCAGCCAGGCACCCAGCCGGCCGCCCCAGTTGCGCAGGGGTGCGCCACTGCCCGACGTGGAAAACGCGGCATCCTGGGCTGAATAGCTCACCAGCGCGAGCAGCCAGAAGATCAAAGCCGCGAGGCCCAGGATCAGGGCGAATTCGTGGGCGAAGCGGCCGACGCCACCGCGGGCCGGTGCGTTCCCCGCCGTGGGGTTGTTCAGCGTGTTGAGCGAATAGGTCATGGAGCAGGCAAAGCTTAACGCAGCACCAGCGGCTGTCATGCCGGACTTGGTGCGGGATCCATGGATGGCGGGTCAGGCCCGCGATGACAGTGGTTTCACCCCAACGTCGTGAGCCGATCCTTGATCAGCATGGACCCATCTTCCCGGGTCTCGATAAAGCCGCGGTCTTCCAGGTCCTTCATCACCCGGCTCACCATCTCGCGGGACGCCCCGACCATCTTGGCGATGTCCTGGCGCGAAATACGCTCACGGATCGTCATCAGCCCCTCGCGGTCGGGCGCGGCGAATTCGAGCAGCGCGCGGGCCACACGGCCATACACATCCATCAAGGCCAGCGACTCGATCTTGCGGTCGGCCTGGCGCAGCCGCTGCACCAGCCCCTTCATGATGGCGTAGGCCATGGAGCTGTTCTCCGGCAGGCAGCGCGCGAACTCCGCGCGCCCCAGGGCCAGCATGTCGGTCTGCACCTCGGCGCGCACCGAAGCAGAATGGGCTTCGTTGTCGATCAGGCTCATCTCGCCGATGTAGTCCCCGGGCTGCAGGGTGGCCAGGATGACCTCGCGGCCGCGCTTGTCGGCGGTGACCACCCGCACGCGCCCGGTCAGGATGATGAACAGGGTGTTGGACTTGTCCCCCTGTTCGACGATCAGCTCGCCGCGCTTGAAGCGGCGCTTGACGACGGCGTCCGCCACCGATTCCGCCTGGTTGGCCGTCAGCAACGCGAACAGCGGCACGCGGCGAATCAGTTCCAGATTGGACAGCATCGACATTTCTTTAGTCCCTTTCGGTGCGTCCCATGCGATGGGTTCTTACAATCGGCACGATTGATTCGGCAAGCGTTGATACTTGCCGCCAAGGCCCAAAATGTACACCCAGCTGTGGCGTTTTCCACACAGCTTTTTACCATGTCAAATACCAAACACGCCAAAGTCCTGATCCTCGGCTCCGGCCCCGCGGGCTACACCGCCGCCGTTTACGCCGCTCGCGCCAACCTCGATCCGGTGCTCGTCACCGGCATCGCACAGGGTGGGCAACTGATGACCACCACCGATGTCGACAACTGGCCGGCCGACGTGCAGGGCGTGCAAGGCCCCGAGCTGATGCAGCGCTTCCTGGAGCACGCGGAGCGCTTCAAGACGGAAATCCTGTTCGACCACATCAACGCCGTTGACCTCGGCAAGCGCCCATTCAAGCTCAAGGGCGACAGCGGCGAATACACCTGCGACGCGCTGATCATCGCCACCGGGGCCTCGGCCAAGTACCTGGGCCTGCCCTCGGAGCAGGCCTTCATGGGCAAAGGCGTCTCCGGCTGCGCCACCTGCGACGGCTTTTTCTACCGCAACCAGGTCACGGCCGTGGTCGGCGGGGGCAACACCGCCGTCGAAGAGGCGCTGTACCTCTCCAACATCGCGAGCAAGGTGTACCTGGTGCACCGGCGCGACAAGTTCAAGGCCGAGCCCATCCTGGTGGACAAGCTCATGGAGAAGGTGAAGGCAGGCAAGATCGAGCTCAAGCTGTTCAAGACTCTGGACGAAGTGCTGGGCGATGCAACGGGCGTCACCGGTATCCGGCTCAAGGACACCCAGAGCGGCCAGACCGAGGACCTGATGCTGCAGGGCTGCTTCATCGCCATCGGCCACCAGCCCAACACCGAGATCTTCAAGGGCCAGCTGGAGATGAAGGACGGCTACATCCTCACCAAGTCCGGCTTGCAGGGCTTTGCCACCATGACCAGCGTGCCGGGCGTCTTTGCCGCCGGCGACGTGCAGGACCATGTGTACCGCCAGGCGATCACCAGCGCCGGTACCGGCTGCATGGCCGCGCTGGATGCGCAGCGGTTCCTGGAGCAGGCGGCAAACTGAGGCGGGGGCACGGCCCTCGGAAAGACACGCCGAAAAGACACGCCGGAATTGCGTCGGCTATAATCGTGGGCTTTGGGTTACCGCCACCCTTCTGGCGAGGTGAGGCAGGAGCGAGGAGAAGCGGCCGCGAGGCCCTTTCCGCCAGTGACTGCCGTTTTTTGAGTATCGGAGTGCTTATGGCACGCGTATGCGACGTAACGGGCAAGGGCCCGATGGTCGGGAACAATGTTTCCCACGCCAACAACAAAACCAAGCGCCGGTTCATGCCGAACCTGCAATACCGCCGTTTCTGGGTCGAGACTGAAAACCGCTGGGTTCGCCTGCGTGTCTCCAGCGCCGCGCTGCGCCTGATCGACAAGAATGGCATCGACTCCGTGCTCGCAGACCTGCGTGCCCGTGGCCAAGCTTAAGGAGCAGCAACATGGCAAGCAAAGGCGGACGCGAAAAAATCAAGCTGGAATCCACCGCGGGTACCGGCCACTTCTACACCACGAGCAAGAACAAGAAGACGATGCCTGAGAAGATGTCGATCATGAAGTTCGACCCCAAGGCACGCAAGCACGTGGAATACAAGGAAATGAAGCTCAAATGACGTAAGGCGCCTCGGGCGCCGAGTCATCTCGTCCCGGCGCAGTCCGGGATGCAACAAAAAGCCCCGCACTGCGGGGCTTTTTCATGGCCGGTCGTGTGAACACGCCCTAGTGGCGACGCGGGTCGTCGGGGAAGCGATCCCTGCGGTTGCTGACGCCGTCGCCGTCCCGGTCACGACGAGTCGCATACGCGCGCGCCTCCCGATCCCGGCGCTGCGCGTCCTCCCGGGCACGGCGCTCCCGGTCAGCCCGGTCATACGGGTAGGCCGGATCCGGGCTGTACTGGCCGCGACGGCCGTACTCGTAGGGATTGGGTGGCGGCGTGAAGCCGCTGTTGCCGTAGGCCGGTGCGCCCGACGGGCCACCGCCGCAGCCCGGGGGCGTGCCATAGGCCGAGCCGGCCTGGCAGTCGGGCCCGCCGTCCTGGGCCCAGACCGCGCCACCCGCCGCGAACGCGACAGTGGCGAGAACCGAAAGCATGCACTTTCTCATGATCTTTCCTTGGGGCATGCCTGAAGCAGCTTGCCTCTGCTCATTGAACGCCTGTGGTGTATCCAGGGGATGTCCGACAGATGCCCAACGCATGTCGGACGGTTACTGATCGTTGCGTCGGCAGATTCAGGCACCAGCACATGCCGCTGGCGGCCCCAGCGTCCGGACGAAAAAAAGCCCCGCACTGCGAGGCCTTTCTGAGAGCGTGGCGAGCTCAGGCGTGAGCGGCGCGCAACTTCATCGAGAACTGCCGCAGCGCTTCGATGCCGCTCTCTTCGGCACGGTGGCACCAGGCTTGCAGGTCGGCCGCCAGCTGCTCGCGCGACTGCGAGGTGTTGAGCCACAGGTGGCGCAACTCTTCCCGCATGGTGACCATCTTGTCCAGCACCGGGTGAGCGGCGCGGGCCTGGGCCAGCTGAGGGCGCGCGGCGGCCGGCACCCGGTCGTCGTCGCGGTGCAACCAGCGTTTGGCGGCCTTCAGGGGCGACAGGTCCGCCTGCTTTTCTTTCAGCATGGCGATTTCAGCCTTGCAGACGCGGCGGACTTCACGGGCGTAGCCGGCCATCACCTCGTAGCGGTTGGCGATCAGGGCTTCCAGCGTCTTTTCGTCGGCCACCGGCTTGATGGCGCCCAGCTGGAGCTTCGGCGGCACCTTGCGCACCGTGGCCCAGCCGATCTTGCTCATGAGGCTGATGTAGACCCAGCCAATGTCGAACTCGTACTTCTTGACCGAGAACTTGGCCGAGGTGGGGTACGTGTGGTGGTTGTTGTGCAGCTCTTCACCG
>DATILF010000099.1:0-2730 GCA_035476755.1 Ramlibacter sp.
CGGCGTCAGGCAGGATGCTCACCGCCACACCCAGCGGGCCCGCGTTGGTGACCGCCACGATGACGTCCACCGGCGCGTAGCCCACGGCGATGGGGAAGGCCGGGTACTGCGAGGCAAACGGCCAGCGCGACAGCGGCACACCGTCGCCGGCGATGGCCGCGCGCCAGGCGCCGCCCTCCTCGCGGTGCCAGACCCGCACCTCATCGACCGATGCAGCGGGTACCTCGATAACATGGGTCTCGCGCCCCCGGCTGCCCCGCAAGGTGATGCGGCCCACCATGCGCTCGCCGGCCGCCAGGCGCCAGACGCGCTGGGCCGCCGCGGCCTCGCCCGCGCCGCCTTCCCACAATGCATCGGCATCGAGCGCTTCGTCCGCACGCAGCCGCGCCACACTCATGCGCTCGCTCAGGTCCACTCGCTGCGGGCCGGCCGACAGCGCCACGACCGGGGCCGAAGCCCATGCGCCCAGGGCGGCCCAGGCGGCCAGGGCGGCCAGGACGCTTTTTAGAAACACAATCATCATGCAGTGAGGCCGCGCTCCCGAATTGGAGTCCGACTGTACTATGCGGCTCCTCCCACCCACTTCACTCCCTCAGCACGTGCAGCACTTCGGAGTGGAATTCCCGGGTGTAGAGCACACCCACGACCAGCGCCGTGGCGATGGCGAACGCCAGCGGCGAAAACACCCAGGCGATGGCCGCGAAGGAAAAGTAATAGGCGCGGATGCCGTCGTTGAATGTCTCGGCCGCCATGCCCAGCAGCTTGCCGGCGCGGTCGGCGAAGTGCCTCCGCTCGAACTTGCCGGCCGCGAAGTCCTCGGGCGGCGGCATGGAGCCCAGCACCAGCGCCCCGAAGGTGTACTGGCGCATCGACCAGGTGAAGCGGAAGAAGGCGTTGACGAAAATGCCCAGCAGCACGAGCACCTTCAGCTCGAACACCAGCATCGACGTGCGAGCCGCGAACGGGATCTCGCGAACGAACTCCGCGGCCTTGTCGGTGGTCCCGAGCAGGGCCAGCAAGCCGCCGATGATGATGATGGTGGCGGAGGCGAAGAACGAGGGGCTGCTCGAAAGGCTTTGCGTGATGATGCCGTCCAGCACGCGCGGATCGCGTGCGGTGGCCTGCAGCATCCAGTGGCTGCGATAGCGGTTGGTGGTAGCCAGCAGCGAGGCGCGGCGCACCCCCCAATGGCGGGCGAACCAGGCGTAGCCCGCCCACGCCGCGAAGAACCAGAGGACGGCCAGCCAGTCGTACCAGGGCAGCAGGGTGAACACTTGCATGGGCTGCAATGTTACGCGCCCGCATGCGCCTCGCGTCGCCGCCCCTTCAGGAAATCGGCTCCGGCGGCGTAAAGCGCGTGGGCGGCAGGGGAATGAACTCGGTCTCCCCCGGCACGCGCCCCATGCGCTGCGCTTCCCAGTCCGCGCTGGCTTCGATGATGCGTTCCTTGCGGCTGGAAACGAAGTTCCACCACATGTGGCGCGGCGCATCCAGCGGTTCGCCGCCGATGACCACGAAGCGCGTGGCCTGCGCCGCCTGGATCGACGCTGCTTGCTCCGGCTGGAGCACGGCCATCGTTCGGGCGGGCAGGTCTTCGCCATCGACCGACAGGTTGCCATCGACACCGAACACGGCCAGCTCGGGCGCCAGCGGCGGCAACGCCAGCACCGCGCCCGGCGCCAGCACCACGTCCAGGTAGAGCGTCTTCGAGAAGGTGGCCACCGGCGAGTCCACGCCAAAGGCACTGCCGATCAGCACCCGCACCTTCGCGCCACCCACCTGCACCTGGGGAATGTGCGAGGCCGGCGTGTGGCTGAACGACGGCTCGTCTTCCTCATGGGCGAGCGGCAACGCCGTCCACAACTGCAGGCCGTGGCTCACGTAGCTCACGTCGCGCAGGTGTGGGGGGCGCCGCTCGGAGTGCACGATGCCGCGGCCGGAAGTCATCCAGTTGATGGCGCCCGGCTCGATGAGCTGTTCGGTCCCCAGGCTGTCGCGGTGCATCATCGCGCCCTCGAATAGGTAGGTCACGGTGGCCAGGCCGATGTGCGGATGCGGCCGCACATCGTGGTCCACCTCCGGCGGGGCGGCGACGGGCCCGAAGTGGTCGAAGAAGATGAACGGGCCCACGCTGCGCTGGCGCGCGGCGGGCAGCACCCTGCGTACCGTGAAGCCGCCGCCCAGGTTCTTTTCGTAACCGGTCAGCTGCAGTTGTATGGCCATCTCGCCTCCCTGTCAAAGTACCGAGGGTTGTCAGCGCTGGAAGCGCGCCGCCACGTCGGCCACCCGCTTGCCGAAAGCGCGGGCCGTCGCCAGATCGCCCGGCGCCATGTCGCCGGTGCCGCCGTCGGCCGGCGATTGGGCGATCGCACCGCTGTAGGACACCAGGTAATTCAGGTCATCCCGCTTCGCATCCAGTGTATTGGCCGGCATCAGGCCCTGGCTCACCCAGATCATCGAATGCTGCATGGCCAGCGTGAACATCGCCGTGAGCGTGGCCAGCTTGTCGCCGTTCATGCCGGAGCTGCTGGTGAAGCCCGCCGCCAGCTTGTCCTTCCAATCCTGGCTGTACCAGGGCTTGGAGGAAGCATCCGCGAATTTCTTGAACTGCCAGCTGACGTTGCCCATGTAGGTGGGCGAGCCGAAGATGATGGCGTCGGCCGCCTTCAGCTGCTCCCAGCCCGCGGCGGGCAACTCCCCCTCGTGGCTGATGGCAATGAGCTCGGCATG
>DATILF010000100.1:0-2717 GCA_035476755.1 Ramlibacter sp.
CGGTACAGCCGCTCGCGGAACTGCTCCAGCAATGCGACCGCGTCGATGGCGGAGGTGGCCGTGCCGTACACGTAATGGTCGGGCCTTGCCACCACGATCCGTTGTCCCAGGCCGGCCAGCCACGCGGCCAGGAGGCCCTCGTCCTCCCGCGCATTCACCAGCGGGCCGGCGCCGGCCTCGGCCGTGCCCAGTTGCACCAGGACGCCGCCCAACGGCATCAGCGCTTCCAGCAGCGCCGCCCGATCGGCAGCACCCAGTGGTTCCATGGCGATGGCGCGGATGGTGCCGCCGGTGAGATCGTCCAGCCGGCCGGCGAAGCCCTGCGCATGCACGAAGGGCTGCGGCAGGATGGTGCCCGCCCCGGGCGTGCCCGAGGCGATCAGGCCGTCCCCCAGGCCGGGGATCAGGTTCTGGCGGATGGTGGTCTTCACCACGCCGTCCTGCTCGGCCACCAGGCGCTCATCGCGCTCCGCGGCGCGTGCCGGATCGCGTTCGCAGATCACGCGGCCCAGGGCCATGGCCGCGAGGGTAGTGGCCGTGACGTGGGGCCGGCGCTCCTGCTGGTAGCTGTCGAAGAGGCTGTCCGGCGCGCCGCGCTTGATCACGTGTTCCAGCTTCCACGCCAGGTTGAGGGCGTCGCGCATGCCCTGCACCATGCCTTGCGCCATGAACGGGGGCGTCATGTGCGCCGAATCGCCCGCCAGCAGGATGCGCCCACGCCGCCACTCGCGGGCCACCAGGCCATGGAAGCGGTAGGCCGCGGCGCGCCACAGCCGGCCTTCGCCCGGGCGCAGCCAGCGCTCCAGCAACGGCCACAGTTCTTCCTCGGGAAACTCCGTGGACAGGCTGTCGCCGGGGTTGAGCATCAGCTCCCAGCGGCGATGGTTGCCCACGCCCACCACATAGGTGCAGGGACGCTCGGCCTCGCAGTACTGCACCTGGGTCTGCGGCAGCTGCGCCAGCTTGTCGTCATGGACGATGGCATCGACCACCAGCCAGGGCTCGTCGAAGCCCAGGTCTTCCAGGGCGATGCCCAGCTGCTTGCGCGTCGGGCTGGAGCCGCCGTCGCAGCCGATCAGGTAACGTCCACGCCAGCGCCGGGTCTCGGGCGCACCGGCCAGGCGCACGTCGGCCCATGCGCCAGTGTCGTCCTGGCCCACCGACAGCACGTCCGCGCTGCATTCCACGTGCACCAGCGGCAATTCGGCCAGCCGCGCACGCAGCGCGCGCTCGAACGAGGGCTGCTCAAAAACGTAGTTGGGCGCCCAGCCCAGGCGGAAGGGCGGCGGGGCGGAGTCCAGCCGCTTGATGAGTTGGCCCTGCGTGCCGCGGTATTCGCTCGCGCGGTAGGGCGCGACGTGCGCCGCCACCCGGTCGGCGATCTTGAGTTCCTGCGCGATCCGCATCACCTCGTGGTCCAGGCCGGCGGCCCGGGGCAAGGGGAACAGGTCGGGCAGGCGGTCGAACACCGCGACGCTCATGCCGCGCTGGCCCAGCAGGCCGGCCAGCGTGGCGCCGGTCGGGCCGAGCCCCGTGATGATCACATCGACTTCGTTCATGCCGGCGCCTCAGCGTTGCCCGTCGTGCACTGAAACCTGGTCCTTGGTGAGGCCCCCCAGGCGCGAATGGATGCGCCCGCCATCGGCCATGACCAGGGCGAACAGGATCTCGTTGGGCCGCGGCGCGTCCTGGATGCCCACTTCGAAGCTGTTGAAGTGGCTGCGCACATAGGCGGCGTGGATGTAGTGCAGCGGCACCATCAACCGGTAGCCGGCGTTGGCCACGCATTTGGCGGCCGGCACGATGGCCTTGGGTTCGCCCAGCACCTGGCGCATGGCCCAGCCCCCGGCCTCGTGCCACACCGCGCCGTGCTCCAGCTCGCCGTTCACGCCGACGATGGCGGCCTTGCTGTAGGCCTCGATGCGGTCCTTGCCACCCAGCGCGCCGACCAGTTCTTCGGCGAGCAAGGTGCCCAGGCTGCGCAGTGCCGCCATGAAGGGCAGCAGGTCCGGCTCGTAACGTCCCGCGTAGGGGTTGCGGATCACGGCGCTGGCCGCGGCCAGGCGCAGCGGTTGGGCAGGCGGGGGGCCGCCCTCGTGGAAGACAGTCTCCACGGTCAGGCTGCGCTTGCGGATGTCGATCAGTGACATGGCTGAATCCTGTTCAAATTTTTTCGGGCTGGCTTCATGATGCGCCAGCGGTGCGGCTCAGGCCTGCGCGACGATGGGGTTGCGCAGGATGCCGATGGCCTCGATCTCGACCTCCACCACATCGCCCGGCTTCATGTAGCGCGGCGGCTTGCGGCCGAAGCCGACACCCGCCGGCGTGCCGGTGACGATGACGTCGCCCGGTACGAGCGTGAAGATCGTGGACGAGTAGCTGATCAGGCGCGGAATGGAAAAGATCAGGTGCCCGGTGTCGCTGGCCTGCACGACCTCGCCGTTCAGGCGCGTCTCCAGCTTCAGCTTGCGCCCGGGCTCGATCTCGTCGGCCGTCACCATCCACGGGCCGAACGGGCCGGTGCCCTCGAAGTTCTTGCCCGAGGCGATCTGCTTGGCGTGGAACTGCCATTCGCGCACGCTGACGTCGTTGTAGCAGCTGTAGCCGGCGATGTGCTTCCAGGCATCCGCCTCGGCGATGTCGCGGCCGCCCTCGCCGATGATGACGGCGAGCTCGCCTTCCCAGTCCAGCGTTTCGGACACCCGCGGCCGCACGAC
>DATILF010000101.1:0-8030 GCA_035476755.1 Ramlibacter sp.
TCATGCAGGTTGCCCATGGTGGGAACGAAGGCCGGTCTGCGCGAGGGGCCGAGGATGCGGCGCAGGTCGTCGAGGGTGCGGGCGATTTGCATGGAATTCAATAAGCGTGGAGATCGGGGTCTGGAAAGCTCTGGTCCTTCACGGCGGCCACATAGCGGCGCACCGATTCCTGGACGCTGGTGCTGCCTTCCATGAAATTGCGCACAAAGCGCGGCAGCTTTCCGGCGGTGAGGCCGAGCAGGTCGTGCAGCACCAGCACCTGGCCGCTGCAATCGCGGCCGGCACCGATGCCGATGACGGGAATGGGCAGGTGGGCCGTGACCTCGCTGCCCAGTGCCGAGGGAATCAGTTCGACCACCAGCATGGCGGCTCCGGCGTCCGCCAGTTCGCGTGCCTGCTGCTTGAGCAACTGGGCCGCATCGTCACTTCGGCCCTGGATGCGGTAGCCGCCCAGCGCATGCACCGATTGCGGCGTCAGGCCCAGGTGCGCGCACACCGGGATGCCGCGATCGACCAGGAAGCGCACCGTGTCCGCCGTCCAGCCGCCGCCTTCGAGCTTGACCATGTGCGCACCGGCCTGCATCAGCGTGGTGGCGCTGCGCAGGGCTTGTTCGCGCGACTCCTGGTAACTGCCGAAGGGCAGGTCGCCGACGATCCAGGCCGTGCGGTTGCCGCGGGCCACGCACTCGGTGTGATACGCCATTTGCTGCAGGGTGACAGGCACCGTGCTGGCCTGGCCCTGAAGCACCATGCCCAGCGAGTCGCCGACCAGCAGGCAGTCGACCCCGGCGGCATCGAGCACTTGCGCAAAGCTCGCGTCGTAGCAGGTGAGCATGGCGATCTTCTCGCCGGCCGCATGCATCTCCCGCAGGCGATGCAGCGTGAGGGGCTTGCGCGAAGCGGTGGGCGTGTTCATGCGGCGGCGTCGATCGGGGTGGGCTGCCCCTGCTTCAGGCCCAGCCGGGCCAGCAGGTCCAGGTCGGCCTGGGTGTCGGGGTTGCCGGTGGTCAGCAGCTTGTCGCCGTAGAAGATGGAATTGGCACCGGCCAGGAAACTCAGCGCCTGCACCGCGTCGCCCATCTGCTGGCGTCCCGCCGAGAGCCGAACGCGGGCGCGCGGCATGGTGATGCGCGCCACCGCGACCGTGCGCACGAACTCGAAGGGGTCCAGCGGAGCCTGGTCGGCCAGCGGCGTGCCCTCCACGCGCACCAGGTTGTTGATGGGCACCGATTCGGGATAGGGATCGAGGTTGGCCAGTTGCGCGATCAGCCCGGCACGCTGCAACTGCGATTCGCCCAGGCCGACGATGCCGCCGCAGCAGACCTTGACGCCCGCGTCGCGCACGCGGCCCAGGGTGTCGAGCCGGTCCTGGTAATCGCGCGTGGTGATGATGTCGCCGTAGAAGTCGGGTGCGCTGTCCAGGTTGTGGTTGTAGTAGTCCAGGCCGGCATCGCGCAGCGTCTCGGCGTGGCCGTCTTCCAGCATGCCCAGCGTGGCGCAGGTTTCCAGGCCGAGCGCCTTCACGGTGGCAACCAGCTCGGCGACTTTTTCGATGTCGCGGTCCTTGGGCGCGCGCCAGGCCGCGCCCATGCAAAAGCGCGTGGCCCCGGCGTCCTTGGCGCGCTGGGCGGCCAGCAGCACTTGCGCGGGCTCCATCAGCTTGGAGGCCGTCACACCGGTGTCGTACTGGGCTGCCTGCGGGCAGTAGCCGCAGTCTTCAGGGCAGCCGCCGGTCTTGACCGACAGCAGCGTGGCGAACTCGATCATGGTCGGATCGAAATTCTCGCGGTGCACGGTCTGCGCGCGGTGCAGCAATTCGGGGAAGGGCAGTTCGAACAGGGCCTGCACGGCTTCGACCGTCCAGCGCGGCGCGGCGGTCGCGGGGGCTTCGCGCCGCGAAGAGCGGTGCAGGGTGATGGTTTGTTCAAGCACAGAGGACATCGGGCTCTCCAGAGGATAGGTGCGGGGTCAGGCGGGGACGTGTTCGGTCTGGAGGGTGGTGCGTGCCGGGAGCGAGGCGGGGGCCAGCTCGGCGAGCGCCTGCACCAGGCAGTCCACATCGGCTTCGCTGTGGGCTGCCGACAAGGCGATGCGCAGCCGGGCCGTGCCCACCGGCACGGTGGGCGGACGCATCGCCGGCACCCACAGGCCGCGCTGGCGCAAGCCCTCCATCACGGCCAGGGCTTCGTCGTTGGCGCCGATCACCAGGGCCTGCACGGCCGTGGTGGAGTCTCCCAGTGTCCAGTGCGTGCCGCGCAGGACGCTGGCCAGGCCTTCGCGCAGTCGCGCGACCAGGCGGTTCAGGTGATCGCGGCGCCACTGTTCGGTTTCGATCAGCGTGAGGCTGGTACGCAGGGCGGTGGCCAGCAGCGGCGGCGCGGCGGTGGCGTAGGTATAGCTGCGGGTTTTCTGCAGCAGCCATTCGACCAGCGAATCATCGCCCGCGACAAAGGCGCCGGCCACGCCGGCGGCCTTGCCCAGGGTGCCCATGTAGAGGATGCGGCGCGACGCGTTGGCGCCGGTGAGGCCGAAGTGCGCGAGGCTGCCGCGGCCCTGCGGCCCCAGCACGCCGAAGCCGTGCGCGTCGTCCAGCAGCAGCAGCGCATCGTACCGTTCGCACAGGGCCAGCAGCGCCGGAATGTCGGCGATGTCGCCGTCCATGCTGAACACGGCGTCGCTGATCACCAGCTTGCGCCTTGCCGGGCTTTGCGCCAGCGCCGCCTCCAGCGCGCCCAGGTCGCCGTGCTCATAGCGGTGGATGCGCGCGCGCGACAGGCGCGAGCCATCGATCAGGCAGGCGTGGTTGAGCGAATCGGAGAAGAGGGCGTCGTCTTCCCCGACCAGCGCCGGGATGATGCTGATGTTGGTGGCATAGCCGGCGTAGAAATACAGCGCGCGGGGCAACTGGGTGAAGCGGGCGAGTTCCTCTTCGAGCGCCGCGTTGGCCGCGCTGTGGCCGCTGACCATGGGTGAGGCGCCCGAGCCCACGCCGAAGCTGCGCGCGCCGGCGCAGGCCGCTTCGACGAGTTGCGGATGGCCGGCGAGCCCCAGGTAGTCGTTGCTGCAGAACGCGAGCATCGATTGGCCGTCCACCAGAAGGCGCGCGCCGCCTTCGGGCACGACCACGCGGCGCTTGCGGCGCAAGTGGGCGCGGTCCAGCTCGGCAATGCGGGCCGGGAATTCATCGATCCAGGAAGGGCTTGTCTTCATGCGGGTGGCAGTTGGATGTTGATCGCGCGAGGGTCGGGCGACAGGTGGTGGGGGATGTCGGCCAGCAGCGGTGCGCCCAGGCGGCGCTGCAGCCAGGTGATGTTGTCGTCCTGCGCCTGCATGGCCGGATCGACATGGTTGGCGACCCAGCCCGCCAGGGTGAGGCCGCGGGCGTGGATGGCGTCTGCCGTCAGCGCGGCATGGTTCAGGCAGCCCAGCCGCAGGCCGACCACCAGGATCACCGGCAGGCCCAGGGCCTGCGCCAGGTCGGCGCCGGTTTCGGTGTCGGACAGCGGCACATGGAAGCCGCCGGCGCCCTCCACCACCACGGCGTCGGCACGTTCGGCCAGCGCCTGGTAGCAGCGCGCGATGCCGGCGATGTCGATGCGCACGCCCGCGCGTCGGGCCGCGATGTGCGGCGACAGCGGATCGGGCAGCAGGACGGGGTTGTCCAGCTCGGCGGGCACCTGGATGTTGGATGCGGCACGCAGGGCCAGCACATCTTCGCTGGCCCATCCATCACCGGCGCGAACCATGCCAGCGGCCACCGGCTTCATGCCCACGACGCGTGCGTGACGCAGGGCCAGGGCATGCAGCAGGGCGGCGGACACCAGGGTCTTGCCGACGCCGGTGTCGGTGCCGGTCACGAAAAAGGACCCCCACGCTCGGCACTGCGTGCTTTCGCTGCCCCCCGAGGGGGCGTTCGCTTGCTTGGGACGGCCCGGCGCTGCGCTCATCTTGTGGTGGCGGCTTCTTCGGCCAGCGTTGCTTCCAGCGCGGCCAACGCGCCGTGCGCCAGGCATTGCACGGCCTCGGTGTCCAGGACATAGGGCGGCATGGCGTAGATCGTCCGGCCGATGGGGCGCAGCAGCAGGCCGCCGGCCATCGCATGGTGGTGGTAGCGCCGCCCGAAGTCGGGCAAGGTGGTGTCCACATCCCAGGCCCAGATCATCCCGAGCCGGCGCGCATGGCGCACGCGCGGGTGGCGCGTGAGCGGCAGCAGGGCTTCATCGAGGGTCTGGGCCAGCACCCGGTTGCGCGCCAGCACATCCTGCTGCTCGAAGATTTCCAGGGTGGCCAGGGCCGCGCGGCAGGCCAGCGGGTTGCCGGTGTAGGAATGCGAGTGCAGGAAGCCGCGCGCCACTTCGTCGTCGTAGAACGCCTCGTACACCGTGTCGGTCGTCAGCACGGCCGACAGCGGCAGGGTGCCGCCGGTGAGGCCCTTGGACAGGCAGATGAAATCGGGCCGAATGCCGGCTTGCTGGTGCGCGAACATCGTGCCGGTGCGCCCGAACCCGGTGGCAATTTCGTCCACCACCAGGTGCACTTCGTAGCGGTCGCACAGCGCCCGCACCAGCCGCAGATATTCCGCGTCATGCATCGCCATGCCGGCGGCGCACTGCACCAGCGGCTCGACGATCAGCGCCGCGGTTTCCTCGTGGTGGCCGGCCAGCCAGGCCTCCAGTGCCGCCGCGCCGCGCCGCGCCACATCGGCGGCACTCTCGCCCGGCTGGGCGCCGCGCGCATCGGGGCTGGGCACGGTGGCGGCCAGCCGCACCAGGGGGGCATAGGCTTCGCGGAAGATGGCAATGTCGGTCACCGCCAGCGCGCCCACGGTTTCGCCGTGGTAGCCACCGGCCAGCCCGATGAAGCGGCTCTTGCCGGCGCGGCCGCGGTTGCGCCAGAAATGCGCGCTCATCTTCAGGGCGATCTCGGTGGCGCTGGCGCCATCGCTGCCGTAGAAGGCATGGCCCAGGCCGGTCAAGGCCGCCAGACGCTCGGACAGCTCCACCACGGGCGCATGGGTGAAGCCGGCCAGCATCACATGGTCGAGGCGCTCCAGCTGGTCGGCCAGCGCCGCCTTGATGTGCGGATGGCCATGGCCGAACAGGTTGACCCACCAGGAGCTGACGGCGTCGAGGTAGCGCTGGCCGTCCACGTCGTACAGCCAGGGGCCCTGCGCGCGGCCGATCGCGATCGGGGGCTGTGCTTCGTGCAGCTTCATCTGCGTGCAGGGGTGCCACACGCTGCGCAAACTGCGCTGGGCGAGCGTAGTGCTCATCGCGGGAAGGGGGTCTAGAGCTGCTGCGTCGGCACGTGCTGGCGCGCGCCCATCTGGCGGTTGGCTTCGTCCACGAACACCAGTTGCGGCTTGTGCGTGGGCACCTGGTCCTCGTGCACCTGCGCGAACGACGCGATGATGATGAGGTCGCCCACGGCGGCACGCCGAGCGGCCGAGCCGTTCACCGAAATCATGCCGGTGCCGCGCTGGCCCTTGATGGCGTAGGTGATGAAGCGCTCGCCGTTGTTGATGTTCCAGATGTGGACCTGCTCGTTCTCGCCGATGTTCGCTGCTTCCAGCAGGTTTTCGTCGATGGCGCAGGAGCCTTCGTAATGCAGCTCGCAGTGCGTGACGGCGACCCGATGGATCTTGGACTTGAGAAGAGTGCGGAACATGGGTCTCCTTTTTGACGACGCCCCTAGGCAAAAACACCCCCTAGGGGGCAGCCACGCGTGGGGGCCGCTTTCAAATGCTTACATCAGGCTGACGGTTGGTGCGGTGCAGCGAATTGTAGTTCGGGGCAGCAGGGGCGGCGAATCCAGCCCCGCCAAGGGGGTTGCAATTGCTGCCTGAAGCGCCTGGATGGCGCTTTCGGGTGACGCGGCGGCCGTGATGGCGCTGATCACGGCCACACCGGCGGCGCCACAGGCACGGGCCTGGCGCGCTCGCTCCAGGTCCATCCCCGCGATCGCCACCACGGGCAGGGGCAGGAGCGCGCACCAGTAAGCCAGGTTGCCGTTGCCTTGGGGAATCCACGGCATCGCCTTGGCTTGGGTCGGGTGGATCGGCCCACAGGCGATGTAGCTCGGGCGCAGGGCCCAGGCGCGGCTCACTTCCCAGAAGGCGTGCGTGCTCACGCCCAGGCGCAGGCCTGCGGCGGCCAGGGCGCCCAGGTCCGCCGTGCCCAGGTCTTCCTGTCCCAGGTGAACTCCGTAGGCGCCTTCTTCCAGGGCCACCTGCCAGTGGTCGTTGATGAACAGTTGCGCATCCACCGCGCGTGCCGCGGCGACGCTGGCGCGGACTTCCTCGCGCAGTCCCGGGTGAGCCGCATCCTTGATGCGAAGCTGCACCGTGCGCACACCGGCGGCCAGCACGCGCCGCACCCACGCGGCGCTGTCCACAATGGCGTACAGCCCCAGGTCGGGCTCGGTCAGCGCCGGGAATGGCGACATCCGGGCCTGGCCCACCGTGCCGAGGGTCGGCAGGTTTTCGCAGTGCAGGGCGAAGTCGGGCCGGGGATGCACCGGCCCCGCGCCCGCGCCCGCGGCGTACCCGTGCCGCAGTGCGTGGGTGGTCGCCATCTTGGCCAGCACCACCGCTTCGGCGGCCACGAAGCCCCGGGCCATGGCCGCCGCGGCGGACGAGGCGAAGACACATCCCGTGCCATGGCTGTGCGGCGTGGCCACGCGCGGCAGGCTGAGCCAGCCGTTCGCGTGCGGCGTGTCCAGGTAATCCTCGCTGTGCTCGCCGCGAATGTCGCCGCCGGTGATGGCCACGCCTTCGCAGCCGATGGCGCGCAGGCCGGCCGCCGCCCGTGCCACGTCCTCGCGGCTGTGCAGCCCGTCCGCGCCCAGCAGGGCCGCCGCTTCGGCGCGATTGGGCGTGACCAGGGTGGCGCGCGGCAGCAGCTCGTGGCGATAGGCTTTCAGCAGTTCTTCATCGGCGAACGACACACCGGTGCTGGAGCGCAGCACCGGATCGACCACCAGCGGCAGGCCGGGATGGCGTTCGCGCAGCCGGTCGATCCAGTGGACGAGGACGCGCAGGTTGGCCGCACTGCCGAGCATGCCCGTCTTGATCGCGGCCGGCGGCATGTCGGCCGCGAGCGCCGCCAACTGCTCGTCCAGCACGGCCGGGCCCATCAGCTTGACGTGCTGCACGGAGACCGAGTTCTGCGCGGTGACCGCCGTGATGGCGCTGCAGCCATGCACACCGAACGATTCGAAGGCGCGCAGGTCAGCCTGCAGGCCGGCGCCGCCGCCGCTGTCCGAGCCGGCGACGGTCCACACAATGGGGAGCGTGGGCGCGCTCACAGCACGAAGGGCCGGCCCGTCACCGGCGTGGTGGGCACGGCCATGTCCTGGCGCGCCATGATCCCTGCTTCCCAGGCCAGCCGCCCCGCCTCGATGCCGAGCTTGAAGGCGCGGGCCATGGCGACCGGATCGTGGGCCTGCGCGACGGCCGAATTCAGCAGCACGGCGTCCAGGCCCAGCTCCATCGCCTGGACGGCGTCACGGGGCGAGCCGATGCCGGCATCGACGATCAGCGGCACACCGGGCAGGCGCGAGCGCAGCGTGCGCAGGGCCGTCGGGTTGAGCAGCCCCTGGCCCGACCCGATCGGGGCGCCCCAGGGCATGAGAATGCGGCAACCGGCATCCAGCAGGCGCTGGCAGGTGACCAGGTCGTCGGTGCAGTACGGAAAGACCTCGAAGCCGTCCCGGGCCAGTTGGCGCGCGGCCTCGACCAGTTCGAAGGGATCGGGCTGCAGGGTGTATTCGTCGCCCACCACTTCCAGCTTGATCCAGTTCGTGGCGAACAGCTCGCGCGCCATCTTCGCCAGCGTGACAGCTTCTCGTGCGGTGCGGCAACCCGCGGTGTTGGGCAACAGGTGCGCGCCGGTCTCTCGGATCATCCGGTAGAAGTCGCCGGGGGCGCCGGCCTGGGCGAGCTGGCGCTTCAGGCCGACGGTGACGACCTGGGCGCCGGAGGCCGCGATGGCCTGCTGCAGGACCTGCGGCGATGGATAGCCGGCGGTGCC
>DATILF010000102.1:0-4083 GCA_035476755.1 Ramlibacter sp.
CCCCGGGGTCCACAGACCCGTCCGAGATGGCCTGGATATACCCCGGCGTGTGCACCAGCGCCAGCTCGCCGTCGGTCGCGGGCACGGCCTGCATGAGTTCCACCTGGGGCACCTCGGCTGCCAGCCGGTCCCGCAGCAGCTGGTACTTGGCCATCGGGAAGCGGTGACCCGCCGGCAAGGGCAGTACGAACTGGGTGGCGTAGTAGACCTGCATCGGTCCGATTGTGGCGGGGACCTGAAACCCGGGTTTTAGGCAGGCCGTTCTAGAATGCTGCAACGCAACAAAAAACTCTTGCAAAGGCCGTTGGCGCCCCTATACTTCTATCCATGCTGCACTGCAACATAAATCAGGCCCCGGCCCAGGTTCAGCGCAGATATTGATCCTTACCCCGTAACCTTCTGGAGAATATTCATATGTTGACCGCTGAACAAGTCCTCGCCTCGCAAAAAGCCACCGTCGAAACCCTTTTCGGCCTGACCACCAAGGCGTTCGAAGGCGTCGAGAAGCTCGTCGAGCTGAACATGACCGCCTCCAAGGCCGCTCTGGCCGAAGCCTCCGGCACCACCCAGGCCATCCTGGGCGTGAAGGACGCGCAAGAACTGCTGGCCCTGCAAGCTTCCCTGTTCCAGCCCCTGGCCGAGAAGACCGCCGCTTACAGCCGCCACCTGTACGACATCGCTTCGGGCACCGGCGCCGAGTTCGGCAAGGCTTTCGAGTCGCAAGCCGCTGACGCCCAGAAGAAGTTCCTGGCTGTCGTTGACAACGCCGCCAAGAACGCCCCCGCCGGCAGCGAAACCGCCGTCGCCGTGTTCAAGAGCGCCGTTGCCGCCGGCAACAACGCCCTGGAATCCGTGCAAAAGGCCGTCAAGCAAGCCTCTGACGTGGCCGAAGCCAACTTCAACGCCGTCGCGAGCCAGGCTGTGAACGCCGCCAAGTCCACGACCGCCAAGAAGCGCTAAACAACAGCTCCTTGAAATCCGGGTTCCCGGCTCCAGCTGAATGGAGCGGGAACTCTACAAGTCACGGAGCATCTATCCGACACTCTTGTGATCGAACGGGAGTTCTTCAGGTTGTCTCCTCGGGTCCTTTCGAAACCCTCAGCGGTTCAGGGATCCTTAAGGGCAGGTCGCAAGACCTGCCCTTTTTTTATTTCGCTTTCGCTTCGATAGCGGCCTTGAGCTGGGGCAGCAGCGTTTGCATGGCCGCCCGCCCTGCCTCGATGGCCCGGCGCTTGGCGCCAAAGTCCGCGCCGCCCATGCCCGCCAGCGCCGGCCGCACCACGACATCCGCATCGCGCAGCTCATAGCCGTTGATGCTCTTGCCCATGATGGCGAACGTCTGCAGCAGGATCTGGATCGGGTCACCCGCGAGGTTGCCTTCCGGCGCGCGGGAAATGTCGACGGCGATCACCAGCTCCGCGCCCATTTGGCGTGCGTAACGCACGGGCACCGGCGACACCAGCCCCCCATCGACATACTCCTGCGCGCCGATCTTCACCGGCACGAACACAGCGGGAACGGCACTCGAGGCTCGAACGGCGGTGCCGGTGTCGCCGCGCTGGAACAGCACGCCCTGCCCACTGCTCAGGTCCGTGGCCACGATTCCCAGAGCCACGGGCATCTGCTCGATGAGCTTGTTCGCCACCTGGGCGTTCACGTAGCGGCCAAGCGCCTCGCCCCGGAGCATGCCGCGGCTGAAAATGGGCAACGTCCAGTCGGCGAAGGCGGCCTCTTCCATCGACTCGGCGACCTTCTGCAGTTGTGCGCCCGTGCGTCCGCTGGCGTACAGCGCGGCCACCAGGCTGCCCGCCGAAGTGCCGACCACCACGTCCGGCCGCAGCCCCGCCTCTTCCAGCACCTGGATCACGCCCACGTGCGCAAAACCACGCGCGGCGCCGCCCCCCAAGGCCAACCCGATCTTCGGCGCGCGTTTGGCGACCGGTTCCACCGGCGTTGGCGCAGGGTCGGGCTGCGGGAGCGGGCTCGAAGCACACGCGGCCAGCAGGACGGCACTGCCAAGCGCAGCCAATCGCAATTTGATCTGGGTCAAACGCATACAATTGAGAATGATTCGTGTTTGTTTTATCATTGCGCCCATTGTCAACTGCTCACTTCCAGGAAATTCCATGATCAAAACGGTTCTCGGCCTTGCTGCCCTGCTCGCCGCCTCCGGTGGCGCCTTCGCCCAGGAACAGGTTCTGAACCTGTACTCGGCGCGGCACTACTCGACCGACGAGGCGCTCTACGCCAACTTCACGAAGGCCACGGGCATCAAGATCAACCGCGTGGACGCCGACGACGCCGGTATTCTCGCCCGGCTCAAGGCCGAGGGCACCGCCTCGCCCGCCGACGTGATCCTGCTGGTGGACGCGGCCCGCCTTTACAAGGGCGAGGTCGATGGCCTGTTCCAGCCTGTCAAGTCCAAGGTGCTGGAAGACGCGATTCCCGCGCAGTACCGCGCGAAAACCACGGCCGAAGGCACGCCCTGGTTCGGTTTTTCCACTCGCGCCCGCGTCATCGTCTATGACAAGGTGAAGGTCAAGCGCGAGGACGTGGACACCTACGAAGAGCTGGCCGACGCCAAGAACAAGGGCAAGATCTGCATCCGCTCCGGCTCGCACCCCTACAACCTGTCGCTCTTCGGCGCCGTCACCGAACACCTGGGTGAGCAAAGGGCCGAAGCCTGGCTCAAGGGCGTGGTCGCCAATCTCGCACGCGACCCCAAGGGCGGCGACACCGACCAGATCAAGGGCGTCGGCTCCGGCGAATGCCAGATCGCCGTGAGCAACACCTACTACATTGCGCGGCTGATGCGCTCCGCCAACCCCGACGACAAGGCCTTGATGGAGCGCGTGGGCGTGGTGTTCCCGAACCAGAACTCCTGGGGCACGCACCTGAACATCGCCGGCGGCGCGGTGGCGAAGAACGCCAAGCATCCGGCCAATGCCGTGAAGTTCCTGGAATACCTGGCCAGCACCGAGGCCCAGAACTACTTTGCCAATGGCAACAACGAATGGCCCACCGCCCGGGGTGTGAAGGTCGGCAACGCGGCGCTGCAGTCCATGAGCGGCGGCGGCGACTTCAAGAGCGAGACCATTCCGCTCGCTGCGGTGGGCGCGAACCAGGTCAAGGTGCAGCAGATGCTGGACCGCGTCGGGTTCAGATAACGTGTACAAGCCCGGCTCGGCCGGGCTTTTTTCTGCCTGATAATTGACGTTTACGTTAACGTCATTCTCAGGAGCACTCATGGAAATCAAGGGCAAAGTCTTCATCGTCACCGGCGGCGCATCGGGCCTGGGCGAAGGCACGGCACGCATGCTGGCCGCCAATGGCGGAACTGTCGTCATCGCCGACATGCAGGCAGAAAAAGGCGAGGCCGTGGCCCAGGAGATCGGCGGCGCCTTCGTGAAGTGCGACGTGAGCCAGGAAGCGGACGGCCAGGCTGTGGTGGCCAAGGCCGTGTCCCTGGGCAAGCTGATGGGCCTGGTGAATTGCGCGGGCATCGCCCCGGCCGAAAAGACCGTGGGCAAGACCGGCGCGCACAACCTGGCGCTCTACACCAAGACCATCATGGTCAACCTGGTGGGCAGCTTCAACATGATCCGCCTGGCCGCCGACGCCATGTGCAAGAACGAACCCGAGAGTACCGGCGAGCGCGGCTGCATGATCTCCACGGCCTCCGTGGCCGCCTACGATGGCCAGATCGGCCAGGCCGCCTACAGCGCGTCCAAAGGTGGCGTCGTCGGCATGACCCTGCCGATCGCGCGCGACCTGGCCCGCAACGGCATTCGCAACATGACCATCGCCCCTGGCATCTTCGGCACGCCCATGATGTTCGGCATGCCCAAGGAAGTGCAGGACTCGCTGGCCGCCAGCGTGCCCTTCCCGTCCCGGCTCGGCACGCCCGAGGACTATGCCAAGCTGGCCAGGCATATCTTCGAAAACGACATGCTCAACGGTGAAGTGATTCGCCTGGACGGCGCGATCCGCCTGGCCCCCCGCTGACGCGCAGCGCGGTTTAACATGCATCTCGCTCACACCGAGGAGATGCCATGAAGAACAAGCTAGCCCTGCTCGCCGCGG
>DATILF010000103.1:0-9196 GCA_035476755.1 Ramlibacter sp.
GAGTCGCGCCGCGTGCCGATGTGGAACGGCCCCATCGAATGCCGCATGTTCCGCTTCGACATGATCCGCGGCTCCGCCCGCAAGGATGCGGAGGCGACTTGAGCGCAGCAGTGGCCGGCACGGTTCGTGTCGTTATCGACACGAATATCGTTTTGGACGTGTTCATCTTCGACGACGCCGCGGCGCGCGAGCTGAAGCAATGTCTGGTGCGGGGCGGCTTGCACTGGATCGCGACGCAGCCCATGCGCGATGAACTCGAGCGGGTGCTGGACTATGCCCACATTGTTTCGCGCATGGCCTTCTACGGGCTGCAGGCCGAGGACGTGCTGGCGGGGTTCGATCGCCATGTGACGCTGGTCGAGGTCGCGGCCAAGGCAAGTGCCGTCTGCCGCGATCCGGACGACCAGAAGTTCATCGATCTCGCCGTGCATCACCGATGCCTGCTTCTGAGCAAGGACAAGGCGGTGCTGACGATGCGCAAGCGGCTGGCGGCGCTGCAGGTCATCGCGCAACCCGCGATGCCGGCCTCTTCTTACAGCCCCAGCGCGGTGGAGGCCGGGTCAAGCCTTGGATAGAGTCCGGCATGACAGCGGCCTGTCATTGCAGATCCTGTGCGCCGACTCGTCACCCTGGCTCGCGCTAGGCCGAAACCTTCTGTGATACCCAGTAGCCGTAGTTCACCTCGATATTGTCCTGTAGCGTCAGCAAGTTGGTTGCCTGCGCTTTCATGAGGTCGCCGAACTGCGCCATCAGGTTGAACTGCTGCTCCGCATGCTCGGATAGGGTGTTGGCGCGCTTGATCTGGCTGTACTCCTGCCCTAGCTTGGCCAATCCTTGCAACCAGTCCTGATGCTGCTGCAGCAGGCGTTTGAATATCGCGCCTTGCATTGCCGACAGCTCTTTCCAGGTCTCGAAGTCCGTCGCCTTCGGAAGCAGCGCTGCTGAAGCGGCGCCATTGCCGGCGACGCGCGTCGCCGATTGCGCGAGCAGGGCGCTGAACGTATTCAGATGGCGCAGCGGCGCCGGCTGGGCCGCCGCGGTGTGTTTCAAGGACTCCAGCCCGGCGTTCATCACGGTGGCGGGGGTCGTGATGGTGGCAGCGGCTGGGGGCATCGCGGCGGGTACGGTTGCGGCGCTGCGGGTTGCGGCGGTCTTCTTGGGCATGGGGCGTCTTTCTCGTGGAATGAATCAACCGCCCAGCCGGCTCAGCATGCCGTGGATGGCCTTGATCTGAATCGCGTCACGCGAATAGTAGTCCGGCTGCGTCGGGGTGGGGCTGGTGTAGCCCCACCAGTCCCAGCAGCCGTCCGGGTTCTGCATCGAGCCGCCGTCGGCGCCTTGGGCCTGCGGATACAGGACGATGATGTCGTTGCTGTCGGCGATGTGGTTGTAGCCGGTGGTGGTGATGTAGCGGTTGCCGTAAGGCGGCTGGTTGTTGATGTCGGGCCGGCCGTTCACGTAGTTGGTGTAGTTGTAGCCCTGCTTGCAGCCATGCAGCGCGATGTGCACGCGTGCGGTCGCGCCTTCCTCGACCGACCGCGGCACGTAGGCATAGCCGAACTCGCTCATGCTGGCGCGCGCCGAGCCGCCGAAAAACTCTCTCTGGTCGAAGCGCACCAGGCGCCCGCTGAGTTGCTCGGACGGCGCCTTGAGCGGGCCGTGGATGTGACGCAGGATGTCATGCGACTGCATGAATCCGCCATGGTTGATGTAGGGCGGCTGGTTGGTGCCCAGCGGCGAGTCTTCCGGATTGTCGGTGATGATCGAATGCCCCGCGGGCACCGTATCGTCGTAGAAGATGCGCTCGGGCTTGACGCCCAGCAGCTCGTAGAAGCGGCGTGTGCGCGCTACCACGTCGGAATAGACCACCTGGTCTTCGCTGCCGGTGAAGATGTAGAGGTGATCGTCGGCGAGGTTCGAGATCGCGTCGATCTCGCCGGCCTGCGCCGTCTCGCGCGCGAGCGTGGCCAGTTTTTCGGCATCCGGCCCCACGGACGGAACCAGTGGGTTCATGCAGATGTACAGCGCGCCTTGTACGTAGGCGTCTTCCGCCAGTACCGCCGCGCCGCGGAACGATTCGGCGCAGCGGAACGGCCCGCCGGCGATGATGCCCGCACCCGCGAAACTGGACGAATACGCCAGGTGCAGCTGCACCGTCATGAAGGCGCCGGAAGAAAGGCCAGAGACGGAACTCCCACCCTGCTTGACCTTGTAGGCACCCAATTGAACGACTTTCGAATCCATGCTCGTGATCGGCATATTTTCCCTCTCCTTGGTCGAATCTTGGCGCGAAGGCTGCAGGGTTCCATGCCGCTTGCGAGAGCGACATTTCCGTCGCGAAGCATTGCAATGGTGCAGTGCAGCAATCCACTTGCGCGCACTCTACCATGCAAGATAAAAATCAAAAAGAGAATCCTTTATGACGACCAAGCCCGGTGTGACAGCTTCTCTGCCGCGGCAGCCTTAGCGTTCTTCGCCGAAGCAGGCCCGCAGCACCTCGGCCGTCTGCGCGTGCAGCGCTTCGGGAATGAAGTGCCCGGTCGGCATGCACTCGCCGCTGACCGTGCCCGCGCACTGTGCCTGCCACAGCTCGATCGGCTTGAACATCCTGCCGACCAGCCCATTCGCGCCCCACAACACGTGCAGGTCGCAGGCGATCTTCTGCCCCTGTGCGCGGCTCTCGCGGTCGTGGTCCAGGTCGATGCCGGCGCTCGCCCGGTAGTCTTCGCAGGCGGAATGGATGGCCTCGGCGCGGCAGAAGCTTCGTTCGTATTCGGCCAGCGCCTGGGGCTCGATGTAGCCCAGGCCGCCGGAGCCCCAACCGCCCAGCTTGGTGTGCAGGTACAGGCGCGGGTCGCCGCCGATCATGGCCTCGGGCAGCGGCGCGGGCTGGATCAGGTGGAACCAGTGGTAGTAGTAGCGCGCGAAGGTCATGTCCGTCGCGTTGTACATGTCCAGCGTGGGCGCGATGTCGATGACGCACAGCTTCTTCACGCGCTGCGGGTGGTCCAGCGCCAGCCGCGCGGCCACGCGCCCGCCCCGGTCATGGCCACAGAGCAGGAACTGCGGCGCGCCGAGCGCGTCCATCAGGGCCACCATGTCCTGTGCCATCACACGCTTGCTGTAATTGGCGTGGTCCGGCAGGCCGGGCGGCTTGGCGGAATCGCCGTAGCCCCGCAGATCCGGCATGACGAGAAAGTAGCTTTCCTTCAGATGCTGCGCCAGGCGGTGCCAGATGGCATGGGTTTGCGGGAACCCGTGC
The DNA here is from genome assembly GCA_035476755.1 of Ramlibacter sp. Classification (GTDB taxonomy): domain Bacteria; phylum Pseudomonadota; class Gammaproteobacteria; order Burkholderiales; family Burkholderiaceae_C; genus Ramlibacter. The sequence continues at coordinate 3,263 of DATILF010000103.1, forward strand.
AGGAGCAGCAGCGCGGGCCGGTCGCGCCGGCCGCCGAAGCGCGCGAAGATCTCCGTGCCATTCACCTCGAAGCGGCCGTTCTCGAAGCCATCGAACCAGCTCATTGGAGTTCCTTCGCCAGGAAGCGCTGCAGGTTGGCGCCGGCCTGCTGGCGAACCTTGTTCCGGATCACTGGCGTCCAGCCCAGCAGCACGCCCGGCGTGCCCAGTGCCTGGCGCGACCAGCGCCAGAAATCGAAGCGGTCCTGGTGGCGCACGATCTGGCCGGCCGGATTGAAAGTGAAGCTGGCGTCGATGCTGTTGTCCACCAGCCGGTTGGTGGCGCTGAAGCGGTAGTGCGCGTCCCAGTGCGCACTGCCGCTGGCGCCGTCTGCCTGCACGTCCCGGTATTGCAGCTTCCAGACGTCCGCGCCCTTGGCGCGCGTGGCCTCGCACAGCATGCGCCACATGCCCGCCACCTCGCGCTTGCCCCGCAGCGAGAAGACTTCGTCGTCGAAGGCCACATCGTCCGCGTAGCAGCGGGCCATGCCCTCGGCGTCGAGCTTCGAGAAAGCGGCATAGAACCGGTCGATGGTGGTCTGGTTGGGGTGCATGGTGTGTCCGGTCAAAGCGCCTTGGGGACCGCGGCGGCCAGGAAATCGTACACCGCGCGGATGCGCGGGCTGGTGCGGATCTCGCGGTGCACCGTCAGCCAGATGGGCAGGGGCGGGATCTTCAGCATCGGCAGCAGCGGCACCAGCTGGCTGTCAGTGCGGGCCAGGTAGTCGGCCACGAAGCCCACGCCGAGCCCGGCGCGCACCGCCTCCCAGTAGGCGATGAGGTCGTCGGTGCGAAACGCGAAGGCTTCCCGCCCGACCGGAAAGCCGAAGCTCGCGAAGCCGCGCAGCATCGCCTCGTCGCGGTCGCTGCCGATCAGTTCGTGGCTGAGAAGGTCGCTCATCTGGCGGGGTGTTCCCCGTCGGCGCAGGTAGTCGCGGTGGGCGTACGCGCCCAGCGTGACCTTGGCGATGCGCTTGACGACCAGCGTGGCCTGGTCGGGCTGCACCATGCGCAATGCGATGTCGGCCTCGCGCCGCAGGAGGTTGGTGACCTGGTTGCTGGCCACCAGCTCCACCTGCACCTCGGGCAAGGCCACCCGCATCTGCGCCAGCACCGTGGGCAGCACGAAGCAGGCGACGGGCTGGCTGGCGGTGATCCGCACCGTGCCGCTGATGCCGGCCTGCGCGCCGGACACGCTGCGCACCAGTTCGTGCGCGCTGTTTTCCATGGCCCGGGCCGAGTCGGCCAGCCGCAGCGCCATGTCGGTGGGCAACAGGCCGCGCCCGGTGCGCTCGAACAGCACAGCGCCCAGCTGCGTTTCCAGCTCGGCGATATGGCGGCCCAGCGTGGGCTGGGTGGAGCCGAGCGCGCGCGCGGCGCCCAGCAGGCTGCCGTGCTCCAGCGCCGCGAGGAAGGACCGGACCAGGCTCCAGTCGAATTGGGTATTCATGTGTGAATAGCTGATATGGATCGTTAGCCAATTGTGGAATAGCTCGCGCCTTCCCACAATCAGGGCATCCCAACGCGATTCCTGGAGCCCGCCATGTCCCCCAACCCATCCGTTCTCGTTCTCGGTGCCCGCGGCCGATTCGGCCTGGCCGCGACGCGCGCCTTCGCCCAGGCCGGCTGGACCGTGCACGCACAAGTACGGCCCGGTGCGACCGGCCCGGCCATCGCGGGTGTGCATTGGCTGGCCGCTCATCCGCGGGACACCGCCGTGCTCGCGGCATGGGCGGCTGGCGCCACCGTGGTGGTGCAGGGGCTGAGCCCGCGCTACACGCACAAGGCCTGGCGTGCGGAGTTGCCGGGGCTCACGCAGGCCGCCATCGACATCGGCCGGGCGCTGGGTGCCATGCTGATGCTGCCAGCCAGCGTGTACAACTTCGGCGAGGGCATGCCGCCCGTGCTGCATGAGAACGCGCCCCAGGCGGCCACCACATTCAAGGGGCGCATGCGAATCGCCAGCGAGCAGCAGATTCGCGCCGCGACGGCGGATGGCCGCATGAAAGCCGTGGTGATCCGGGGCGGCGATTTCTTCGGCAGCGGTTCGGGGTCCTGGCTCGACCTGGTGATGGCCAAAAGCCTGCGTGCCGGCCGCTTCATCTATCCCGGGCCGGCGGGCGTGCCGACGTCCTGGGCCTACCTGCCTGACCTGGCAAGCACTTTCGTGAAGGTGGCGCAGCAGCGGCATCGCCTGCCTGCGTTCGAGACGTTGCATTTCGCGGGCGTTCACCTGGCGCGCGAGGATTGGGCGCAGGCGCTCCAGCCCATCGCCCGCGAGCGAGGCTGGATCGGCCCCAGCCAGCGCTTGCAGGTGCGCTCGCTCTCGTGGACCTTGATGCGCGCCCTGGGGTTGTTCATGCCCACGGTGGCCGCGCTGTGCGAGATGCGCTATCTTTGGCGCACGCCCTACGCCTTGGCTCATGGGCGGCTCGTGGCGTTGATTGGGGAGGAGCCCCGCACGCCGTTCGCGCAGGCGCTTCGCCTGGCCCTGGATGACATCGGCCTGCATGCGCCCGGCTCGGCGGCACACGCGCCCGCGACTCTCTCGCTGCGCTGAAAGGAACTGCTATGGACCGCAGGCACTTCATCCGCGTCGCCGGTGGCGGCGTGATCGCATCGGCCACCGCTTTGCCGCTCGTGGGCTGTTCGCTTTCCAGCGAGTACCCGGCGGAGGCGGTGCAGGCCTGGAAGGGGCCGGCCAGCGAGCAGGGCGACGTGCGCCGCTGGATCCTGGCCTACGCCATCCTCGCGCCGCATTCGCACAACCTGCAGTCCTGGCGCGTCGACCTGCGCCGCCCGGACGAGATCTGGCTGTACTGCGACCTCACGCGCCTGCTGCCCGAGACCGACCCGTTCTCGCGCCAGATCATGATGAGCCAGGGCACCTTTCTCGAACTGCTGGACCTGGCGGCGCGCCGCCGCGGCCTGCGTGCCGACATCGAACTCTTTCCGGAAGGGGAGTTCGCCATGGACAAGGTGGATGCGCGGCCGGTCGCGCGCATCCGCCTGGCACATGACGCCGCTGTGAAGCCCGATCCGCTGTTCGAGCAGATCCTCAGGCGCCGCACCAACCGCGAGGCCTACGCCCCGCGCGAGCCCGCGCCTCAAGCCCTGCAGGCCATCGCGGCCAGTGTCGCCCATGCTTCGATGCGGGTGGGATTCGTCGGCAGCAGCCAGCCCCAGGCGTTGCAGCGCCACAAGGCCATCGCCATGGAGGCCTGGCGCGTCGAGCTGGTCACGCCGCGCACGATCCTGGAGTCGTTCAAGGTGCTGCGGGTCGGCCCGCGCGAGATCGCCGAGCACCGCGACGGGCTGTCCATCAACACGCCGATGGTGAGGGTGCTCACCGCACTGGGCCTGTTCGACCGCAGCAAGGCCCCGGGTCCCGATGACGCCGCGACGACCGGGCAGATCAAGGACTTCAACGCGAAGATCGCCGCGACGCCCGCGTTCTTCTGGATGGTGTCGCAGGGCAACAGCCGCAAGACGCAGGTGGAAGCCGGCCGCGCCTATGCCCGCGCGCAACTGGCGGCGACGGGCCAGGGGCTGGCGATGCAGCCGCTTTCGCAAGCCTTGCAGGAATACCCCGAGCAGGCCCGCCCGTATGCCGACATTCATGAGTTGTTGCAGGCGCCGCCCGCGCAGTTCACCGTGCAGATGTGGACACGGCTGGGCTATGCGCCGCCGGTCGGCCCCGCGCCCCGCCGCGGCGTGGAGGCGCACGTCATCATGGCGTGACGCGTCAGGGCTGCGCGTCGTCCGCCAGGCGCAGCAGCAGGCCATCCAGCGCATGCGCCACGGTGGCCTGGCGCACGGCGGCGCGGTCGCCGTCGAACCGTGCGAGCTCGCTCGTCAGGCGCCCATCGACCATGAAGCCGAACCAGACGGTGCCCACCGGCTTGTCCTTGCTGCCGCCGCTGGGCCCGGCGACGCCGGTCACCGCGACGCTCACCTTTGCGCGCGAGCGCCGCACCGCGCCGAAGGCCATGGCGCGGGCCACCACCTCGCTCACCGCGCCATGGGCGGCGATGAGCGCGGGGTCCACGTCCAGCAGTTCGGTCTTGGCCTCGTTGGAGTAGCTGACGAAGCCGCGTTCGAACCAGTTGCTGGAACCTGCCAGGTCGGTGCAGGCCGCCGCGATCAGCCCGCCGGTGCAGCTTTCCGCCGTCGCCAGCATCCAGCCCCTGGCCAGCAGGGCGTCGGCCAGCCGTGTCACGCGATCGTTCACCAGAACCTCCAGGCAGCGATGACGAGCAAGGTGCACAGGGCTGCCACCAGGTCGTCGAAGATGATGCCGAAACCGCCGCGCCAGCCGAAGCCGTGGAACAGGCTGTCGGCCCAGCCCACCGGGCCGGGCTTGACGGTGTCGAACAGGCGGAACAGCAGGAAGGCGATGAACTGGGCGCCCAGCCCCGCCGGCATCACCAGCCACAGCACGATCCAGAAGGCGATGATTTCGTCCCAGACGATGCTGCCCGGGTCCAGCACGCGCATGTTGCCCGCGGTGACCGTGCAGGCCCACCAGCCGATGGGCAGCCCCGCGGCGATGACCAGGCCAATGGCCGTTGGCGACAGCCAGCTTTGCATCACCAGATAGGCCAGCCAGGCCCATAGCGTGCCGGCCGTGCCGGGCGCGACGGGCGCGAGCCCCGAGCCGAACCCCAGCGCGATGCAGTGGGCTGGGTGCGAGAGCATGAAGCGGGCCGTCGGCCGCATCACGGCCGGGGTGAGGGGAGGGTTCAGGGGTGTCATGTGCGTGTCCGGGCGGTCGGGCCCGGGCTGTTCTTGCCGAGCCATTCGGCCCAATAGTCGATGCAGGCCTTGATCTTGGGCAGGCGGTGGCGCCCGGGCGCCGTGACGGCATACACCGGCACCGGCCCGAGGTCGATGAATGTCTCCAGCACCGGCACCAGCAGCTGCTGCCGCACCAGGGGGTCGCCCACCAGCGTGGCGAGCCGGCCGATGCCCAGGCCCTGCAGCACCATGGTCGCCGTCATGTTGGTGTCGTTGGCGCGCCAGTGGCCGTCCGCCTCGTGCACGAACGCCTGCCCGTCCTCCAGGAAGGGCCATTGGTTGAGCATGGCGACGCTGCTGTTGGTGACCAGCCGGTGCTCGCCAAGCTGCGACGGGTGCGCCGGCAGCCCGGCCGCGGCCACATACGAAGGGGCCGCGTACAGCGCCCGCCCCAGCGTGCCGATCTTGCGGGCGATCACGGTGTCCGGCAGGGCGGTCAGGGTGCGGATGGCGATGTCGATGCCCTCGCGCGCCATGTCGGTCATGCGGTCGCCCACCTCCAGTTCCACCCGCAACCGGGGGTGCAGCGCACCGAGCCCGATCAGGCTGGGCACCAGCTGGTAATGCGCGACCACGGTACTGGCGGCGACACGCACCACGCCGCTCACCTCGCCGGCCTTGTTGGCGAACTCGCCTTCCAGTTCATCGAGTGTGCCGATCATCCGTGCGCAGTAGTCGTGGAATGTCTGGCCTTCCGCCGTGAGCGACAGCCCGTGCGTGGACCGGTGAATCAGCCGCGCGCCGCAGGCCTTCTCGATGCGCGAGAGCGTGCGCGAGATCTGGCTGACGGGCACGTCCCGCTCGCGCGCCACCGCCGAGAGCGTGCCGAGTTCGGCCACGCGGGCGAACAGGTGCATATCGTCGAACTGGAGGGCGCGCATGGGGCGATGGTAACCAAGCCCGCCGGGCGTCGCTGGCCGGCTTTGCAGCCGGCGCAAGGCCCATTTGCGCGGCGCGCCGTTTCCGGTCTGTGGCCGATTTCCTAAAGTCGCTTCACCCCGACACATCTTGAAGGACAGCACCATGAACCTCGATCCCCGCCTCGCCGAGTTGAACCGCGTGCACGACGCAGCCCGCACCCGCGCCGCCGAGCTGCGCC
>DATILF010000104.1:0-5114 GCA_035476755.1 Ramlibacter sp.
CATGCCGATGGGCTACCACACGCTGATCGGCGACATGGGCACGGTGCTGTCGGGCGGCCAGAAGCAGCGCGTGCTGATTGCGCGCGCGCTGTATCGCCAGCCCGGCGTGCTGCTGCTCGACGAGGCGACCAGCGACCTCGATGTCACCAATGAAAAACTGGTCAACGCGGCAATCCGCGCCACGCGGGTGACGCGCGTCATCGTCGCGCACCGGCCCGAGACGATCCGCTCGGCCGATCGCGTGATCAATCTCGACGAGGCCGGCGCCCATGCGGTGGCTCACCTGTCCGTGCTGCCCGGCACCGGCCGCACTGCCGCACAGATCGGGGCGTCATGAAATGAGCGCAGTACTACCCTACTCGAAAGCAATCGCCGTTCCGCGCGGGGACGACGCGACGCAGGGCCGCGTGACCGACGAGGCCGTCGCGCGCTGGAGCGCCTGGGACCGTTTTCTCGCGGCAACGCCCGACACGGGGTTCATGCAGTCGTCAGCGTGGGCGCAGTTTCGCGCGCGTGGCGAATGCGAGCACTTCGCCGTCACGCTGAAGGACGGCGACACCATTGTCGGCGGCGCGCTGGTGGGCAAGTGGACCTACGCGCCGGGGCACTGCTTCTATTACGTGCAGGAAGGGCCGGTGCTGCCGGCCGATGAGGCCGGCGCAGCCGAAGTGTTCGAAGCCGTGCTGGCCAGCATCGAGCGCCATCGCAAGGCCGAGGACGCGGTGGTGAGCCATTTGCGGATCGAGCCGCGCTGGCAGCGCTTGCCGGACTTTGTGCGCGGCTTTCGGCCGGCGTTGTCAGGCCACCGCTTTTCCGAGCCGCGCAATACGCTGTGCCTGGACCTGCGCCTGCGCGAAGACGAGCTCCTCGCGCAGATGAAGCCCAAGGGCCGCTACAACGTTCGCGTCGCGTGCAAACATGGCGTTGGGGTGGTCAGGGACAACTCGTACCGGGGCTTGATCGACTTCATGCGCATTCAACGCTGCACAGCCGTTCGCAAGGGTATGCAGCCGACAGCGCCCGGCTACTTCCGCGCGCTGCTCACCGAGCTGGTCCCGCGGGGCCAGGCCTCGTTGTTCTTTGCCGAGCACGGCGGGCAGCGGCTCGCCGCCGCGCTCGTGGTCACCTTCGGCCGGCGCGCCACCTACCTCTACGGCGGCTCGCTTCTGGCGCAGCGGCGCGTGATGGCGCCCTCCCTGCTTCATTTCGAGATCATGCGCAGGGCCAAGGCGGCGGGCTGCGAGTGGTATGACCTGTGGGGCGTCGCGCCCTCTGGCCAGCCGGATCATTCTTGGCAACAGATCAGTGACTTCAAACGCAAGTTGGGCGGTGTCGAGGTCCAGCTGGTGCCGACGCTCGACTACGTTTATGACGACAGCGCCTACGACCAGTTCCGGATCGGCGAACGTGGCATGGGGACACTTCCCACGGTGGCCGCATCACCCGCCGAAAGGGCGCGCCGGAGCAGCGGCGGCGCGCGGACCCTGGTGCAGCCGGCGGCGACCACACCACCGAATGATGCGAGCGGCGCACTGGCCGGCGTCCGGCTCTTCGATCCGGCGCTGCCGCGCCGCGAGTTCACCACCCTGCGGCGTGCCTTCCCGGAAAGTCATTTCCAGCGCCTGCTGCAGGAGGGGTTTCGCTTCTACCAGACCACCTTCTGGTATCCGCTCGACCGCGGGCCGGAGAACGTTTTCGAGGCGATCGTTCACAGCCTGCGGCCGCTGGCGCAGCCATCTGCAGACGTGATCGGCGTCGAGTGGTGGTTCAGCGTGACGCAGACGAACTCGACGCCGCAGTGGCTGCTGCCGTGCCACTTCGACCGCAACGACCTCGATGAACAGGACCTGCAGAAAATCAGGCACCCTGAAACAGCGAGCGTGCTGTTCCTCACGTCGCCCCCCTATGGCGAGCTGGTGGTGACCGACCAGGTGCTCACCGACAAGGGGCCGCACCCGCAGCAGCCGAAGGACATGCGTTTCGTCAACCCGAAAGCAAACCGGTACGCCACCTTCCCGGGCAACCTGTACCACGGCGTCATCGGCCGCATGTGGCGACCGGCGAAGGGGACGCAGCTGCGCATCGCGATGGCCGTGAACTGGTGGACCCAGAGGCCGGAAGCCCCTTACCTCAGCGACTCACGCGACTGCATGACCACGCTGCAATTGAGAGGCTGATCTCCGCAGCGCGGCTTCTCCCACCCGCCGATCAGGAGTCCGACGTGAACCCGACCCGCTTGACCAGCGGACCCCAGCGGTCGAACTCAGCCTTCTGCGATTTCGCCATGGCTTCGGGCGTGGAGCCCTGGGCGATCAGGCCGACCACGGCCAGGCTGTCGATCACCGACTTTTCCTTCAGCGCCGCGTTGATGGCGGCGTTGGCCCGGTTCACCAGCAGCGACGGCGTCTTGGGCGGCGCGTAGAAGCCGAACCACTCTTCCACCACGAACTCGGGGAAGCCCTGTTCGGCGAACGTCGGCACGTCGGGCGTGAACGGCGAGCGCTGGCGGCCCGAGGTGGCGAGCAGGCGGATCTTGCCGGCCTTGTGGTTGGGGATGAAGTCGCCGCTGGGCGTGACCATCGAGGCGATCTGCCCGCCCACCAGGTCGGTGACGCCGGGGACCGAGCCGCGGTACGGCACGTGCTTCAGTTCCGCGCCGTAGTTCATGCCCAGCAGGGCGCCGATGAAGTGCGGCGTGGAGCCCGCAGCGGGCGAGCCATAGCTGGCCTCGCGCGGGTTCGCCTTGGCCCAGGCCAGGAAGTCTTTCACCGTCTTCACGGTTGCCGGCACCATCGGCCCCACCGCCAGGCCGTGATGCATCACGGCGCCGATGGAGACGGGCACCAGGTCGCGGAAGGGGTCGTAGCTCAGGCGGGTGTAGATGTGCGGATAGATGGCCGTAGCGGAGAACGGCGAGAGGGCCAGCACGCTGCCGTCGGACGGTGCGCTCTTGAGCACGTCCAGGGCGATGCGCCCGCCGGCGCCGGGGCGATTCTCCACGACGGCGGCATTGCGGGTGTAGGGCGAGCCGGCCATTTTTTCGCCGACGCGGCGCGCGACGCTGTCACCGGCGCTGCCTGGGGGAAAGCCGTAATAGATCTTCACCTGTTCGACGGTCTGGGCGGACGCGAGCTGCATCGACGGCAGCAGCGCGGCGCCCAGGGACGCTTGAAGTAGTTGGCGGCGGGTGGTCATCAGGTTCTCCTCGTTGACTGGGGGGCTGGGGTGGCTGGGTTCTCGTCAGTACCGCCAGTATTGTTATTGCCGATAACTAATTCAAGCGGAAAAAGCCGTTTCTTGCTCCGGACTTTCCCTAGGGGAAGGCGGAGTCCTCTAATGAAAACGAGGATTCAGCTCCTGATGGGGATGTGCTACTTGCGCGCAGGTTCGTGATGTCTTATAACCAAACTTCCTTGCAGCGGCTCGGTGCGAACCCGACATCCACATGGCAAAAAACGAAGCGAGTGCGGGGCAGCCAACGGGCGCGCTGGACCAGTCCGAGCTGAAACGATACCCGGGCTACTTCCTGGCGCGGGCGCGTTACATCGCGTTCAAGACCTTCGATCAGCACATCGGGCGGGCGTATGAACTGCGGCCGGTGGATTTCTCGGTACTGTTGCTTCTGGGCAGCAACGGCGAGGTGACCCAGAGCCAGCTCTCGGTGGCGCTTGGTGTCGCCCCGTCGAACATGACGGGGCTGCTGCGACGCTTGCAGGAGAGGGGGCTGATTCAACGCACCCGGGCCGAAACCGACAAGCGCATGCAGTTCATCGCGCTCACGCCCGCCGGCGAAACGCTGATCGAGGGCGCGCACTCGATCGGCAGGGCCATGGACAAGGGGTGGCTTGGCAGGCTCACCCGCGCCGAGCAGGCCATGCTGCTGGAACTGCTCGACAAGGTGTCGATGGCGCCCCGGGTGTGAAGTCGGCCGCGGAGGCTACTCGCACAGGCGCCGGATTTCCGGTGGGATCGGCAGGGAGCGGATGCCGGTGGCGCTGCCTTCGGCGCGCGCCGCGAAGATGCGCACCTCCTCGCATTCCATGATGGCGTCGTCGCCGCGCATGACGCGGTAGCGCTGCACGAAGCTCCTGCCACGCCACTCGGCGATGGTGGTGTGGAACTGCAGCATGTCGCCGTAGCTGGCCGTCTTGATGAATTTCGCGTGCGTATCCACCACGGGCGTTCCGATGACGCCCAGGGTCTGCTCGGTTTCATGCCAGGGCGGCACGCCGCACGCCACGAAGAAGTGGCGCGAGGCTGTATCGATCCAGCGAAAGAAATTGGGAAACCAGACGATGCGCGCCGGGTCACAGTCGCCGAACTCGACGCGTTGGGTGTAGATGATTTCCTTGGTCATGAGGCCATGAAGCGGGTCAGTCCGCGAGAATTTTGCGTTCCCTGATGATCGCACTGAATCGCTTCGAATCTTCCACGGCCTTGGCGCCGAACTGCGCGGGGGTGAGGGGCAGGGCCTCTCCGCCCAGCGCCAGGATGCGGTCCTTCACGGGCTGCGTGCCCAGCGCGCGGTTGATTTCGCGGTTCAGGCGCGCCACCACGTCGGCGGGCGTGCCGGCCGGGGCGTAGAAGCCGAACACCGTGTCGGCGTCGAAACCCTTCAGGCCCGCCTCGTCCAGCGTGGGCACTTCGGGGAACAAGGGCGAACGCCGGGGGCTGCCCACAGCCAGCAGCTTGAGCCGGCCGCTCTTCACATGCGGCAGTCCGATGCCGGGGTCGAAGTAGAAATCGAGCATGCCGGCCAGGAGGTCCTGCAGCGCCGGCGCCGCGCCGCGATAGGGCACGTGCACGGCGAACAGGCCCGCCTGGCTCTTGAACATTTCACCCGCCAAGTGCGGCGAGCTGCCGCTGCCCGGCGAGCCGTACGAGAGCTTGCCCGGGTTGGCCTTCACGTAGGCGATGAAGTCCTTGATGTTGTTGGCGGGTACCGAAGGCCGGGAGACGAGGTACACCAGCACGCGTGCGGCCGAGGCCACGGGCACCAGGTCCTTGGCCGGGTCGAAGGCCATGCGGGGATAGATGTGCGGGTTCACCGACACCATGCCGCCCGAGCTCATGAGCAGCGTGTAGCCGTCGGCCGGCGATTTGGCGACCACTTC
>DATILF010000105.1:0-6848 GCA_035476755.1 Ramlibacter sp.
GGTCGCGGCGTGGCCCGGTCTGGCCGAAGCCGGTGACCGAGCAGTAGATCAGCCGCGGATTGATGGCGCGCAGCGACGCCGCATCCAGGCCGTAGCGCGCCAGCGTGCCGGCCTTGAAGTTCTCCAGCACGATGTCGCTGCTGGCCGCCAGCTCGCGCACGATGCGCTGGCCTTCGGGATGGTCCAGGCTGACGGTGATGGAGCGCTTGCCGCGATTGACGGCCAGGTAGTAGCCGGCCTCGCGCGTGTCCTGGCCTTGCGCGTCCTTCAGGAAGGGTGGCCCCCAGGATCGGGTGTCGTCGCCGGCGCCGGGCCGCTCGACCTTGATCACCTCGGCGCCCAGGTCGGCCAGGACCTGGCCGGCCCAGGGCGCGGCGAGGATGCGGCTGAGGTCCAGGACCCGTACATGGGACAGGGGGCCGGAGGTGCTTGTCATGACGCTGTCTTGGGTGTGATGTGGAGACACCGCGGACTCTAGAGGTCCTGCCTCCCCGCAGCTAGGCACCGATTGCGCATACCAGCCATGTGTCCGCAGGCATTGGAGCCATGGCGCAATGTCCCTATGCTTTCCACCGTACCTGCTCCCGCACGGGGGCACCCCGTCACCCATGAACGCTCAGGAGACAAGACCATGCACACCATCCAGGCTTTACTGGCCGCCGGACTGATCACACTGTCGGGGCTGGCCAGCGCGGCCTTCCCCGACAAGCCGGTGCGCCTGGTCGTGCCTTTCCCGGCCGGGGGCGCGGCCGATGTCATGGCCCGGGGCATGGCGCAACGCATGGGCAGCGCGCTGGGCCAGCAGATCATCATCGACAACCGCGGTGGAGCCGGTGGCGCGACAGCGGCCGAAGCGGTGGCCAAGGCGGCCGCGGACGGGTACACCCTCTTTTTCGGGACCATGGGGACGCACGCCATCAACCCCGCTTTGTACCCCAGGCTGCGCTACGACCCGCTGAAGGACTTCGCGCCGATCAGCCTCACCCACATCACGCCGCGGGTCCTGGTCGTCGGCCCATCGGTGCCGGCCCGTAACCTGGCCGAGCTGATCGCGCTGGCCAGGAGCAAGCCCGGCGCGCTCACCTATGGTTCGGCCGGCAGCGGCAGTTCCAGCCACCTCTCGGGCGCCTTGTTCGAGACGCTGGCCGGCGTCAACATGGTGCATGTGCCGTACAAAGGCAGCGCACCCCTGATGGTCGATGTACTGGCGGGCCGCGTCGACATGACATTCGACTCCTACACGGTGTATGAGCCGCACATCAAGACGGGCAAGGTGCGTCCACTGGGCGTCACGTCGAAGGCGCGCATGGGCGCGCTGCCGCAGGTGCCTACGATCGCCGAGGCGGGGCTGGCGAGCTATGACGTGTCGAACTGGCTCGGTGTGTTCGCTCCCGCTGACACGCCCAAGGATGTCCTGGCCACGCTGCATGCCGCCCTGGGGCGCGCGATGGCGGATCCGGCCTTGAAGGCCCAGCTGGTGGGGCTGGGCATCGAGCCGGCCTTCGGCACACCGGAGGAGTTCGGGGCGCTGATCCGCGCCGAGCTGCCCAAGTGGGCCGAGATCGTGAAGAAGTCCGGCGCGACGGCCGATTGAGCGCCATGAGACGAATCGCACTGGTCGCCGCACTGGCTGCAGCCGGTTGCGGCCACGAAGCCCGCCTTGCGCCGGCCGACGCACTGCTGCCCGATTGCGCGGCCTTGCTGCGCGTCGCGTTGCAAGGCACGGTGATCCAGTCAGCGACGCGGGTCGAGGCCGGCGCGCAGCGGGCTGGAGAGCTGCCTTTGCCGGCGCATTGCATCGTCAGGGCCGAGGTCGGCGCGCGCAGCGGCGTCGGCGGCGTGCGGTATGCGACCCACTTTGAGCTGCGCCTGCCCCAGGCCTGGAACGGGCGCTTCCAGTTCATGGGTGGCGGCGGCACCGACGGCTCGGTGCGGCCGGCCTACGGCTCGGCGCAAGGCGGCTCGCGGCCTGCGCTTGCCGATGGCTATGCGGTGGTCAGCAGCGACTTCGGGCACCAGGCCAGCGACCCGCGCGACGCCTCCTTCGGCCTGGATCCGCAAGCACGCATCGACTGGGGCTACAACGCCATCGGCCAGGTGACGACGCGGGCCAAGGCTTTGATCGGCGCCTACTACGGGCGCGCGCCGCGCTACTCGTACTTTGCCGGCTGCTCCGGCGGCGGGCGCCAGGCCCTGGTGGCATCGCAGCGTTTTGCCGGCGAGTTCGACGGCGTCGTGGCCGGCGCGCCCATCCTCGAGCAGCATGTGGCCCAGACCGGTTCGATGCAGATCCTGCAGGAATTCACGGCCATCGCGCCCCGGGGCCCGGATGGCAAGCCGGTACTCAGCCGCGCGTTCTCCGACGGTGACTTGAAGCTGGTCCAGCGCGATGTGCTGGCCCGCTGCGACGCGCTCGACGGGCTGGTGGACGGCATGGTCGAGAACACCCGGGCCTGCAACTACAGCCCGGCGCCGCTGCAATGTGCCGGCGCAAAGACCGACAGCTGCCTGAGCGCGCAACAGGTGACGGCGCTGATGCGCGTGCTTGACGGGCCGCGCAATTCGCGCGGCAGAGCGCTCTACGAGCCCTACCCGATCGACGCCGGGGTGCTGAACTGGCGCGGCCCGATGCTCGGCACCTCCGCCACGGCGGTTCCCAATGCGGCGCGGGCCACCAACACCTCGGTCAAGTATGTATTCATGACGCCACCGGCACCGGATTTCGACTACCTGAAGTTCGACTTCGACACCGATCCGGCACGCCTTGTCGCCTCGGGTGGCTTCACCGCATCGAATGCGACCGACTACCGCGCCTTCCGTGACCGCGGTGGCAAGGTCATCGCCTACATGGGCGTGGGCGACGGCCTGGTCAATGCCAACGGCGTGAGGCGCTGGTACGAGCGTCTGGTGGAGGCCAACGGCGGGCTGGTTCAGACACAGGGCTTCGCGCGGCACTTCCAGGTGCCGGGCATGGGTCACTGCGCAGGCGGGCCGGCGCTGGATCAATTCGACCCCTTTGGCGCGCTGGTCGCCTGGGTCGAACAGGGGCGGGCACCGGACATGTTGCTGGCCCGGGGCGCCGCATTTCCAGGCCGCACGCGGCCGCTGTGCGCCTACCCCAAGACAGCGCGCTATCTGGGCAGCGGCAGTCCCGATGCCGCCGACAGTTTCCGGTGCGAATGAGTACGGCAGTGACAGCGCCGCCGCGCCGCCGCGAACTGCTGCAGCCAGGCAACGCGCAGGTCGATGTGATCGTGGACGGCGCCGGCCCCGCCATCGTGCTGCTGCCTTCCTCGCAGCGTGACTCGGAGGACTTCGACGATCTCGCCGCACGCCTGGCGGCCCAGGGCTTCCAGGTGCTGCGGCCGCAGCCGCGCGGCATGGGCCGCAGCAGCCCGCCGCCGGCGGACATGACCCTGGCCACGCTGGCCCAGGACGTGGCCTTGTCGATCGAGCGCCTGGCCAGCGGCCCGGCGGTGGTCGTGGGCCATGCCTACGGCCACTGGGTGGCGCGTGTGACGGACATGAACCATCCGCAGCTGGTGCGGGGCGTGGTCGTCCTGGGCGCCTCGGCCAAGGTGTTTCCACCCGGCACGGCCGAATCGCTGGCGATTGCGTCCGATCCGTCCCGGCCCGAAAGCGATCGTATCGCGGCACTGCAGAAAGTGATGTTCGCGCCCGGCAACGACCCGCGCGCCTGGCTGGCGGGCTGGCACCCCCAGCTGCGCGCGGCCTATCGCCAGGCCGGCCGGCAGCCGCCCAAGGAGGTGTGGTTCAACGCCGCCAATGCGCCCATCCTCGACCTGCAGGGCGACAGTGACCCGTGGCGCCCGGCCAGCACCCGCAACGAACTGCGCGACGTGCTGGGCGACAAGGTGACGGTGCACGTCATCGCCAACGCCAGCCACGCCATGGTGCCCGAGCAGCCCGCGGCCATCACCCAGGCGATCGTCGCCTGGGTGCGAACCCTCCAGCGTTGATTCTTCAGATTCACAGGATGTACCTCATGCACTCTCTCGCCCGCTTCTTCATCGGCATCGCTTGCGCCGCCGCCCTCACCGCGCAGGCCCAGCCCGCCACCTACCCCAGCAAGCCGGTTCGCCTGGTCGTGCCCTTTGCCGCGGGCGGGCCGATCGATGTGCTGGCGCGCACGCTCGGCCTCAAGCTTGCCGCGGCCACCGGCCAGCAGTTCATCGTGGACAACAAGGCCGGGGGCGGCTCGGTCATCGCCTGGGACCACGTGGCCAAAGCGAACCCCGATGGCTACACCTTGCTGGTGGCCGGCATCGGCAGCCGCACCATCCTGCCCTACGTGGCCAACCTGCCGTTCGACCCGGCGAAGGACCTGGTGGGCGTCACCCGGCTGGCCGATGCGGCAAGCATCTTCGTCGCCCACCCCAAGTCCGGTGTGAAGAACCTGTCCGAGCTGGTGGCCCGGGCCAAGGCCGATCCCGGCAAGCTCACCATCGCGATTCCGGCGCCCGCCACGGTGACGCATTTCGCCGCCACCCTCCTGCAGCGCGACGCCGGCATCAAGCTGACCGAAGTGCCCTACAAGGGGGGCGCCCCGGCCATGAATGCGGTGATGGCCGGCGAGGTGGACCTGATGACGGCCGACATCGGCGCCGTGATCGCGCAGGTCCAGGCCGGCCGCCTGGTGGCGGTGGCCGCGGGCAGCCCGCAGCGCCTGCCGATGCTGCCGCAGGTGCCGACGGCGACGGAAGCCGGCTACCCCCACCTGGTGGCTGTCAACGTGTACGGGCTGTTCGCGCCCGCCGGCACGCCCAAGGAGATCGTGGCCAGGCTCAACACTGTCGTGGCCGAAGCGCTGCGCCAGCCGGAAACCCGTGAGCAACTGGCGAAGCTGGGCATGCTGGCGGAAACCAGCAGCGTCGAGGCTTTCGAGACTTACCTGCGCGAGCAGACGGCCAAATGGGCGCCATTGGCCAAGGCCAGCGGCTACCGCCTGAACTGAGCGCGCCCGCGTTATCACCCCGGGCCCTGCAAGCGCAGGCCGCCTGCCGCTGAATCAGCGGCGCGACCCCAACCATCGCAACAGCATCGCCCGCAGACCGTCTGGCTCGATCGGCTTCGTCAGGTAGTCGTTCATGCGGGCCGCGAAGCAGGCTTGCCGGTCCTGCTCCATGGCGTTGGCGGTCATCGCCACGATGCACAGGCCCTGCAGCTCGTCGATGCGGCGGATGGCCCGCGTCGCGCTCGGACCGTCCAGCTCCGGCATCTGCATGTCCCGATCTGGTTGATGTCGTTGTCTTCCACCAGCAGGATGCGGGCGCCGCGCAGCGCCGCGAGCGCAGCGTCGGCGCGGGCTCAGTCCAGCGAAGCGTTGGCCTTCTTGATGATGGCGGCCAAACGTACGGATTCCGACTGGATGTACTGGTTGAACTGGTCGCGGGTGGGGGTGAAGTGTTCGTAGCCGAATGAGAGGAACTTCTCTCGCACGTCGGGTTCAGCCAGGGCTTTCTCGATATCCCGCTGGATCTTGTCCGTCACGGCTTTGGGCAGCCCCTTGGGTGCCGCAATCGCCGTCCAGCCGCTGACCTCGAAACCGGCGGGGCCGCCGGCCTCCGTCACCGTCGGCACGTCCTGGTACGCGGGAATGCGCCTGGGCGCGGCCACCGCCAGGAATTTCAGCTTGCCCGCGCGGTACAGCGCACCCGCGGTAGCACTGGTGCCGAGCGCGTAGCTCAGTTCGCCGGTGGCCACGCCCGTATAGAGCTGGCTGGTCTCCTTGTAGACAATGTGCTGGGTCTCGACGCCGGCCACGGCATCGAACAGCGCCGAGCCCAGGTGCACCGGATTGCCCACCGACCAGGAGCCGTAGTTGAGCTTGCCGGGCTTGGCCTTGGCGTCGGCAATCAGGTCACCCAGGTTCTTGTACTTGCCGTCGGCCGCGGTGGTGACGAAGAAATAGGCCTTGAACAGCGGGAGCAGCGGCTCGAAATCCTTCTGGGGGCTGTAGGGCAGCTTCTTGAACAAGTGCGGGTAGGCCGACAGGTGAACGTTGTCCAGCTGTATAAGGTCGTGGCCGTCCGTGGCGCCACGCTTGAAGGCGTCGATGGCGATGAAGCCATTTCCGCCCGGCCTGTTTTCCACGACGACCGGCTGGCCCCAGGCGCGCGACAGTTTGTCGGCCACCAGGCGGACCACGCCCTCGGGGCCGCTGCCCACCGGGAACGGCGTGATGATGCGCACCGGCTTGGTGGGAAATTCCTGGGCGTGCGCGAGGGCAGGCAACATCATTGCAGCGGAAAGGACGAGCGCGCTGCGGCGCAGGAGGGAAATGCTGTTGTTCATTGGTAATAGTGAAGGTAAAGGTGAGTCGATGGAGGTGTTCGAGGACGGCTCGTCAAGGTGCTGAGCAGGTGAAGTTCGCTGCGTCATCCGTGCTCCCGCTGCCCTTGTACTTGGCGACCTGGGGGTAGGGGCAGAGCGGACGGGTCTGCGCCACTGCTGCGCTCACGATCCTCGAAGCGGTGATATCCGCATGAGCCTGGCCCTTTTCAGACCAGGCCATGAGCGCGCGGAAGATGTCCGTCTTCGGCTCCATGGGGACGGCGCCGCTGGACCTTTGTCCAAATTCGTTGGCGCCAGGTCCACCTCCGCAGTGACCCATGCCGGGCACCATGTACAGCCGGGAGAAATCTGCGGAGGAGCTCACGGCCTGCAGGACGCGCTCGTAGTACCGCACGGTGCCCTGCGGCATGATGAGGTTGTCATTCCATCCGTGGTACATGATGACCTTGCCGCCACGCTGCTTGAAAGCGGAGATGTCCGGGTTGTCGGTCGCCATCATCGGCCCCACCATCTCGGCGCTCTTGTTGAAGAAC
>DATILF010000106.1:0-3550 GCA_035476755.1 Ramlibacter sp.
GATGGTGATCCAGCGATGCTCCACGCACCAGTCCACGGTGCGGCGGAAGGTGCGGTAGAACGGCGTATCGAAATGCTCGTGGTGGTCGGCTTGCCCCCCGGCCGGCAGCGGCTTGGCCTTGAGCAGCAGCGTGCCCAGGTAAGGCACGAAATAGACGGAGACCAGCCAGCTGAGCACCAGGGCAATCACCGTCACGGCAAAAATCGCGTAGGTGTATTCGCCCACCATCGACTTGGCCATGCCGATCGGCAGGAAGCCGGTGGCTGTGATCAAGGTGCCCGTCAGCATCGGCATGGCGGTGATCTCGTAGGCGAAGGTAGCGGCGCGCACCTTGTCGTAGCCCTCCTCCATCTTGCGCACCATCATCTCCACGGCAATGATGGCGTCGTCCACCAGCAGGCCCAGCGCGATGATGAGCGAACCCAGCGATATCTTGTGCAGGCCGATGCCCCAGTAGTCCATGGCCAGGAAAGTGACGGCGAGCACCAGCGGGATCGTGATGCCCACCACCAGGCCGGGGCGCATGTCCACATACCAGCGCTTCCACAGCGGCAGCGCGGCGGCGTCAGGCCGCTTGTGCAGGCCCAGGGCGATGAAGCTCACCGCCAGCACGATGGCCACGGCTTCGATCAGTGTCTTCACGAACTCGTTGACGGAAAGCGAAACGGCGCGCGGCTGATCCTGGATCTGCACCAGTTTGATGCCGGCGGGCAGGCCGTCCTCGATGCGGCTGAACGACGTCTTGAGGGACTGGCCCAGCCGGATGATGTCGCCGCCCTTGGCCATGGACACGCCCAGCGCGATCACCTCCTTGCCCTGGTGGCGCACTTTCACGACCGGAGGGTCGGCGTAGCCGCGCTTGATCTCGGCGATGTCGCCCAGACGGATCTGATTGCCCCCGGCCGTCGCGCCGGTGCCATACCCGATGCCGCGGATCGGCATCGCGCGCAACTCTTCCACGGCCTCGAACTGGCCGCCGACCCGCACCTGGACCACGTCCAGCGGCGTCTGCACCGTGCCCGCGGACTCCACCGCGTTCTGCTGCCCCAACTGCTGCAGCACCTGGTTCAGGTCCAGCCCGAGTTGCGCCAGACGCTTTTGCGAAATCTCGACATACAGCTTTTCGTCCTGCACGCCGAACAGTTCCACCTTGGCGACATCCTGCACCCGCAGCAGCTGCTGGCGCACGTCGTCGGCAAAGCCCTTGAGCTCCGCATAGCTGAAGCCGTCGGACTCCAGCGCGTAGATCACGCCGTACACGTCCCCGAAGTCGTCATTGAAGAACGGGCCCTGGATGCCCCCGGGCAACTGGAACCGCATGTCGCCGATCTTCTTGCGCACCGTGTACCAGATGTTGGCCACATCTTCCGGCCTGGACGAATCCTTGATCTGGAAAATGATCTGCGATTCGCCGGGCTTCGAGTAGCTGCGGATCTTGTCCGCGTAGGGCGCCTCCTGCAGCGCGCGCTCGATCTTGTCGGTCACCTGCTCGGCCACCTGTTGCGCCGTGGCGCCGGGCCAGTAGGTGCGAACCACCATCGCGCGGAACGTGAACGGCGGGTCCTCGTCCTGCCCGAGCTGGAAGTACGCGGCGAAACCGAGCAGCATCAGCACCACCATCAGGTAGCGCGTGAATGCGGCGTGCTCGAGGGCCCACTTGGAGAGGTTGAAGCTCTCCTTTGGCTGGATCTGGCTCATCGCGGCCTCACTTCGCGGCGGGCAGCGTGGCGGCCTGGGCCGAACCGGCGGCGCTGGCCACCGTCCTGGTCGCCTCCTGCGCGGCCGCCGTCGCGGATGACGACAGCTTGTCCTGGTAGATCGTCACCTTCTGGCCGGGCGAGAGGACATGCACGCCGGCGGACACCACCAGCATGCCGGGCTGCAAGCCCGTGGCGATGACCACATCATTGCCATCCGCGGTGGCGACCTGCACCGGCTGCGATTTCACGGTCATGGTGGCCTTGTCCAGCACCCACACCGCCGTGCCCGGCCCTTCCTTGCGCAAGGCGCTGGTGGGCAGCTTGATCACAGGCGCACCCACCATGCTCAACGCCTGCGGTGAGACGTACACCGTGGAACCCAGGGCAGGCGCCGCGGCCGCGTCGATCGCCACCTTGACCGAATACGTGCGGGTCACGGCGTCCGCGCTGGCAGCCACCTCACGCACCTTGCCGGCGAACGTCTTGTTGTCGGACCACATCCGCACCGCCACATCGGAGCCGTGCCTGATCGCCACGACCTTGTCTTCGGGGACGGAGAAGACGACATCGCGCGGGCCGTCCTGCGCGATGCGAACGACGGGCGTGCCCGCCGAAACCACCTGGCCCGGCTCGGCCTCGATCGCGGTGACCACACCGGACACGTCGGCAAGGAGGTCGGTGTAGCGGGCCTGATTGCCCTGCGAGGCCAGCTGCGCCCGGGCCTGATCCAGCTGGGCTTGCGCCGCTTTCAAGGTGGTTTCGCGGCGCTCCAGTTCGGCACCACTGATGAAGTTCTGGTCCTTCAGCGCGGAAAAGCGCTTGAAGTCGGCACCAGCGAGATCGCGATTGGTGCTGGCCGCGGCCACTTGCGCGCGCGCCGCGTCGGCCGCCAGCTGGTAGTCCTGCGCATCGAGCTGGGCAAGGACCTGGCCGGCCTTCACGCGCTGGCCGAGTTCGGCCTGGCGGCGCACGATCTTGCCCGCCACCCGGAATCCAAGCCGCGACTCCACCCGGGCGCGCACCTCGCCCGAGAATTCATGACCGGTCTTGAAGGTATCCACCCCCACGGTCACGACCTTGACAGCGCGAATAGGCTCTTGTGGAGCCTCGTTTCGGGAGCAGCCCGCCAGCACCGCGGAAGCGGCCAGGACAAGGCTGAAGGCGGCACGCGCGGGGCGTGGGAAGGACTTTTTGGGCATGGCGAACCTGGCTGAAAGCACGCGAAACGGCGTCGCTACTGACTGACTGGTTAGTAATCTAGGGTAAATGCGGAGGCTTGTCAAGCGACAATCCCGGGCAGACGCCATGCCCATCCCGCCCAGTTTCCCGCCCCCCGCCCCCCCCGAATTCCTGGCGCTGCTGCGCGGGGTTTCACGCTCCTTCTACCTGTCGATCCGGCTGCTGCCGGCGCCCTTGCGGCGGCCCATCGCCGTGGCCTACCTGCTGGCGCGGGCGACGGACACGCTGGCTGATACTGCCGAGCTGCAGCCCGAAGAGCGGCAGCGCCACCTTCAAACCCTGGCGCGCGTGATCGACGGGCGGCTGCCGCCCGCCGTCCTGCCGGCCCTGGCCACCGACTTTGCGCCGCTGCAGCACGATGCGCATGAGCGCGCCCTGATTCGAGCGCTGCCTCAGTGCCTCGCCTGGCTGGAGATGCTGGCGCCGGACGACCAGCACGACATCCGCACCGTCCTGCGCCACATCACCCACGGCCAGGCGCTGGACATCGAGCGGTTCGGGCCAGCCGGGTCCCCGCGCGCCCTGGCGACGGCGGACGCGCTGGAGGAATACACGTACCTGGTGGCAGGCAGCGTGGGCGAGTTCTGGACCGACCTGTGCCTGCGCCATGT
>DATILF010000107.1:0-9279 GCA_035476755.1 Ramlibacter sp.
CTACTCGGTGAACGAGTCGGTGGTGATTTTCGACCGCATCCGCGAGAACTTCCGCCGCTACCGCAAGATGAACACGGTGCAGATCATCGACAACGCGATCACGTCCACCATCAGCCGCACCATCATCACCCACGGCTCCACGCAGATCATGGTGCTGTCGATGCTGCTGTTCGGCGGCCCCACGCTGTACTACTTCGCGCTGGCGCTCACCATCGGCATCCTGTTCGGCATCTATTCTTCGGTCTTCGTGGCCGCGGCCATCGCCATGTGGCTGGGCATCAAGCGCGAAGACCTGGTGAAGTCCTCCGCCCGCAAGGACGAGGACCCCAACGACCCCAACGCCGGCGCCACCGTTTAGGACGGACGTGAACGCACCGCGACTGCCCCCCGAGTCCAGCGCGCGGATCGCGCGGCAGGCGCGCGAGCAGTTCGTGGCCCGGGCGCAGGCCTGCGTCGCGCCCATGGCGCAGGCCATCCGCAGCCGCCTGTCGGAGCTGGCCCAGGCGGGCGCTCCCGCCCGGGAAATGCAGGACCGCCGCGACGCCATGATGGATTTCGACCGCAAGGGCGACGCCTGGGCGCAGGCCACGTTCAAGGCCTGGCAGAAGGCCCTGGTGCCGCCGACGGCGACGGCGCGCATCCGCCTGGACTCCTTCAACCTCGAGCTGATCGGTGACGAGGTGGTGGAGCGCAAGATCATGTCTTCTCGCCTGGCCCAGGCTGTCCAGGAAAAGGCGTCCTGGGAGCTCAACGACCTGCGCGTTCGCATGCAGTACCTGGAGGACGAGGACGAGATGGCCAGCACCGACGTGCTGCGACCCGAAGTCCTCGCGCAGTTGCTGGTCGAGCAATGGGGCACGGCCGGGCTGTCGCGTGAGTCCTGGCTCCTGGTCCAGGACGTCGTGCAGCGCAGCGTGCTGGAGCACCTGCCGCCGGCGTACCGCCATATCAACGAATTCCTGGTCGGCCAGGGCGTCATGCGCGACATCGACCTCAGCGCACGTGTCAAGCGCGGCGGGTCCTCGGGCGGCGCGGCTGCCGGCGGCAGAAGGGCCGAGGTCCCTGCGGTGGAAGGTGAGCCGAACGAGACAGGCGGCGGCTCCGGCAGTGGCTGGGGTGGCGGCGCTCCCGGCGGCCAAGGCGCAGGCGGATACGGCGGCGGCGGTAATCAAGGAGGTGGCGGTCAGGGCGGCGGCGGCGGTCAGGGCGGCGGCGGCCAGGGGGGCGGCTACGGCGGGCCGGCCTCTGGAAGCAGCGGCGGGGGTGCGCGCCACGGCGGCGCCGGCAGCGGGCGGGCGTACGCGGACAGTGGGCGCGGCCCGTACCACGGGAGCGGCCAGGGTTCGTCGCCGACGTATTCCGAAGGCGCCGCGCAAGGAAATGGCGGGCGCTCCGCACGTGGGGCGCAGCAGGCAGAAGGCGACGCCGGCGGGCCGGAGTCGCGGCCGGCCGGACGCTCGGCGGGCGTCGCCGATGAGACGCGCCTGATGACATCCACCCCCCCGCTGGCCCGCGCCAGGATGCGTGCCACCGGGGTGTTGGGACAGCTCAAGCGCCTGCTCGTCGAAAAAGTGGCCGGATTCGACGGGCCGCCGGCGACCCGGCCCTCGCCCGCGTTGGCGGAGGCCTTGTCGCAGCAGGCCACCGAGGTGATGGCCAGCCAGCAAGGCGGCGGTCCCGGCCACGAAGCGGTGGTGTATGACGATGCCGCTGTCCAGGAGGTGGCGGTCGATCTGCGCCGGCGCACCGGCGAGCTCAAGAAAAAGGCCGGCACTTCCACCGAGAAGGCGACCATCGAGATCGTCGCCCTGATGTTCCAGAGCATCCTGTCCGAAGAGCGCATCCCGCCGGCCATCCGCGTATGGTTTGCCCGCCTGCAGATGCCGGTGCTGCGGGTGGCCATCGCCGAGCCCGAGTTCTTCGGCTCCCTCGAGCATCCCGCGCGGCAGCTGATCGATCGCATGGGCTCCTGCGTGATGGGTTTCGACTCGGCCGCGATCGGCGGCAGCGCACTGGAAGTCGAGATCAAGCGGGTGGTGCAGGTCATCGAGCAATACCCGGAAACCGGCCGCCGGGTGTTCCAGCTGGTGTACGACGAATTCCAGAGATTCCTTTCGCGTTTCCTGACCGATGCCGCGCCCACGCAGCGCCTGGTGAGCGTGGCCCAGCAGGTGGAGCAGAAAGAAACGATGGTGATCCAGTACACCATCGAGATGCGCAGCATGCTGGCGGACATGCCGGTGCGCGATGAAATCCGCGAGTTCCTGTTCAAGGTCTGGGCCGAGGTGCTGGCGGTGGCCGCCGTGAAGCACGGGCCCCAGCACGAGGAAACGCTGGCACTGAAGAAGTCGGCGTCCGACCTGGTGTGGGCGGCCAGTGCCAAGCCCAACCGCAACGAGCGCGCACGCGTCATCCAGGACCTGCCCCAGCTGCTGCACCGGCTGCGCCAGGGCATGACGCTCGTCGGCATCCAGGGCAAGGCCCAGGAATCGCACATCAAGAGCATCGGCGATACGCTGGCGGACGCGTTCCTCTCCAAGACCCAGTCGATTCCGCACGACCGGATCGACGCGATGGCCAAGCGCCTGGCCAACCTCGAGGATTTCGTGGCCAAGGACCCGGCCACCGACCTGCCGCTGGACGCGGAGAATATCGAGCTGATGCTGGGTATCGACGCTTCGATGATCGAAGTGATCGCCGACGGCGGCTCCAAGCCCAATGCTGCGATGACGGCCTGGGCGGCCGAACTGCAACTGGGCAACTGGTTCGCGCTCGACCACAACGGCGCCACCACGCAGGTGCAGTACGCATGGCGCAGCGAGCGCAAGCAGCTTCATCTGTTCGCGGCGCCGGGCGGCCGCAGCTACCTGATCCAGGCACGCCGGCTCGCGGCCTATCTGCAGGCCGGGCTGCTGCTGCCGGCCGAAGAAGAGGGGCTGACCGTCCGGGCGACGCGCGATGCGCTGGCCAAGCTGGATGCCAATCCGGAAAGACTGTTGCAGTAAGCCCCGCCCCGGGGTCAGTGTGCGAGGCGACCCTCTGCCGGGTCGCACAGCTCGTCGAGCACCAGCGAGTCCGGCTCCTGGCCGAAGCTCCAGTACACCATCAGCACGATGATCTTGAGGTCATCCAGCGAGACCGGGTCGCCGGGCGCGGCCATGGACCGCTCGATGACGATCTCGCGCAGGGCGGCCGGCAGCACGCCCGACGACTCGAGAAACGATACGAAGCCCAGGCATTCCGCGCCGAGATGGTCCTGCTCGGCAATGGAGTACACCCGCATGCTGGAGGCTGACTGAAATGCCGAGGCCGTGGGAAGGAGGTCTTCGGCGGCGGGAAGGGCGGTGCCTTGCGCCGCCAGGTTCAGGCCGTCCAGCCAGACCAGGGCATCGTGGATTTCGTCGGCCTCGAACCCGTGGGCGCTGAGCCTGCGTCCGAGCTGCTGCAGCTCCGGACAGGCATCGCCGCGCCAGTAGTGTTCGTAAACATAAACGAGCACTTCAAACATGCCTCAATATAGCCCAGAACGCGGTGGAGCAAGGCAACTGTACGCAAGCTGTTGCCAGGCAGCCTCAGCCGTGGGTTCAGCTCGCGCAGAGAGCGAAGCGAGTGTTCAAGCCGCACCGACGCGCTGGAACAGCCCGCCCGGCAGGCGCGCCACTTCGCCCTGCAGTTCCAGTTCGAGCAGGTTGCCCTGCAGCTGCGCGGGCTGGATGCCCGTGCGGGCCACCAGGGCGTCCAGGCTCACAGGGTCGAAGCCCAGCGCGGCGAGCAGGCCACCGTCCGTGGCCGCGTCGTCTCCGTCGCCTTCGGGCGCTTCGCTTGCGGCCTCTACCGCGGCAGACGCTGGGTGGGGCGCAGCGGGCAGCCGGAGTTCTTCCAGCACGTCCTGCGCCGCTTCCACCAGCTTCGCGCCTTGCTTGAGCAGGGCGTGGCAACCGCGCGATTGCGGTGAATGGATGGAGCCGGGAATCGCGAACACGTCCTTGCCCTGTTCGACCGCCTGGCGGGCCGTGATCAGCGAGCCCGACTTGAGCGCGGCCTCCACCACCACGGTGCCCAGGCTCAGGGCGGAAATGATGCGATTGCGCTTGGGGAAGTTCGGTGCGAGCGGCGGTGTTCCGATCGGGTATTCGCTGACGATCAGGCCGTGCTCGGCGATGCGGCGCGCCAGGGCCAGGTGCTGCCGCGGATACACGCGGTCCAGCCCGGTCCCGACCACCGCGATCGTGGGCAACTGGCCGGGTGTGGCGGCATCCAGCGCGCCTTCGTGCGCGGCCCCGTCCACGCCCAGCGCCAGCCCGGACACCACGGTGAGCCCGGCCTGCGCGAATGCCTGCGCGAAACGCCGCGAATTGGCGATGCCCTGGGGCGTCGGGTTGCGGCTTCCCACCATGGCAATGGCAGCGGGCCACTGCGCGCAGGGCTGGCCCAGCACGTACAGCATCAGGGGCGGGTCTTCGGTGTCCAGAAGCGATGGCGGGTAGCCCGCATCACCCAGCGTGACAATCCTGCGGCGGCCGGGCCCGTCGGTGCCTTCCAGCCATTGCAGCGTGGCTGCGAGCTGGCCGGCCAGCTGCGGCGGCTCGGCCCCCAGCGCCCTGGCCTGCGCCGGGCTCACCAGCTGTTCGAGTGCGTGGGTCGCCTGACTGAAGATCTCGCCTGGCAGGCCGAAGGCCGCCAGCAGGCGGCGCGCCGCATCATTGCCGACGCCCGGCGTGAGCACCAGGCGCAGCCAGCCGGCCAGCTCCTCGTGGCGCATCCGAAGGGGTCAGCGCGGGCTGGCGACGCGGTCGCCGACCTTGACCGTGTCGTTGATCTCGAGGATCAAGGCGTAGGACAGCTTCTCGAAGGGGCGGAACACCATCATCAGGCCGTTGCGCTCGCTCGGCAGCTTCATCGGCGTGCGCTCACCCGCCTGCGAGCGATCCACGCGCCGCTCGCCGTCCTTCAGGATCGCCAGCACGTGGCCCATCTCGACGCCATCCGCGGTGCCCTTGTTGATCACCACCACCTGGCTCTGGCCCGCCACGGACACGGCGTCGCCGTACACCGAGACGATGGTGCCGTTCATGGGGCCGCCGGGCGCGTGCGGCACGTAGCTGAGAAACTGGCGCGGTGGCTCCGGCAGCAGCCGGTCGCCCACGCGCATTTCTTCCTTGGCCGAGACGATGTCGATGGTGGCCGGCACGACCAGGGTTTCCTGCCCGCCGCTGCCGGTCTTCACCGTTTCGGAAGACTCTCCGCGGACCAGCGAGGCCTTGCCCAGGTACTGCGCCTCATAGCCCAGGATGGATTGGGTGATCGGGTCTTTCAGGGGCTTGGCGTTGCGAAAGACGCGGTATTCGTCGTTGCGGCCGGCCACGCGCGGCATCAGGGGCGTGGTTGCCGCGCCCCGGGCATAGGCGCGGTCGCCTCGGGTCATCATGACCCGGCTGTCGGGGGCCGCCACGATGCGTGGCGCTTTCAGCAGGCCGGCTTCATCGACGATCACCGGCTCGGCCAGGAAGGGCTCGATCAGGTGCGTGCGCAGCGTGGGCACGGAGGCATCGGCCAGCGGCTCGATGCGGGTGCGGGGCGAGACGCGGATGGTTTCGGTGGGGGCGGCATCCACGGCGGCTTCGCGCACGCGCAGGCGTGCCCGCCCATCGGCCTTCTCCAGCACCAGGTGCTGGCCGGGATAGATGAGGTGCGGATTGCGCACCGCTTCCATGTTCATGCCCCACAGCTCGGGCCAGCGCCAGGCGTTGGTGAGGAACACGCTGGAGATGCCCCACAGCGTGTCGCCACGCTTCACGGTGTATTCCTCCGGGGCGTCGGGCGCCAGCTCGGACAGGGGCACGCCGGCCTGGGCCACCTGCTCGGCCGTGGAGCGCTGGCCGCTGGTGATGGGGAAGTTCTGCGCCACCGCGGGCGTTGCCAGCAGGGCCCCCGCCAGGGCGGCCAGCAAGGCGCCGGCTTTCAGGGCGCGTGGGCCCGATCCCTCCACCTGGACAGGTGCCATCGTCATGTTGTTGCTGTGTTTTTGCATCGGCGGGCCACGACTGTCCGGTTCCCCGAAGGCAGTCGAAAGTCTTGACAAAGTACTGGCGATTCTGCGCTCAAGCCCTTGATTGGGCAACGTTTATGGCGCCTGCAGCATGCCGGGAAAGCCAAAAGTAGCGAAAATAGCGACACTCTTTCCTGTTTTTCCGCCATGTCCGTGCTTCCCATTCTCTGCTACCCCGACCCCCGTCTCCATACCGTGGCCAAACCCGTGGAGGCGGTGGATGAACGCATCCACCGGCTGGTGCGGGACATGCTCGAAACCATGTACGACGCCAAGGGCATCGGCCTGGCCGCCACCCAGGTGGACGTGCACGAGCGGCTGGTGGTGATCGATGTGTCGGAAGAGCGCAACGACCCCATCGTCCTCATCAATCCGGAAATCACCTGGGCCAGCCCGGACAGGCAGATCAATGACGAAGGCTGCCTGTCGGTGCCGGGCATCTATGACGGCGTGGAGCGTTCCTCGTCGATCAAGGTCACCGCGCTCGATGGCGAAGGGCGCTCCCGCACGATCGAGGCCGAAGGCATCCTGGCCGTGTGCATCCAGCACGAGCTGGACCACCTGCTGGGCAAGGTGTTCGTCGAATATCTGTCGCCGCTCAAGCGCAACCGCATCAAGACCAAGATGATCAAGGCCCGGCGCGAAACCGAGCGGGCCTGAACGCTGTCTGGAGGACCGCATGCACCGACTGATCACGCTCCTTGCCGTTTCACTGCTCGCGGGCTGCGCGGGCAATCCCTTTCACGGCTACGGCATCCAGCCCGGCACGCCCCGGCAGGCGGTGATCGAGCGGATGGGACCGCCCTACCGCGTGGTGCCGCTTTCCGGCGGCGAGCGCCTGCAGTATTCGCTGCAGCCCCACGGCCAGCACGCCTGGATGGTTGACCTGGATGCGGCGGGGCGGGTGGTGCAGGCGCGCCAGGTCCTCACCGAAGCCAACTTTCAGCGGATCGTGCCGGGGCAATGGACGCGCGACGACGTGGAGCGCGAATTCGGCCGGCCCGCGAAGGTCGATGGCGTGGCCAGCTGGCGCGGGCCGGTCATGACGTACCGCTGGCGCGACGTCGTGAGCAGCGACATGTTCTACTGGGTGTACCTGGATGAGCGCAACGTGGTGCAGCGTGCCCATCCGGGCATGGAGTTCATCAACGCACCCAACGACAGCGGCAACCGGCCCTAGAAAAACGGGTCTTCAACAACGTGCGCCTCATCTTCGCGGGTACGCCCGACTTTGCCCGCGTGGCGCTCGAGCGGCTGCATGCCGCCGGTTTCACCGTTCCCCTGGTCCTGACGCAGCCGGACCGCCCCGCGGGCCGGGGCATGAAGCTGCAAGCCTCGCCGGTCAAACAGTTCGCGCAAGCGCATGGCATCCCCGTGGCGCAGCCGCGCAGCCTGCGGCTGGACGGCAAGTACCCGCAGGACGCCCTGGCCGCCAGGGCTGCCCTTGAAGAGGCGCGCGCCGACGTGATGGTGGTGGCTGCCTATGGTCTCATCCTGCCGGCCTGGGTGCTCCAGGCGCCGCGCCTGGGCTGCCTGAACATCCATGCCTCCCTGCTGCCGCGCTGGCGCGGCGCCGCGCCCATCCATCGCGCGATCGAGGCCGGCGACAGCGAGACCGGCGTCACCATCATGCAGATGGATGAAGGCCTGGACACGGGCGCCATGCTGCTGGCCGAGCGGATCCCCATTTCGCCGGGCGACACCACGGCGACGCTGCACGATTCGCTGGCGCTGCTGGGCGGGCGCCTCATCGTGGAAGCATTGAAACTCGCCGCTGGCGGCGGCCTGAAGCCGGTTGCGCAGCCGCCAGAGGGCGTGACCTACGCCCACAAGATCGAGAAGGCCGAGGCGGCGATCGACTGGCACGAGCCGGCAGAGCGAATCGGCCGCCGCATCCGGGCGTTCGATCCATTTCCCGGCGCGCACGCGGTCCTGGGCGGCGAGACGCTGAAGGTGTGGCGCGCGCAGGTGCTGCCCCATGTGCAGGAAGGCGCGCCTGGCGAGATCCTTGCGGTGGCCGACCAGGGCATCGATGTGCGCTGCGGCGAGGGGGCCCTGCGCCTCGCGCTGTTGCAGCGCCCCGGCGGCAAGCGCCTGCCCGTGGCCGATTTCATGCGTGGCTTCGAGCTTCAGCCCGGTATGACCTTCGCCCGCCGGGACGCCTGACGGCGTCGAAACGGTTCGGGCATGTTTTTCCTGCGGTCCAATTACAGCCACCCGGCGTTCCGCGAAGGCGCCCGGGTGATGGCGCCGCTGGCCACCGGCATCGGCGCCTGGGGGCTCATGACCGGGGTCGCGATGGTCAAGTCCGGCATGAGCGTTTTCGAGGCGTTGGCCATGACCTTCCTGGTGTACGCCGGCAGCTCGCAACTGGCCGCCATTCCGCTGATCGTGGCCGGCGCGCCGGCGTGGGTCATCCTGGCGACGGCCTTTTGCGTCAACCTGCGCTTCGTGGTGTTCAGCCTGCACCTGCGGCCTTACCTCATGCACCTGCCGCGCTGGGAGCGCATGGTCCATGGCTACCTCACGGCCGACATGAGCTATGCGCTCTTCACCGCCCGTTACCCGCACCCGGGCGAAACGGCCACCAAGCGTGACGAGCAGGAGGCCTACCTGTCGGGCAACTACGGAGTCACCTGGGCCAGCTGGATGGGCGCCAGCGTGGTGGGCATTGCCCTGGGCAACCTGATTCCCAGCGCCTGGGGCCTCGGCTTCGCGGGCGTGCTGTGCCTGGTGGGCATTCTGTGTTCCCTGGCGAACACGCCCTTGCGCCTGCTGTCCGCGGTCATTGCCGGGGCCGCTGCCGTGGCCACCTATGCGCTGCCCCTGAAGCTGAACATCGTGGTGGCCATCGCCCTGGCCGTCGTGGCGAGTTTCTGGCTGGAAAAGAAGGCGCCGCCGGGCTGGAGGCAGGCCGCGTGAGCGCTCGCACCGACCTGTGGACGCTGGCTGTGATCATCGGGCTGGCGGCGGTCACCGTGCTCACGCGCTGCTTCTTTTTCATCCTGGACAAGCCCTGGACCCTGCCTGGCTGGGCCGAGCGCGCACTTCACTATGCGCCGGTGGCGGCGCTCGCCGGCGTGGTGGCTCCCGAGGTGGTGATGCTGGGCGGCCAGTTCGTGGGCACCTGGCAGGACGCGCGCCTGTTCGCCGCCCCGCTGGGCGCGCTGGCGTATTTCTGGCGCCGCAGCGTGTTGCTGACCATCGTGGTGGGCATGGCGGTGTACCTG
>DATILF010000108.1:0-2672 GCA_035476755.1 Ramlibacter sp.
GTCGCCAGGGCCAGCCATTCGCGGCACCACGCCGTGCCGAGTTCTTCGGGCAGCGTGCCCTCGCTCGCGTCGTGGCACCAGACCTCGCCGATGCGCTGGGCGCCCAGGCCCTGCAGCCGCTCGTCGAACTGCTTGCCGCCGCAGGCGAAGGTGTTGAGATAAGTACGATCGCCCAGCGCGATCACGCCGTAGCGCACATGACCCAGGAATTTCGGGTGGGTGTCCAGGGAGTTGTAGAGCAAATGGGCGTTGTCGGGGACGTCGCCGGAACCGTAGGTCGAAGTGCAAATGAGATATAGCGCATCTTCGTCGAACACGCTGATGTCAAGCCCGTCCATCAGCTGGACCTCGATCTCATCGACCAGGTCCGCGCAGTCCATCTGGATGGCTTGGGCCACGTAATCGGCAGTGCTCGTCATCGTGCCAACGAGGATTTTGAGTTTCATGAACTTTCGATCATCCTTCCAGTCAGGGCGCTATGCAATAAAATGCTTGACCTGCTACTGGCAGGAAGTATATTGCAATCTTGATCCGGCGCAAATGGCCTTCCAAAAATTTCTCCATGCAACTCATGACAGACCCTGAAACCAAGGCCACCCTCGCTGAACTGGGTGCCCGGGTGCGTGCCTGGCGCGCCAGGCGAGGCATGACCCGCAAGCAGCTGGCGGCCGACTCGGGCCTGTCGGAGCGCTTTCTGGCCGACGTGGAAAGCGGCAAGGGCAACGTGTCGATCAATTCGCTCGAGGCCGCGGCGCAGGCCTTGAACATCACCATCATCGAACTGCTGCACGATGCGCCTCGCCCGGCCATGGCGCGCGTCCTTGGCCTGCTCGGCCGCCTGGACGATGCGCAGCTGGAACAGGCCCATGGCCTGCTGTCCGCGAGCTTTGGGCGCGGTGACGAGCAGGGGCGCGACAAGCGCATCGCCCTCATCGGCTTGCGCGGGGCGGGCAAGTCAACGTTGGGCGCTCAACTGGCGGCTCAGCGAGGCGTTCCCTTCGTCGAACTCGACCGCGAGATCGAACGCGAAGCCGGCACCAGCATGAATGAGATCCTGCTGCTGCATGGGCAGGCCGGCTATCGCCGCTATGAGCGCCGTGCGCTGTTCCGCATCGCCGAGGACCACCCCGGCGGTGTCGTGATGACCACCGGCGGCAGCATTGTCAGCGAGCGCGAGACCTTCGACCTGCTGCAAAGCCGCTTCTACTGCGTATGGCTCAAGGCCAGCCCGGAGGAGCACATGAGCCGAGTCGTCGCGCAGGGCGACATGCGCCCCTTCGACACCACGCGCGGCGCCAGCGGCGAGGCCATGGACGACCTGCGCCGCATCCTGGCCAGTCGGGAGTCGCTCTACGCCCGTGCCGACGCCGTCGTAGACACAGCGGCACGCACGGTGAAGCAATCCCTGAAAGACCTGGAGCGGGCCGTGCCCGCATCCTGATTTCTCCACGACGCGGAGTGCCCATGAGCAACATCGACCTGCAGGCCCTGATCCCGAACAACGTGCACCTGGGCGAAAACCGCCAGTTGCAGCGCGCGCTGGAGCACTGGCAGCCCGCATTCCTGAATTGGTGGGACGAAATGGGGCCGAGCGACTTCAAGGCCCATCACGTGTACCTGCGCACGGCCGTGGGCGTGGATGCGCAGGGCTGGGCCAGCTATGGCTACACGCCGATGCCGGACTACCGCTGGGGCATTTTCCTCGCCGACAAGGAAGAAGGCCGCAAGATCGGCTTCGGTGATTTCGCGGGCCAGGACGTGTGGCAGGAGGTGCCCGGCGAATACCGCGCCACGTTCCGGCGCCTCATCGTCACGCAGGGCGACACCGAGCCCGCGTCGGTGGAGCAGCAGCGCCTGCTGGGGCATATGGCACCGTCGCTCT
Source organism: Ramlibacter sp. (assembly GCA_035476755.1). GTDB lineage: Bacteria > Pseudomonadota > Gammaproteobacteria > Burkholderiales > Burkholderiaceae_C > Ramlibacter. The sequence goes on from DATILF010000108.1 coordinate 1,883, forward strand.
ACGACCTGCGCAACCTGTTCCAGGTGAACGTGGAGGAGGGCCGGCACCTGTGGGCCATGGTGTATCTGCTGCACGCGCATTTCGGCCGCGATGGCCGCGAGGAGGCCGAGGAGCTGCTGATGCGCCACAGCGGCGATGCGGACAAGCCGCGCATCCTGGGCACGTTCAACGAGCCCATGGACAACTGGCTGTCGTTCTTCATGTTCACGTACTTCACCGACCGGGACGGCAAGTTCCAGCTGAAGAGCTTCGCCGAGAGCGCGTTCGATCCGCTGGCCCGCACCACGCGCTTCATGCTGACCGAGGAGGCGCATCACATGTTCGTGGGCGAGACCGGTGTGGGCCGGGTTATCAAGCGAACGCTGCAAGTGATGAAGGAGCTGGACACCGATGACATTGCCACGCTGCGCCAGGCCGGCGTGATCGACCTGCCCACCATCCAGAAATTCATGAACTTCTGGTTCACCAGTTCGCTGGACCTGTTCGGCTCCGAAGCATCGTCCAACGCCGCCAACTACTTCAGCAACGGCATCAAGGGCCGGCCGGACGAAGCGAAGTTCGCTGACCACGTCGAAGCCGGCACCGGGATGGCGATCCAGGTGCCGGACGGGCAGGGCGGCGTTCGCAACGAAACCGTGTCCGTGCGCAACGGCATGAACGAGATCACCCGGCTGGAGTACGTGAAGGACTGCAACGTGGGCGTGGCCCGCTGGAACATGGGCATCAAGCGGGCGGGCATCGACTTCGAATTGAAGCTGCCTTCGACGCGCTTTCGCCGCCAGGTCGGCGT
>DATILF010000109.1:0-4377 GCA_035476755.1 Ramlibacter sp.
GGGCACTACAGGTTCGCGATGGCCGAGCGCATTTCGTCCACGCTCAGCACTTCCGACAACACGACGGGCGCCTTGCCCGCCGCATAGAGCACATACACCGGCACCCCGTTGCGGCCCAGCTGCGCCAGCGCCGCCGTGATCGCCGGGTCGCGGCGCGTCCAGTCGGCACGCAGCAGAGTCACCTTGCGCGCGGCCAGGTCGGCCAGCACGTTGGCGTTGGCCAGCGTGGCCTTCTTGTTGTACTGGCAGGTCACGCACCACGCCGCCGTGAAATCGACGAACACGGGCTGGCCCGATGCCAGCAACTGGCTCACCCGGCCGGGCGCCCACGCCTGCCACGGGCCGGCGCTGCTGGCGGCCTGCACCGGCAGAGGTTTCGTGATGCTGGGCCCGGTGGTCCACGCGAGCAGCGCGAGCGAGGCGAGCGAGAGTGCGGCGATCACGCCGCGCGCCCTGCCGCGCAGGGTCAGCGCCCACACCAGCATGCTCATGGCCACCAGCAGCACCAGCAGGGCGCCGGCGCCGTCGATGCCGCTTTGCTGCCCCAGCACCCACACCAGCCAGGCCACGGTGGCGAACATCGGGAAGGCCATCAGCTTGCGGAAGGTGTCCATCCACGCGCCGGGCCGTGGCAGCAGGCGGGCCACGGCGGGCACCCAGCTGGCCGCCAGGTAGGGCAACGCCATGCCCAGGCCGATGACGGCGAAGATCATCAGCGCCTGCAGCGCCGGCAAGCCGATCGCGAAGCCGAGCGAGGCGCCCATGAAGGGCGCGGTGCACGGCGACGCCACGGCGACGGCGAGCACACCCGAGAGGAACGCGTTGGCCACCGGGTGGCGCGCTTCGAGCGTGGCCACGCTGGACGGCAGGAAGGCGCGGAACTCGAACAGGCCGGCCAGGTTCAGGCCGATCAGCGTGAAAAGCGCGGCAAGCACCGCCACCACCGCGGGTGACTGCAGCTGGAAGCCCCAGCCCAGCTGCTCGCCGGCCGCGCGCAGGGCGAGCATTAGCGCGCCCAGTGCCGCGAAGGAGACGACGACGCCGCCCGTATAGGCCAGGCCGCCGAGCCGGTGGCCGCGCCGGTCATCGGCATGGCGCGTGAAGCCCACCACCTTGATGGCCAGGATGGGAAACACGCAGGGCATCAGGTTGAGGATGAGGCCGCCGAGCAGCGCGCCCACCAGGGCCGCCACGAGGGTGAGTGAAGGTGCGGTGGGCGCCGAGGCATTGTTGCGAAGAGCCGCTTCCAGGGCCGGCGATACCCCGGGCGAAGCCGCCACGGGCGGCCAGGCGCCGAGCACCTTCAGCTCGGTGCGCCAGCCCTGGCCACCTTCGGCCAGCACCACCGGCATGACGGAGGGGCTGGCGCTGCGTTGCGCCGACAGCGGCACGCGCGCCGTCCAGGTGCCGCCGTTCCAGGCCTGCGTCCACCGGGCGCCGGTTTCGATCACCTCCGGTGTCTCGGGGAAGAACTCCAGCGCCCTGCCACGCACCTGGGTGGGCAGGCCCTGTACGCTCAGTTCGAGGGCGTTGCCCTCCACGCGCACGTGGCTCTCGGTCACGATGCCCCGCGTGCCGGCCAGCACCGGCCGCGGCTGCGCCTTGAAGGCGGCGTCGAAAGCCGCGCCATTCAGCGCGGTAGTGCTGCGCGCCGGAATCTTCAGCGCGAACTCGCCTTCTTCAGGAATGCACTCCTTCTTGCACACCAGCCAGCTGGCCTTGAGCTTGATCTCCAGGTCGCTGCCCAGCAGCGAAGGCTTGAAGTCGGGTGAAATGGTGAGCGGCACCGGCAGCAGCACCGTGTTCTCGTAGCCGTAGTTGGCCAGGTTGCCGATGGGGATCTTCTTTGGCAGGGGCCAGGCGATGTCGCCGGCCTCCACGCCGCGCGGCAGCGTCCATTGCAACTGCGTCGGCAGGCCCGAATCGCCGGAATTCTTCCAGTAGGTGTGCCACTCGGGCTGGTGCGCCAGCTGCAGCCCCACCCATACCGGCTTGCCGGGCTCCACGCCTTGCGGGGCATGTGCCATGAGTTCGGCGCGCACGCGCTCAGTGGTCACGACGCTCCTGGCGCTGCCCTGGGCATGGGCGGCGGGCAAGGCGAAGACGATGGCGAAGGCCAGCCAGGTCAGAAAGCGGGAGAAGATCATCACGGTATGAGAGCTCTGCGGTAATGCAGAAGTTCCTTCAGGCAAAACCCAACACCACGCGCCGGGTGGTGGCGCTCTTTACGGTGCGGTCCAGCACGATGCCCGCCTCCCCCACGCGCACGATGGCGGCGGTACATTCCTTCAGGTAGCTGTCGTCGCGGAAGAGCTCTTGGGTCATGCCGCCATTTTCGCGGTTTGCGTCCTCGGCCGCCCGGATGAGCTGAACCCCGACGAAGGAAACCCATGATCTCGCGCTTGCTTTCCTTGCTGGCCGCCTTCTTCCTGGCCGCCTGCGGCGACACCGCGCGGCTGCCCCCCGGGGCGGGTGAAGGCCCGCACCCCACGCTGCCGCCGCCCGTGAAGAGCCTGGTGCCCACGGTGAACATCGCGCCGGCGCAGGGCTGGCCCGAAGGCGCCATGCCGCAGCCCCTGCCCGGATTCAGGGTGACGGCGCTGCAACGGGGCCTGGACCACCCGCGCTGGCTCCACGTGCTGCCCAACGGCGACGTGCTGGTGGCCGAGAGCGACAAGCCCCAGCCGCCCGCCGGCCAGGAGGACAAGGGCATCAAGGCCTGGCTGGCCAAACGGATCATGCGGCGCGCCGGCTCGGGCGTTCCCAGCGCCGACCGCATCACCTTGCTGCGCGATGCCGACGGCGACGGGCTGGCCGAGCACCGAAGCCTCTTCATCGACAAGCTTCATTCGCCTTTCGGCATGGCGCTGGTGGGCAACGACCTGTATGTGGCCAATGCGGATGCGGTGGTGCGCTTTCCCTACGTGGCGGGGCAGACGCGCATCACCGCGGACAGCGTCAAGGTGACCGACCTGCCCGCCGGCATCAACCACCACTGGACCAAGAGCCTCATCGCCAGCCGCGATGGCAGCAGGCTGTACGCCACCGTGGGCTCCAACAGCAACGCCGCCGAGCGTGGCCTGGACGTGGAGGAGGGCCGCGCGGCCATCTGGGAGATCGACCGCGCCACCGGCGCCAAGCGCCTCTATGCGACCGGCTTGCGCAATCCCAACGGCATGGGCTGGGAGCCGAAGACCGGCGCGCTGTGGACGGTGGTGAACGAGCGCGACGAGTTGGGCAGCGACCTGGTGCCCGACTATCTGACCTCGATTCGGCGAGGCGCCTTCTATGGGTGGCCGTGGAGCTACTGGGGCCAGCATGTCGATGAGCGCGTGAAGCCGCCCCGGCCCGACAAGGTGGCCGAGGCGATCGTGCCCGACTACGCGCTGGGCAACCACGTGGCGCCGCTCGGGCTGGCGTTCTCCGACGCGCGCATGCCCGCCGCGTTCGCCAGCGGTGCCTTCATCGGCGAGCATGGTTCGTGGAACCGCCGGCCACTCAGTGGCTACAAGGTGGTGTTCGTGCCCTTCGCCGATGGCAAGCCGTCGGGCCCGCCGCGGGACTTTCTCACCGGCTTCCTCAGCCCCGAGGGCAAGGCGTGGGGCCGGCCGGTGGGCGTGGCGTTGGACCAGCGAGGTGCGCTGCTCGTCGCCGATGACGTGGGCAACGTCGTGTGGAAGGTCGCGCCGGTGCGTCATTGACTCGCCGCGAGTGGCCAGCGATTTTTTCTGCAGAATACGCACCCATGGAAACCACCAACCCCCAGCCCCCGCTGCCCGATCACCTGTCGGCCGATCCGCGCAGCCCCCACCATGTGCCAGCCGTGTTCGAACACGACGTCGGCATCCGCCTGAACGGCCAGGAACGCAAGGACGTCGAGGAGTACTGCATCAGCGAAGGCTGGGTCAAGGTGCCCGCGGGCAAGACGCTGGACCGCAAGGGCCACCCGCTGATGATCAAGCTCAAGGGCAAGGTCGAGGCGTTCTACCGGTAGCGTTCGCCACCGCGACGCAACCCGCGCCTCAGAGGTGGAACGCGCGGCGGCTTTCGTCGGACACCAGATCCAGGTACTCGGGGTGCCTGCGGATGTAGCCCGCGATGAACTGGCACACGGGCACCACCTTCAGCCCGCGCTTGCGCACATCGTCCAGGGCATAGGCCGCCAGCCTGGAGCCGATGCCCTGGCCCTCGAACTGAGGCTGCACTTCGGTGTGGGTGAACATCACCGCGCCCTTGAGCAGGTTGTACTCGGAGTGCGCGGCAACGACGCCGCCCTTGCGCAGCTCGAAGCGGTGCTCGTTCGTGTTGTCGGCCAGCTGGATGTCGTCCATGGAAGAGGGCGATGTCGAAGTCATGCCCCACTGTAAGGGATTGGTG
>DATILF010000110.1:0-8620 GCA_035476755.1 Ramlibacter sp.
CGCGGTGGTGTTCGAGAACATCGAGGACTTCCATGCGCGTATCGACGACGAGAACCTGGACATCGACGAGACCTGCGTCATGGTGCTGAAGAACTGCGGCCCCAAGGGCTATCCCGGCATGGCCGAAGTGGGCAACATGCCGTTGCCGCCCAAGGTGCTGCGCAAGGGCATCACGGACATGGTCCGCATCAGCGATGCGCGCATGAGCGGCACGGCCTATGGCACGGTGGTGCTGCATACGGCGCCGGAGGCCGCGGCGGGCGGACCACTGGCGGTGGTGCGCAACGGCGACATGATCGAGCTGGATGTGCCCCAGCGCCGCATCCAGTTGCACATCAGCGACGAAGAGCTGGCCAGCCGCCTGGCGCAGTGGACGGCACCCGAGCCGCCGCTGAAATCAGGGTACTGGAAGCTGTACGTGGACCACGTGCTGCAGGCCGACGAGGGGGTGGACCTGGATTTCCTGGTCGGCAAGCGCGGCGCGTTCGTTCCGCGGGACAATCACTGAGACCCTGCGTGCCTGCCCGCCCGTTCGGCGCTGTGAAGGAACTGGTTGCCATCGATTGGGGTACCTCCTCGCTGCGCGCGGCCTTGCTCGATGCGCAAGGACACGCCCTGGAAGAACGCTCGTTCCCGCGCGGCATCCTCCACGTCGCGCCGGGTGAATTCCCCACGGTGCTCGAAGCGGCCTGCGGTGACTGGCTGCGGGGCGGAAACCGCCTGGCACTGATCAGCGGCATGGCCGGCAGCCGCCAGGGCTGGGCCGAAGCCGCCTACGCCGCCTGCCCCGCCGGATTCGCCGATGTCGCAGCGCAACTGCGGTGGGTGCAGCCCGGCCGCGTGGCCATCGTACCGGGCATGAGCTGCGAAGTGCGCGACGTACCGGACGTGATGCGCGGCGAAGAGACACAGGTCTTCGGCGCGCTGCGTCTGCTGGGCCTGGACAGCGGCGTGTTCGTCCTGCCCGGCACCCACAGCAAGTGGGTGAACGTCCGCTCGCAGCGCATCGAACAGTTCTCCACCTTCATGACCGGCGAGTTCTACGCACTGCTGCGCGAGCACTCCATCCTGGCCCGCACGCTGCCCGGTGAGGACGGCTCCCTGGACGAGCCGGCGTTCGTCCGCGGGGTCCGGTACGCCCTTGAAAGCGCGAGCCTGCTGCACACGGCGTTCAGCGCGCGGACCCTCTCCCTCTTCGATCGCCTTGCGGCCGAGGCCCTGCCCAGCTTGCTCTCGGGCCTGGTGATCGGCGAAGAGCTGCGCGCGCAGCCGCTGGCCAACCGGCAAGGCCCCGTCGTGCTGATCGGCTCGGCGGTACTGACACAGCGCTACGAAATCGCACTGCGGCTACTGGGCGTGCGCGCCCGGTGCGTGGGTTCGCAAGCCACCTGGCGCGGCCTGTGGGCCATCGCACAGACTCTGGAAGCACAGGAATGACACCCGCAGAACACTTCACCACCGCCCTGCAATCGTCCCCCCTGGTGGCCATCCTGCGCGGGGTGGCCCCCTCCGAAGTACAAGCCATCGGCCAGGTCCTGGTGACAGGCGGCTGGACGCTGATCGAGGTGCCGCTGAACTCGCCGCACCCTCTGGAAAGCATCTCGACGCTGGTCCAGGCTTTTCCCGCTGCGCTAATCGGCGCCGGCACCGTGCTCACGCCCGCGCAGGTTCGCGAGGTGCATGCCACCGGCGGGCGCCTGGTGATCGCGCCGAATTTCAATGCCGACGTGGTGCGTGAAGCCGTGGGGCTGGGCATGGCGTGCGTGCCCGGAGTGGCCACCGCCACCGAGGCTTTCGCCGCGCTCAATGCCGGCGCCGCCGGCCTGAAGCTGTTTCCCGCGGAAATGATCCCGCCGGCGGCGGTGAAAGCCCTGCGTGCCGTGCTGCCCGCCGAGACACGGCTGCTGCCCGTTGGAGGCATCTCACCCGGCAACATCGCGGCTTACCGCGCGGCCGGCGCGAACGGTTTCGGCCTGGGCTCCGCCCTCTACAAACCGGGCATGAGCGCGGACCAGGTGAGGCAGAACGCGATGGCCTTCCAGGACGCCTGGGCGGGTACCATGCGGGCATGAACGCCAGTGCGAATCCCTCATCGCCCAGTACCATCTCCTTCGGCCTGGCGGGCCGCATCTGCATCGTCACCGGCGGCGCCCAGGGCATCGGCGAAGCCTGTGCGCGACGCTTCGCGCGCGACGGGGCGACGCCTGTCATCGTCGATATCGACAACGCGCGCGGCCAGGCTCTCGCGCAGGAGCTGGGTGGGCTCTACCTGCATGGCGACGTGGGCAGCAAGGCCGAGGTGGATGCGGTGGTGGCCCGAACGATTCAAGTCCACGGCCGCATCGACGTGCTCGTGAACAACGCCGGCATCTTCAAGGCCGCCGATTTCCTGGACGTGACGGAAGCCGACTTCGACGCCGTGCTGCGGGTCAACCTGAAAGGCGCGTTCCTGATGGGCCAGGCCGTCGCGCGCGAAATGGCCAAGGTGCGGCGCGGCAGCATCGTCAACATGAGTTCGGTCAACGGCACGCTCGCCATCCCGAACATCTCCAGCTACAACGTGAGCAAGGGCGGCATCAACCAGCTCACCCGCGTGATGGCGCTGGCGCTGGCCGACCAGGGCATCCGGGTCAACGCGGTGGCCCCTGGCACGATCGCCACCGATCTGGCGGCCCAGGCCGTGCTGACCAGCGAGGAGGCCAAGCGCCGGATCATGAGCCGCACACCCATGAAGCGGCTGGGCGAACCGGGTGAGATCGCCGATACGGTCGCCTACCTCGCCAGCGATGCCGCCAGCTACATCACCGGCGAGATCGTGGTGGTGGACGGCGGCCGCATGACGCTCAACTACACGGTGCCGGTGTAGGCGTCAGCCTTGGGGCTCTCAATTCGGCTCTCAGTTCGCAGCCGGCGGCTGCAGCCCCAGGAAGGCCGCCAGCTCAGCGGTAGGCATGCCACCTTCCTTGGTGACGAGCGCTCCCGTCTGCGCGTGTTTCGCAACGATCGTCGGGATCGAGCCGAAGCCGAAGCGATTCAGCAGTTCGGTGTTCTTCTCGACGGTGGCCTTGAACGCGTCGCTGCCGTCCACCGCGCCGATGCCGCCCTGCTTGGCCGTCATGGACACCTCATGCTCGTCCATGGCCGTGACCGGGTCCTTGGAGGCGAGCAGCGAAGCGCCCTGCGCCAGGCTGGTCTTGTTCATCAGGCCCACGGGAATCCAGACGAATTTGGCCTGCGACTTCAGCGGCTTGGCGGCGCGCCACAGGGCCGCGCAGTGGGGGCACTGGGGATCGAAGAACACGTACACCGTGCGGGTGCTCATGGGCGTGCCGACGACAAAGCCCTTGGCCTCGGCGTCGATGGCGGCGGTGGACACCGGCACGGCCGCTGCCTTGGCGGCCTGGGGCTGGGCCGGCCCCTCCTTACAGGCGGACAGCAGGAACAGGGCGGACAGCAGGACAGCGGCGTAGCGGAAGGCGGGCTGGAGGGCTTTCATGGGCGGCAAGGTCAGTGGCAATGCAGCGACGATACCAAAAGCCGCGAACCCTCGGCCTCTCAGGCCCGCACGGCGCCGGCGAGCGGCAGCCGGGCCTCCCGGATCGGCAGGTGGATGAGCGCCGCGCCCGCGGCCAGGACGATATCGATGTACCAGACCCAGTCATACGAACCCGTTGCCTCGAACACCTTGCCGCCCAGCCAGGCGCCCAGGAAGCCGCCCACCTGGTGCGCCAGCATGACGATGCCGAACAGCGTGGCCATATTGGCCGGACCGAAGAATTTCGCGACCAGGCCGGCGGTCGGCGGCACCGTGGACAGAAAGGTAAGGCCCATCACCGCCGCAAAGACCAGCATCACCGGCCCGGTTTTGGGCGCCAGCAGGAACGCGAGGATCGCCAGGCCGCGTGCGGCGTACAGCAGCGACAGCAGCGACTTCATGCGCCAGCGGCCGACGGCCCAGCCCATGGCCACGCTGCCGATGATGTTGAACAGGCCGATCATCGCCAGCGACCAGCCCGCCCACTGCGTCGGCAGGCCGCAGGAGGCGATAACACCCGGCAGGTGGGTGGCCAGGAAGGCGATGTGGAAACCACAGACAAAAAAACCGGCGCCCAGCATCAGGTAGCTGGGATGGCGCAGTGCGTCGCGAATGGCTTCGCGGGTGCCCACCGGTTTCTGGCCCACGGGCGCCAGGTGCAGTGAGTTGCCCTTGAGCAGGAACGCCGCGGGCAGGCACAACAACACCAGCAGGCCGAGCACCTGCATGGCACTGGCCCAGCCGAGGTTCACGATGAGGGTCACCGCCACGGGCGCCATGACGAACTGGCCGAACGAGCCACCCGCGTTGACGATGCCCGTCGCCAGGCCGCGGCGCTCCGGCGGAATCAATCGCATGGTCGCGGCCATCAGCACCGCGGGGCCGGCCATGCCCGCGCCACCGGCCGAGAGCACGCCGATGGCAAGGATGAGGCCGGCCGTCGTGGTCATGTAGGGCGTGATGAAAGTCCCCAGGGCCACCAGCAGCGCACCGATGAACAGCACGCGCCCCGCCCCGACCTTGTCGGCCATGGCGCCGGCGAACGGCTGGGTCAGGCCCCACCACAGTTGCCCGAAGGCGAAAGCCAGGCTGATGCTGGCCAGGCCCAGGCCGGTGGACGTGTTGAGCGGCGAGAGGAACAGCCCCATCGTCTGTCGCGTGCCCATGGTCAGGGCGAAGGTGCCCGCCGCGGCAAGCAGGACCAGCCAGAAGGCGGTGCGGGCGGCGGAGGTCGGGGCGGCGCTATTCATCGGTGGGTTCCTCACTGGCAGGTGAAAGCAATTCCATGCACTCGTCGATCAAGGTGTGCAGCTGGACCACACGCTGCGGGCCGAGGGCCTGGTTGATGGCCTCCTGCGCGACACGCCAGCGGCGCTGCGCCTCCTGACGTTTTTCGCGGCCGGTCGAAGTGACACTGACCAGCCGGCTGCGCGCATCCGCGCCGGGGCCGAGTGCCAGCCAGCCGGCGTCGATGAGCGGGCGCAGGTTGCGGGTGAGCGTGGAGGCGTCGATCTTCATCTCGCGCGCCAGGTCCACCGGGCGGATGGGGCCGAGCTTGACCACGTACGACAGCAGCGAGTACTGCGTGCCGCGCAGGCCGGTCTTGCCGACCTCGGCGTCGTAGTGCTGCGCCACGCGGCGCATCAGCTGGCGCAGCAAGATGTTGGTGCAGCCCTGCGGCTTGACAGCGGTGTCCATGTCTATTATTGTAGCTGCAACTGTTGCATATGCAATGTTATTTCAAGAAGGAGCGAGCGCGATGACGCAGATGAACCAGCTCGAAGCCTGGCTGGCCCAGGAACGCGAGGTGTCGGCCCGGCTCGAAGCGGGCGTCGGCCCCGGCGTGGCGAAGCCCGAACAGGTTGCCGGCAAGAGCGGCCTGGAAGTGTTGCGGGCCATGCTGCGGGGTGAGCTGCCCTATCCGTCCATTGCGCGCACCCTGGACTTCTCGCTGATCGAGGTGGAGGACGGGCGCGCCCTCTTCCAGGGCACGCCAGGGCCGGCCCACCTCAACCCCATGGGCAGCATCCACGGCGGCTGGTACGCGACGCTGCTGGACTCCGCGCTGGGCTGCGCGGTGCACACGAAGATGCCGCCCGGGCGCGGCTACACCACGGCGGAACTGAGCGTGAACCTGGTGCGCGCCATCGGCAACAAGGCGCCCCGCGTGCGCGCCGAGGGCAAGGTGATCCACTGCGGAAAACAACTGGCGACGGCCGAGGCGCGGCTGTACGGGCCTGACGGCACGCTGTACGCGCACGGCACGACCACCTGCCTGGTGTTCGAATTGCCGGGGCAGAGGTAGGCACATGCCGGCACGTCGAGGCGTGCCGCTCAGGGCCGCAGCGGTTTGGCGAGGCGCACGGCATCGACCTGGCCGCGGTAGTAGCCGGGCACAACCCCGTTCAGGCTGTAGCCATGCCGCCGGTAAAAGGCGATCGCCTCGGGGTTGTCCACGCGCGCCTCCAGCTGGACGCGCTCCAGCCCGGCCGTGACGGCCGAGGCCTCCAGCCAGGCCAGCAACAAGCCTCCGAGGCCGCGCTTGCGATGGTCCGGGTGCACACCCAACAGCACCAGGTGCGCCTTGTGCTCGCCGTAGCGCATGATGCCGAAGCCCATCAGATCGTCGGCGGCGGGCGCCACGGCCACATTGGTTTCGCTGTCTTGAATCGCTTTGAGCACGCGCGCCTGCGTCCAGCTCCAGCCCAGGCCGTACTCGATGTACTCGCGCGACATGCCGGCGATGGCGCGTGCATGGCCGGGCGAGGCCAGCGTGATCAGGGGAGCGAGCAGCACGCTTCATCCTACTGCGGCGGCCCGCGGCGCGCACGGCCATAATCGATTCCCATGCGACTCCTACACACCATGCTGCGCGTGGGCGACCTGCAGCGCGCCATCGACTTCTACACCCGCGTGCTCGGCATGCAACTGCTGCGCACCACCGAGCGGCCGGAGCAGAAGTATTCGCTCGCGTTCGTCGGCTACGGCAGCAACCCCGACCACGCGGAAATCGAGCTGACCTACAACCATGGCGTCAGCAGCTACGACATGGGCACGGCGTACGGCCACATCGCGCTGGGCGTGCCTGACGTGTATGCGGCCTGCGACCGCATCCGCGCCGGCGGCGGCAACATCACGCGTGAGCCCGGCCCGGTGAAAGGCGGCAACACGGTGATCGCCTTCGTGACCGACCCGGACGGCTACAAGATCGAACTGATCCAGCGCCCCAACGAGGCACCGTAAGCCGCCTTCAGGCGTTGCGCTTGAGTGCGCCCGCTTCGCGGGCCAGCTGCGTGATCCCGGCCCAGTCACCGCGCACCACCGCATCAGCGGGTGTCAGCCACGAGCCGCCCACGCAGACCACATTGCCCAGCGACAGGAGATCGCCCGCGTTCGAGGCGGTCACGCCGCCGGTCGGGCAGAACTTCACATCGCCGAACGGCCCCTGCCAGGCCTTGAGCATGGCCGCCCCGCCGGCCTGCATGGCGGGAAAGAACTTCAGCGCCGTGTAGCCATCCTCCTGCGCCGCCATGATCTCGCTGCTGGTCGCGACACCGGGCAGCAAGGGCAGGCCGAGGTCATGACAGGCGCGGCCGACCGCCTGCGTATAGCCGGGGCTGACGGCGAACCGCGCGCCCGCCTGCGCCGCCGCGCGCGCATCGGCGGCGCTTCGCACCGTGCCCGCGCCGGGCACGGCTTCGGGCACCTCGCGCGCAATCGCCTCGATGCAGGCCAGCGCCTGCGGCGTGCGCAGTGTCACCTCGAGCATGCGGATGCCGCCTGCGACCAGGGCCCGCGCCAGCGGCACCGCATGGGCGACGTCCGACAGGACGATCACGGGAATGACCGGTGCGTCACGCATGACGTCCAGCGAAGTCAGTGTCAAAGCCATGTGCAAGCCCCTTCCTCGGCGGCCAGCGCGTTGCGCCGGAACGCGGTGAACAATTCGCGGCCCACGCCCAGGCCGTTTGCAACCCTCAACGATTCTGGCATGACCGCATTCTCGCGAGCCGCCCAATCCCCGGCGGGCACCAGCGCCTGCAGCGTGCCCGCCGTGGCATCGAGCCGCACCCGATCACCATCGCGCAACTTCGCCAGCGGCCCGCCGGCCGCCGCCTCGGGCGAGACATGGATGGCCGCGGGCACCTTGCCCGACGCGCCGCTCATGCGCCCGTCGGTGACCAGCGCTACGCGGAATCCCCTGCCCTGCAAGACCGCCAGCGGGGGCGTGAGCTTATGCAGCTCGGGCATGCCGTTGGCCTGCGGGCCCTGCCAGCGCACGACGCAGATCACATCGCGCTCCAGCTCACCCGCCTTGAACGCTTGCAGCAGTTCCTCCTGCGCGTCGAAGATGCGGGCCGGCGCCTCGATCACGTGGCGTTCTTCCGGCACGGCCGATACCTTGATCACGCTGCGCCCGAGGTTGCCGTTGAGCAGCTTCAGGCCGCCCGTCGGGCTGAAAGGGTCCGCCGCCGGCCGCACGACCTCCGTGTCGCGCGACGCTCCGATGTCGGCCCAGGCCAGGCCCTGCGCGCCCAGGTGCGGCACGCGGGTGTACTCGCGGATGCCGCCGCTGCGCACCGTGAGCACGTCCTCGTGCATCAGGCCCGCATCGAGCAGCTCGCGGATGACGAAGCCGGGGCCGCCAGCCGCCTGGAACTGGTTCACGTCGGCGGTGCCGTTCGGGTACACGCGGGACAACAGCGGCACCACCCCGGACAGTTCGGAGAAATCGTTCCAGTCGATGGCGATACCCGCCGCGCGCGCCACGGCCACCCAGTGAATAAGGTGGTTGGTAGAACCGCCGGTGGCCAGCAACGCCACCATCGCATTGACGATGGCCCGCTCATCGACCATGCGTCCGATCGGCGTGTAGCGCCGCGCCTTGATGTTTTGCAGCACCGACCGCACCGACTCGCGCGTGAGCTGTTCGCGCAGCTCGTTGCCCGGGTTCACGAAGGCCGTGCCCGGCACGTGCAGGCCCATGGCTTCCATCAGCATCTGGTTGCTGTTGGCCGTGCCGTAGAAGGTGCAGGTGCCCGGCGAGTGGTAGGCGCGCGATTCGGCTTCCAGCAGCTCGGCACG
>DATILF010000111.1:0-7997 GCA_035476755.1 Ramlibacter sp.
TCGGCGTCGTCGCACACATAGGTGGGGTCCTTGCCGCCCAGCTCCAGCTGCAGCTTCATGAAGCGCGCGCCCACGGCCCGGGCGATGCCCGCGCCGGTGCCGTGCGAGCCGGTGAAGAACAGGCCATCGAGCGGCTGCGCCAGCAGCGCCGCCCCCACTTCACCCGTGCCCACCAGCGGCACGAACACATCCTGCGGCACGCCGGCCTGGTGCAGCAGGCGCGCGATCGCCAGCCCGGTGAGCGTGGCGTACTCCGACGGCTTGTACAGCACGGCGTTGCCGGTGAGCAGCGCGGGGACGATCACGTTGCAGCCGACGAACCAGGGATAGTTCCAGGCCGAGATGTTGCCCACCACGCCCAGCGGCACATGCTCGATGCGCTCCTTCATGCCGCCTTCGTCGAACACGGTTTCGGTGGTCACCGCGCGGTCCACTTCCTTCAGGAAGAAATCGATGCGTCCCAGCAGGCCGTTGAGCTCATTGCGCGACATCGCGATCGGCTTGCCGGTTTCCTGCGTCAGGGTTGTCGCCAGTGGCTCCAGCTCGCGCACCACGCCCTCACGAAAGTGGGTGATGCAGGCCTTGCGCTCCAGCAGCGAGCGCAAGGCCCAGGCGGGCTGCGCGCCGCGCGCGGTGCGTGCCTTGGCCGCCACCGAGGCTTCGTCATCGGCCGCCACCTCGGTGAATGTCTCGCCGGTGGCGGGGTTGTGGATGGCGAGGGTGTTCATGAGGCCTGCGGCGCCTTTCTGGCGGCGGCAGCAGCGAGGAAGTCGGCCAGCAGCGCCGCGTCGTCGAGCGTGTCGGCGCCGGGCCGGTGGAACTCGGGGTGCCACTGCACGGCGGCCAGGAAGGATGCATCGGGGTCGTTGCGCCGGATGGCCTCGATCAATCCGTCTTCGTTGCTCACGGCCTCAACCGCGAAGCCGGGCGCCAGGTCCTTGATGGCCTGGTGGTGAATGCTGTTGACCTTTACCCGCGTCGTGCCGGGGTACAGCGCCTCCAGGCGTGAGCCGGGCCGGATATCGATGGTATGGAAATTGTGGTCGTACACCGTGGCGTCGCGATGCAGCAGCGCCGCCGGGACTTGTGTGGTGATGTCCTGGTAGAGGGTGCCGCCATACGCCACATTCATCAGCTGCAGCCCGCGGCAGATGCCGAACACCGGCTTGCCGTGACGCTCGAACGCGGCGACCAGGTCGATCTCGTATTCGTCGCGAATCCTGTCGCCGGCCCAGCGCTCCTGCAGCGGCTTCTCGCCATAGCTGAGCGGCGACACGTCGGCGCCACCATGCAGGACCAGGCCGTCCAGCCACTGCGCGTAATGGTCCAGTGTCACGTCGCCTCGCTGGGTGGCGCCGGTGGGGCTGGGCACCATCACGGCGAGCGCGCCGGTGGACATCACCCAATGGGCGATCGACTGCTCGACGAACTGCAGGGTCTTGCCCGTGAACAGGGCCCGGGCCGGGTCGGCGTGCATGAAGCAGGCCGAGATGCCGATCTTCAGCCGCTCCCGCTCCCGGACGGGTTCCGCGGGGCCCAGGATGAGGGCAGGGGTGAACGCGTTGGTGCTCATGCTACATCGCCTCCTCGAACAGCCGCTTGAAGTCCGCTGCCGTGCACGGGCGCGGATTGGTCTGGTGGCAGATGTCGGCGGCGGCGATCTCCACCAGCCGCGGGATCTGCCCGCGCTTCACGCCATGGGCCTCGAGCCTGCCCGTGATGCCAATCCGGAATTTCAGCGCGCGCAGCCAGGGCACGAACTGCGTCCCGCCACCGGACACCTGGCACACATGGGCCAGCTCGTCGAACTTGTCCGCGGCGGCTTCGTGGTTCCAGGCCAGCACGGTGTCGATCATGAGCGCGTTGGCCAGGCCGTGGTGCAGGTCGCACACGGCGCCCAGCGCGTGGGCGCAGGAATGCACCGCGCCCAGGTCTTTCTGGAATGCGATGGCGCCCATCATCGAGGCCATCATCATGTCGCCGCGCGCGGCGATGTTGCCGGGCTCGTTCACGGCGATGAGGAGCGCGCGCGCGGCAATGCGCGTGCCTTCCAGCGCGATGCCGTCGCACAGCGGGTGGTAGGCGGGCGACAGGTAGCTCTCGATGTTGTGGGTGAGCGCGTCCATGCCCGTGGCGGCCGTTATGTGCGGCGGCAGGCCCAGGGTGAGCTCGGGGTCGGCGAAGACGATCTTCGCCAGCAACCTGGGGTTGAAGACGATGCGCTTGAGGTGCGTGCCGTCCTCGCTGATCACGGCGGAGCGCCCGACCTCGGAGCCCGTGCCCGACGTCGTCGGCATGGCGACGAAGTACGGCAGCGCCGCCTCGATCGCACGCACCCGGGGATGGTCCCAGGCGTAGTCGATGATGGGGCCCTCGTGCGTGGCCGCGACGCCGACCACCTTGGCCACGTCCAGCGCCGCGCCGCCGCCGAAGCCGATCACGCAATCGGCTTCGTGCTCCCTGAAGGCCTTCGCGCCGGCCATCACCTGACTGGCGGTCGGGTTGCCGAACACGCCGGCGAACACCGCCACGTCCAGGCCTTGCAGGTGCGACCTGAACTCCGCCAGCACCGGCAGCACGCCCAGCGCCTTGTCCGTCACGATCAGCGGCCGCGTCAAACCCTGCGCCCGCAGGTGCGGCCCGACCTCCTTGCGCGCGCCCGCGCCGAAGCGGATGGCCGTGGGAAACGAAAAACCGGTGATGCTCATGAGGAAGGCCCGAGTTCCAGGACCATGTGATTCTTGCCGTGGTAGTGGCCATCGACCTGGATGGCGCGCGGCTCGATGCCGAAGGAGCGGAAGCCGGCCCGCTGGTACAGGCGCAAGGCGCTGCCGTCGCCCTCGGTGACGGTGAGCACCAGCAGTTCCAGCCCGCAGGCGCGCGCGTCGTCGATGAGGGCCTGCATCAGGGCCGTGCCGATACCGCGCCCGATGTCTTCCGGCGCCACGAACATGCCGACGACATGGCCCTTGTGGCGGTTCTTGGCGCGCGTCTCGCGTTCCAGCCCGACCATGCCGCAGAGTTCGCCCTGCTCGTAGGCACCCCAGAACCGGTTCGGGTCGCTGCCCAGCCGCGTTGCCGACGCTTGCAGCGGCAGTTGCTCGTCCTCCGCATCGCTTGATGTGAAGGCCCGCGGGTACTCGCGCAGGGCACGCAGCCGCAGCGCCCGGAATGCCGGCGCGTCCTGCGGGGTGAGCCGACGGATGTCCATCAGATGATTTCGAAGTAGCGCTTCAATTCCCAGTCGGTGACACCGTCCAGCCATTGGCGCCACTCCCACTCCCGGGTGGCCGCGAAATGTTCGACAAAGGTGTCGCCCAGGAATTCCCGCGCAATCGCCGAGTTGCTGAAGTTGCGCGTGGTTTCGATCAGGGTGCGCGGCGCGCGCGGGATGTTCTCCGCGCCCAAGTTGGTGCCGGTGATGGGCGGCGCGGTGAGCTTCAGGCCCTTCTCCACCCCGTGCAGGCCCGCCGCGATCACGGCCGCCATCGCCAGGTAGGGGTTGATGTCGGCGCCGGGGCACCGCGTCTCCAGGCGGGTGCCCTTGGGGCTGCCGGCAATGACGCGAAAGCTCGCCGTTCGGTTGTCGATGCCCCAGGTCGGCTTGACCGGCGCCCAGAAGCCATCGACCAGCCGCTTGTAGCTGTTGATGGTCGGCCAGAACATGGGCGCGAACTCCATCAGGCAGGCCACCTGGCCAGCCAGGTAGCTTTCGAAGAGCTTGCTCATCTTGCGCGGGCTCTTCGCGTCGTAGAACTGGTTGGCCTTGCCGTCCGACAGGCTCTGGTGGATGTGGCCGCTGCAGCCCGGGTACTGCGCGCTCCACTTGGCCATGAAGCTGGGCATGATGCCGAAACGCGCGCCGATTTCCTTGGCGCCGGTCTTGAAGAGGATGGCGCGGTCGGCCTGCGCCAGCGCTTCGCTGAAGCTGATCGCCGCCTCATAGACGCCGGGGCCGGTTTCGGTGTGCAGGCCCTCGATGGGCACGTCGAAGGCCAGCATCTCATCCATGAGGGCATTGAAGAACTCGCGGTTCTGGTTCACGCGCAGCAGCGAATAGCCGAACATGCCCGGCGTCAGCGTCTCGGGCCCCACGCCCTTCTTGGCCGCCCAGCTCTGCGGTGTCTCGCGGAAGTTGAACCACTCGTATTCCATGCCCGTCATCACCTGGAAGCCGAGCTTCTCGGCACGCTGCAGCACGCGTTTGAGGGTCTGGCGCGGGCAGACGGGGTACGGCGTGCCATCGGCATTGATGAACTCGCCCAGAAAGAAATCAATGCCGCCGTCCCACGGCACCTTGCGGTGGGTGCCCAGATCCAGCCGGGCCAGCGCATCGGGAAAGCCGTGCTGCCAACCGGTGACTTGCGTGTTGTCATAGACGCTGTCGCTGGAATCCCAGCCGAACACCACATCGCAAAAGCCGAAGCCGCTGTCGGCCGCGCCCTCGAACTTGTCCTTGTGCAGGTACTTCCCGCGCAGGACGCCGTCGATGTCGCTGCACGCCACCTTGACTTTGGCGGCGCCGGACTTGCGAATGGCCGCGAGCGCGGGATGAACCTTGGTTGCCATGTTCTTGCCTCTCCTTGGGGCGCAGCCAGACGCGCGGGGCCGCCCGTGGCGATACAGCCTACGCGAAAAGTATCCAGCTGTGTGGGATTGCCGCGATCCTGCCCCGTGGGAAGGGTTCGGGCGGAGGTGATCGGACGGCCAGGGAGAGATGCCGGGTCAGCCGGCGCGGTCCTCGCGCGGCGGCGGATCCCAGCCCTTTTCGACACAAGGCTCGTCGCCGTGGCGGGCAGCCGTCACGGGACTTTCGGCGAGATCTTCCAGCCGCCGCTGCAGGCGCTTGCGCTGCAGCGGGCGCCCCAGTTCCTTGGTGCGATGGGCCACCTCGAATTCCTCTCGGGCGGGTTTGCGGTCTTTGTCCAGTGCCATCGGCCCAGATTAGCGGGCACCCACTGACGGGATGGTAGGACGGCTTCCATGGTCGCGTTGGGAGACGGACCACACGGCATGGCTCAGCAGTACATGGCGGCCAGAAACACCCCACACGCCGCGCGGGCGCTGGCTTAACATGCAGGCTCGTTCCCCGCGCAAGCCGCTCCCACGCTTCACTGCCCCCGAGGGGGTGTTTTTGGCCAGGGGCGGCCCGTCGTCAAACAAGGAGCCGCCCATGCCTACCCCTGCGGATATTGCCGCGCTTCGCACGCTGGCCCTGGTCGGGCCGGCGACCGCGGGCAAGACCAGCCTGGCCGAAGCGCTGCTCTGGAAGGCGGGCGTTCTGGGCGCGCCAGGCAGTGTCGAGCGCGGCTCGACCGTCAGTGACCACGACGCGCTGGAGCGGCGGGCGCAGCGCTCGCTCAATGCGTCGGTGATGCACTTCAGCCATGGCGGGGTGCACGCCTACCTCATCGATACGCCGGGTGCGCCCGATTTTCTCGGCCAGTCGCTGCCATCGCTGGAAGCCGTGGAAACCGCCGCCGTCGTGATCAGCGCCACCGCCGGCATCGAGCCCGTGGCGCTGCGCATGATGGAATGGGCCGCGCAACGCGAGCGCGACCGCATCATCGTCGTGAACAAGATCGACGCCCAGGGCGTGAACCTGGAAGCGCTGGTGAGCGACATCCAGGCGGCTTTCGGGCGTGAATGCCTGCCGGTCAACCTGCCCGCCGGCCGCGGCGAGCAGGTGATCGACTGCTTCTACAACATGGCCCAGGACAACCCATCCACTGATTTTTCCTCGGTCGCGCAGGCGCACCGCGCATTGGTCGAGCAGGTGGTGGAGGTGGATGCCGCCTTCGTGGAGCGCTACCTGAACGATGGCGACGTCGATCCGCGGGAACTGCACGCGCCGCTCGAGCAGGCGCTGCGCGAAGGCCACCTGATCCCGATCTGTTTCGTATCGTCGCGCACCGGCGCGGGCGTGGCGGAACTGCTGGACGTGATCGCGCGGCTGCTGCCCGACCCGACCGAGGCCAACCCGCCGCAGTTCCTGAAGGGCGAAGGCCCGGACGCAACGGCGCTGCGGGCCGAGCCCGACCCCGGCCGCCACGTGCTGGCCCATGTCTTCAAGATTTCGCAGGACCCCTACGTCGGCAAGATGGGCGTGCTGCGCGTGCACCAGGGCACGCTGGCCGCCGGCATGCAGCTCTACGTGGGCGATGCGCGGCGGCCGTTCAAGGTGGGCCACCTGTTCACGCTGCAGGGCAAGGAATTCAAGGAGATCACACGGGCGCTGCCCGGCGACCTGTGCGCCATCGCCAAGGTCGAGGAGCTGCACTTCGACGCCGTGCTGCACGACGCGCCGGAGGACGACCACATCCACCTGAAGCCTCTGGACTTCCCGATCCCGGTGCATGGCCTGGCGATCGAGCCCAAGCGCCGCGGTGACGAGCAGCGCCTGCACGACATCCTGCAGAAGCTGGTGAGCGAGGACCCCTGCCTGCGGCTGGAGCACGTGGCCGCCACCAACGAAAGCGTGGTCTATGGTCTGGGTGAGCTGCACCTGCGCACCCTGCTGGAGCGGCTGACCGAGGTGCACCGCTGCGAGGTGAGCACCCGGCCACCGCGCATCGCCTACCGCGAGACCATCACCGCGCCGGCCGAGGGCCACCACCGGCACAAGAAGCAGACCGGCGGCGCCGGCCAGTTCGGCGAAGTGTTTCTGCGGGTGGAGCCGCTGCCGCGCGGCGCCGGCTTCGAGTTCATCGACCAGGTCAAGGGCGGCGCCATTCCCTATAACTTCATGCCGGCCGTCGAGAAGGGCGTGCGCCAGGCGCTGGAGGCCGGCGTGGTCGCGGGCTACCCGGTCGTGGACCTGCGGGTGGTGGTGTACGACGGCAAGCACCACAGCGTGGACAGCAAGGAGATCGCCTTCATCCAGGCCGGCAAGAAGGCGGTGCAGGCCGCCGTGCAGGCCGCGCACCCCAGCGTGCTGGAGCCCATCGTCAACGTGGAGATCGCCGCGCCCGAGCAGAACATCGGCGACATCACCGGCGACCTGGCCTCGCGGCGCGGGCAGGTAAGCGGCACCGCGTCCTCGGCGGGCGGCCTGGCCGTGCTGGCGCAGGCGCCGCTGTCGGAACTGGCCAGCTACCAGTCGCGCCTGAACGCGCTCACCGGCGGCCAGGGCCGCTACACCCTGGCCTTCAGCCACTACGAAGCGGTGCCGCCGACGGTTCAGCAGCAGCTGGCTTCGCAGTACCGCGTGCGCGACGAGGGCTGATCAGGCCGCCGCGGGAAGGAGTTCGGCGGATCGCGGCGTTCGCGAGCGACAGTTGCCGCGTGGCCGAAGTGAAAATCTGATGCTATGATGTCATCACATCAAGGATTCTGCCATGCGCACCACACTCGACATCGACGACGACGTGCTCCTCGCCGCCAAGGAGCATGCCGCGCGCGAGCGCAAGTCGCTCGGTGCGGTGGTCTCGGCGCTGGCACGCGAGTCGCTTCGCCGTCCGCCCGCATCCGCCCCGCGCCGTGGCGCGGCCAAGCGGGGCGGACGATTCGCGGTGCTGCCTCAGCGCGACGAGGTGATCACCGTCGAACACGTGCGCGGTCTGCAGGATGTCGAAGGTGTCTGACATGGCCACCGGCACGCGCGCCCTGCTCGACGTGAACGTCCTGATCGCGCTGCTGGACGACGCGCATGTCTTCGCGCGCCGCGCCAACGAGTGGCTTGATGCCGCGCCGCGCCGCATCGCCACCTGCCCCATCGTCGAGAACGGGGTGATCCGTATCATGAGCGCACCGGCCTATTCGGCCACGCACCGTGCCGCGCCGGAACAGATCGCCGAGGGTCTGAAGGCGCTGGCCGAAGCGCTTGACCACGAGTTCTGGCCCGACGAGGTGTCGCTGCTGGACGATACGCTTGTGGACTTCAGCCGCCTGCATGGCCACCGGCAGGTCACGGACGCCTACCTGCTGGCCCTCGCGGTTCGACGGGGCGGCACGCTGGCGTCGTTCGATACGGCCATGCCGGTGACGGCTGTGCGCGG
>DATILF010000112.1:0-18362 GCA_035476755.1 Ramlibacter sp.
GTCGTAGCGCCAGTTGCCGGCGGCATCGATGGTGAGCGCGCCCCATTGCCCTTGCTGCGTGCCCGGGGTCCAGTACAGCGGGCCGCCTTCCGGGTCGCTGGCGGAACCCGCCACGCTGCCCGCGGCGGACAGCAGTCCGGCCTCATCCAGGCCGGACTCGATGAGGGGGCCCAGGCCGAACTGCACGTCCGAGACCGTCGGCGCATCGTTCGCGCCGAAGATCAGCACGTTGACCGGCAGGAGCGTGGTCGCGCCTTGCGCGTCCTGGACATTCACGGTGATGGTGTCGGTGACCATTTCGTACTCGTCCAGCGCCTGCACCGCGGGATTGCCGTTGTCGAGCACGTAGGTCCAGTGGCCGCCCTCGGTGAGCAGCAGCGCGCCGTACTGGCCCTGGCCGCTGGTTTGAAACGTGATCGCGTCGCCATCGACGTCGAGCACCGAAATGTCGCCCGTGGCGAAGGCATTGCCGGTGCCGCTTGCACCGGCCTCGGACACCAGGCCCGTCGGCGTGACGGCAATGGGCGCGTCGTTGGCGCCCTCCACGGTGACGGCGACCGTGCGGGTCACCGCATTGCCCTGCGTATCGGTGACGGTGTAGGTGAACGTGTCCTGGAACGACATGCCGGCGCGCAGCGTCTCGAAACGGTCCGCCGGGTCGTAGCGGAACGAAGTGCCTTCCAGCGTCACTGCGCCGATCGTGCCCGACGTGTCGATGGCGTAGGTGAGCGAATCGCCGGCGTCCGGATCGAACGCGCCGCTTGCGATCAGGATCGACGGGCCGTCTTCCGACACGGCCGCCTGCAGGTTCGACGCAATGGGTGCGTCGTTCACGTCGCGCACGGTCACGCTGACCAGCTGCTCCACGGTGCCGCCGTTGCTGTCGGTCGCCCGGATTCGCACGCTGTACTGCGGGCCATGGGCTTGGCTCTCGAAGTCGGGACCATTCACGAAGCGAAGCTCGCCCGTGGCGGCGTCGATGGCAAACCACGAGCTGTCCACGCTGCCTTCCACCGGCACGATGCTGTAGGTGATGCCCTGCGGCTCGCCGGCTTCGACGTCCGGATCGAACGCGGAGACTACGCCCACCACGGGCTCGTTCTCGTTCACCTGGAAGCTGGCGGCGCTGGTGAAGACCGGCGCATCCGGTTCGGCCTGAATGTTCCCGGCCGTGACGCGTTGCGCCGAAGCGCCGCTGCCGTCCGTCACGCGCAAGGTGAACAGGCGCGATTCGGTCGGGCTGTCGTCCTCGTTGCGGTACTGCAGGTTGTTGATCAGCGCGTCGACGATGGCGACCGTCGCATTGCTGTTGAAGCTGACCTTCAGGTCGGCTCCATGGCCGTCGAGCGTGGCGTCCAGCGTGCCGACGGTGCTGGTGGCGCCGTTGCTTGCCGTGTAGCGCAGCTCGCGCGTGGCGGCGATGTAGCTGAACTGGTTGACGCCAGAGGCAAACCGGATGGAGAGGATGTCCTGCCCGTCGCCGCCGTTCCCCAGCGAGTTGCTGTTGTGCAGCAGCAGCGAGCCGCCGCCGAAACTGGTGCGGTCGGCATCGGTCAGCGTGAGCCAGCTGAAGACCGAACGCTCGCCCGGCCCTTCCACGCCGAGCATGGCAAGTTCATCGCCGCTCAGCACGGGTGCGTTGGATTTCTTGCTGTCCAGCGTCACCAGGCCCGTGACCGGGCTCATGAAGGTCTCGCCCTCGGTCGTCCCCACCAGCCGATAGGCCGCGCCGACCGCGTTGGACGGAATGGTGAAGGTCTCGCTGTTGGCCGTGCCAACGTTGACCCAGACGCCGCCGACCAGGGCCTGCCACTGCAGGCTTGTCAGGGGCTCCAATGCCCAGACCCTCAGGGTCTCCCCTACTTCCAGACGCCCGCTGATACCCAGAGCCTGACCGGCCATAAAACTTCCTCCTGATGTTGTTGTTTGCAGCCGTGCCATTACAGCTGAGCAGGAGGGATTTTGTGTAACTTAGGTTCTCAGGTCAATCCGGCAATCGGGCTCTGTTGTATTTATTTGTAAGACTCAGGCCTTGAACGGCACCACCACCTGGCGCTGCTCGCCCAGCCCCTGGATCCCCAGCGTCATCACGTCGCCCTTCTTCAGGAACGTGGGCGGCTTCATGCCCAGGCCCACGCCCGGTGGCGTGCCCGTGGTGATCACGTCGCCGGGCATTAGCGTCATGAAGTGGCTCACATAACTCACCAGCTTGGCCACGTCGAAGATCATGGTGCGGGTGTTGCCGGTCTGCATGCGCTTGCCGTTCACGTCCAGCCACATGTCCAGCCGCTGCACGTTCTCGATCTCGTCGGGCGTGACCAGCCAGGGGCCGATCGGGCCGAAGGTGTCGCAGCCCTTGCCCTTGTCCCACTGCGGGCCGCGCTCCAGCTGGTATTCGCGCTCGCTCACATCATTGATCACGCTGTAGCCCGCCACACAGGCCAGCGCATCTTTCTTGGCCACATAGCGCGCGCGCGTGCCGATCACCACGCCCAGCTCCACCTCCCAGTCGGTCTTGACGGAGGCACGCGGCAACATCACCGGGTCATTGGCGCCCTGGATGCAACTGGTGGCCTTCATGAAGACCACCGGCTCCTTGGGGATGGGCGCCCCCGATTCGGCGGCATGGTCCGCGTAGTTCAGGCCGATGGCGATGAACTTGCCGACCTGCGACACCGGGCAGCCGAAACGCGGCGTGCCGCGTACCAGGGGCAGCTTCGCGGGATTAGCCTTGCGCAGGCGCGCCATGCCGACACCGCCGAGCTGCGCCGGGCCGATGTCGGCCACGACGCCGCTCAGGTCACGCAGCTTGCCGTCCAGGTCGATGAGTCCGGGCTTTTCCTTGCCGGGGTTGCCATAGCGAACGAGTTTCATGAGGTTCCTCTTGTTGTTGGAGACGATCAAGTCGGCCGGGCGCCGCCGCCCCGGCACAAAATATTGGATTCAGATGGTGATGCCGCCGTCCGCGGCGTAGGCCTGCCCGGTCACGAACACCGATTCGTCGCTGGCCAGGAACACGACGAGGGGCGCGATCTCGTGCGCTTGCGCCAGGCGGCCCATCGGCTGGCGCGCGATGAAGTTCTGCCGCGCCGCCACCGGGTCGGGGTTGGCGTTGATGCGGTCCTGCAACGAGGGCGTGTCCACCGTACCCGGGCAGATCGCGTTGCAACGGATGCCATCGGCCACGTAGTCGGCAGCGACGCTCTTGGTGAGGCCGAGCACCGCGGCCTTGGTCGTACCGTAGATGAAGCGGTTGGGCAGGCCCTTGATGCTGCTGCACACGCTGGCCATGTTGATGATGCTGCCGCGCCCGGCGGCCAGCATGCGGGGCAGCACAGCCTGGATGGTCCAGAACTGGGAACGCACGTTCAGGTTCAAGGCGAAGTTCAACTCTTCGTCGGTGGCCTGCAGCACCGTGCCGCTGTGCACGAATCCGGCGCAGTTGAAGAGCACGTCCACCGCGGGCATGGCCGCCACCACCTTGAGGATGGACGCCTTGTCCAGCACGTCCAGGGCCAATGCCCGCACCCGCTCCACGCCGTCGTACGCGGCAAGCAATTGCGCGTTGACGTCGGTCGCCCACACCTGCGCGCCCTCCGCGGCCAGGGCGAGCACACTGGCCCGGCCGATGCCCTGCCCGGCCGCTGTCACCAGCACGGTCTTTCCTTCGAGTCTCATCGCTTCTCCATGGGTCACGCGGGGATCAGCCCCGCACAGGGTTTTGCCGGATGCCGCAGCACTGCTTTGACGCGATATTAATTGGTCTGACCACTTGGCCACTTGCGGCTAACCCTTAATCGGCCCCGCCATTCCCGCATGCCCCTGAAAACCGTCGAACCGCAACGCCTGTACCGGCAGATCGCCGAGCAGCTTCGCGCGCTCATGACGGCGGGCGAATTCACGCCCGGCGCCCGGCTGCCGGCCGAGCGCGACCTGGCCAAGCAGCTGGGCGTGAGCCGGCCCTCGGTGCGCGAAGCCCTGATCGCGCTCGAGGTCGAGGGCTGGGTGGAGGTGCGCACCGGCTCCGGCGTGTACGTGCTGGAGCGTGCCGGGCGCGCCAGGGGCGCCTCGAACAAGGTACCCCCGTCCGAGTGGGGCCCGCTCGAACTGATTCGCGCACGTCGCGTGATCGAAGGCGAGATCGCCTCGCTGGCCGCGGTGCATGCCAGGCGCAAGCACCTGCAGGCCATCCGCGCCGCCATCGACATGATGCAAGAGGATGCGGACCGCGACGTGGCGCCCCTGGCCGGCGACCGCGCCTTTCACACGGCCATCGCCGAGGCCTGCGACAACGTGGTCCTGCTGGAGACCGTGCAGACTTTCTGGGACGCGCGTCGCGGGCCGCTGTTCGAGCGGCTCGGCGATTATTTCGAAACCGTTCCCTCCTGGCGCATGGCCATTGCCGAGCACGAAGCCGTGCTGGCGGCCATCCGCGCGCACGACGCGCAGGGCGCGCGCACCGCCATGCAGCAGCACATGGACAAGTCGCATGCCCGATTCAGCGCGAGCTGGCGCCGCGCCAACCGTCCCGGCCAGCCTTGACCCCTGAATGAAACAGGCTGCCCGAGTTCTTCCACCGACAACGCCAACGAGTTCCCCCGTGACACCCTTCATCCGGCTCCATCCGCAAGACGATGTCCTCATCGCCCGCAGCCAACTGGTGGGCGGCGCGACGGCGGAAAACGTCCTCATCCGCGGCCTCATCCCGCCCGGCCACAAGGTCGCCACGCGCGACATCGCGCAAGGCGAGCCGGTACGCCGCTACAACCAGATCATCGGCTTCGCGAGCAAGCCCATCGCCGCCGGTGAGCACGTGCACACGCACAACCTGGTGATGGGCGACTTCGAACGCGACTACGCCTTCGGCGCGGATGTAAAACCGGAGCCGCCGCGCCGTGAGGCCACCTTCATGGGCATCCGGCGCGCAGACGGCCGCGTGGCCACGCGCAACTACATCGGCATCCTGTCCAGCGTGAACTGCTCGGCCACCGCGGCCCGCGCGATCGCCGACCATTTCTCGCGGCAGAACCACCCCGAAGCGCTCGCCGCTTTCCCCCAGGTCGATGGCGTCGTGGCGCTCACGCACGGCACCGGCTGCGGCATGGACACCGAGGGCACGGGCATGCAGATCCTGGAGCGCACACTGGCCGGCTATGCCACCCACGTCAATTTCTGGGGCGTGCTGGTGGTGGGCCTGGGCTGCGAGGCCAACCAGATCAACGCCTGGCTCGCCCACAGCAGCCTGCGCGAGGGTGACACCCTGAAGGTGTTCAACATCCAGGACACCGGCGGCACCCGCAAGACCGTCGAAAAGGGCATCACCCTCATCAACGAGATGCTGCCGCACGCGAATGCGGTCATGCGCGAGCCCTGCAGCGCCGCGCACATCACCATCGGCCTGCAATGCGGCGGCTCCGATGGCTACTCCGGCATCAGCGCCAACCCCGCGCTCGGCGCGGCCGTGGACCTGCTGGTCGCGCACGGCGGCACCGCCATCCTGTCGGAGACGCCCGAGATCTACGGCGCCGAGCACCTGCTCACGCGGCGCGCCACGAAACGCGAAGTCGGCGAGAAGCTGCTGCAGCGCATCCGGTGGTGGGAGCACTACACGAAGGTGAACGAAGGGGAGATGAACAACAACCCCTCGCCCGGCAACAAGGCGGGTGGCCTCACCACCATCCTGGAAAAGTCGCTCGGTGCGGTGGCCAAGGGCGGCACCACCAACCTGCGGGCGGTGTACGAATACGCCGAACCGGTGAAGGAACACGGCTTCGTGTACATGGACACGCCCGGCTACGACCCCGTGAGCGCCACGGGCCAGGTGGCGGGCGGCGCCAACCTCATCTGCTTCACCACCGGCCGCGGCTCGGCCTATGGCTGCGCGCCCTCCCCCTCGCTCAAGCTCGCGACCAATTCGGCCCTCTGGCAGCGGCAGGAAGAGGACATGGACATCAACTGCGGCGAGATCATCGACGGCAAGGCGTCCGTCCAGGAGATGGGCCAGCGCATCTTCGAGATGGTACTGGCCACGGCGTCGGGCGCGCCCTCCAAGAGCGAGCAGCATGGCTACGGGCAGAACGAGTTCGTGCCCTGGCAGGTCGGCGCGGTGATGTGATTTTCAACTCCCCTCCGGGGCTTTGCGCCCTCTCCCCTGCGGGGAGAGGGCTGGGGTGAGGGGCAAGGGGCACGCATGTCAACACTTTTCCCGGCGCAAGATCTGCGCATCCATTCCGCCGCCATTCTCGAGGCCGCCGGCAGCACCGAGGAGGAGGCCCGCGCGGTGGCCGACAACCTGGTGCTGGCCAACCTGAGCGGGCACGACTCCCACGGCGTGGGCATGGTCCCGCGTTACGTGGACGCCGTGCTCGAAGGCGGCCTGAAGCCCAACGCGAAGGCCAAGGTCGTCCTCGATGGCGGCAGCCTGCTGTCACTGGACGGGCGGCGCGGCTACGGGCAAATGGTGGGTGAGCAGGCGATGGCGCTGGGCATGGCGCGCGCCAAGGAACTCGGCAGCTGCATCCTCGCGCTGGCGAACGCCCACCACCTCGGGCGCATCGGCCATTTCGCCGAAATGGCCACCCATCATGGCCTGGTCTCCCTCCATTTCGTGAACGTGCTCTCACGGCCTGTGGTCGCGCCCTGGGGCGGCGCCGATGGCCGCTACGGCACCAACCCGTGCTGCATCGGCGTGCCGCTGAAAGGCCGCGAGCCGTTCGTGCTGGACTTCGCCACCAGCCGCGTCGCGCAAGGCAAGATGCGCGTGGCCTACAACGAAGGCCGTGAGGTGGAGCCGGGCTACCTGATCGACGCGCAGGGAAGGCCCACCACCGACCCCGGCGTTGTCGTCGTGCCCCAGTCCGATGGCCTGTTCGGCGCGTTGATGGCGTTCGGCGAACACAAGGGTTACGGCATGGCGGTGGCCTGTGAGCTGCTGGGCGGCGCGCTCACCGGCAGCGGCACCTGGCACCGGCCGGCCGATGCGGCGCGCGCCGTGGTGAACGGCATGCTCACCATCCTGATCGATCCGCAGAAGCTGGGCACACGCGCCAGCTTCGAGACCGAGGCACTGGCCTTTGTCGATTGGCTGAAACAGAGCCCACCGGCACCCGGCTCGGAAGGCGTGCGCATCGCGGGCGAGCCAGAGCGGCAAGCCAGGGCACACCGCGAGCGCGAGGGCATCGCCATCGACGATGCGACCTGGGCAGAGATGCTCGCGGCGGGCCGGAAAGTCGGTCTGGATCTGTCATCCCGCACCTGATCACCGCTGCCGTCCCGGCCATCCCTTGTCATTGCGGCTTTGGCTGCCCTTAAGCTTGTTCAAGCAAGATGTGGGGCTGACAACCAGGAGCTCTGATGGATTTGAAGCGCGTGGCCCTACTCTCAGCGGCCGTGGCCCTGGCCGGGCTATCAGCCTGCAGCACCGCACCGACCGCGCCAGCCCTGGTGCAAGCAGAGCGGGCCGCCCAGCTTCCCCCGCTGATCCCGGTGCGCCGTTTCGTGGCCAACATCGACTTTGCAGGCGGCTACCAGCTTTCGCCGGATGGGGCCCGGCTGTTGTGGTCTCAAACGGTGGGTACCGACGCAGGGCTCGCGGTGCGGGCAGTGGCGGACAGCGCCGGCGCGGCGACTTTTGCTACCGGATTTCTGCCGCGCTTCAGGCCCGGCACCATCCGATACACCTGGCTGCCCGACAGCCGCCACGTGGCTTACATCAAGGACCTGAGCGGCGACGAAAACACCCAGATCCAGGTGATCGACACGCAGTCGGGCCTCTCACCCTGGCAAGTGACGCCCTGGCCCGGGGTGCGCTCTTACATCGTCAGCCGGGGGGCGCCGGATACGCCGCGCTTCCTCTTTGCCAGCAACCGGCGCGACCGGTCTTCCATGGACCTGTTCGAAGCCGACGCCGTGAAGCGGGAGGTGCGCGAGGTGGCGCGCAACGACGGGCATGTGACCTCGTGGGTGATCGGCGCCGACCACCGGCTCGCCGGCCGTGCCCGCCAACTCGGAAGCGCAGACGGCTCGGACGTGGCGATCGAACTGCTTCAGCCCGATGGCGGCTGGCGCCTGCTGCGCACGGTGAAGGCTTTCGACGAGTTCTGGTTCAACCGGGTTGACCTGGGTGCGGGCAAGGCCTGGGCCGCCTCCAACATCGGCCGGGACAAGCTGGCGCTGGTGGAGATCGATCTGGCTTCCGGACGCGAGACCGTGATCGCCCAGGACCCTCTGGTGGACGTGGCAGCCCCGGTGCTGCCCCCGCTGCGTGGCGGCCCGGTCGCTTTCGTGGCCCATCCTGGCTTGCCCGTGATCACTTACCTGGACGCGCAGCTGGGCACTGGCGTGCGCAGGGCGGTGCAGCAGGCCCTGGCGCGAGGGCTGATCGACGCCGAACCCGTGATCACCCGCCCGCAAAGCACCGCGCTCGACGGCCGCCGCATGGTGCTGCGCGCCGAGGGGGATTTCGACGCGGCGGAATTGCTGCTGGACCGAACCACCGGCGAAGTGACCCGCCTGAACCCCAAGGAAGCCAACGTCGCGGCCCTGCTGTCGCCCGAGCGGCCATTTTCGTTTGCCGCCTCGGATGGCCGCACGATCCACGGCTACCTGGTCAAGCCCCGCGGGGCCACGGGCCCCGTGCCGCTGGTGGTGGAGATCCATGGCGGGCCCTGGGCTCGCGACCTCTGGCGCCCGGCCACTTTCAATGGAACGCAGCTGCTGGCCAACCGCGGCTATGCGGTGCTGAGCGTGAACTACCGCGGCTCCCGGGGCTACGGGCGCGAGTTCATGATGGCGGGCAATGAGGAATATTTCGGCCGCATGCAAAAGGACGTGGCTGAGGCGGCGCAATGGGCCATCGACCAGGGCATCGCCGATCCCAAGCGCATGGCGGTGCTGGGCGCCAGCTTCGGCGGCTTCTCGGTCATGGCGCAGCTGATCCGCAAGGACCAGGATTGGCGCTGTGGCGTGAACGTGGTGGGCGTGGCCAACTGGGCCCGCGTGATCGAGAACTGGCCGCCGTTCTGGCGCAACCGCCACTACTTCGAGGCCCTCCTGGGCGACGTGAAGAAGCCCCAGGATCGTGCCCGCATGGTGGCCAATTCACCGGTGTCGCACGTGGACAGCATCAGCGCTCCGATGCTCGTCATCCACGGCGCCAACGACATCCGCGTGCTGCGGCAGGACTCCGACGACATCGTCGCCGGGCTGCAGAAGCTGGGCCGGCCGGTGGACTACCTGTCTTTTCCCAACGAAGGTCATTCCGTCGCCCGCTGGCGCAATCGGCTGGAAATGTGGCGGCGCATCGAAGACACCCTGGCCGGCTGCCTGGGTGGGCGTAGCGCCGGCTGGGATTTCTACCAGCTCATGCCCAGGTAATCGCGGCAGTCGAACCGCCAAGGTAACAGAGGTGTGACTCGCGGCCTCGCTTCGGGACGCCTCGGCGAGAATCGGCGGATGATATTCACCTATACGCGCCAAAAGGGCGCGAACCTGAGCTACGACATCGAAGTCGACAAGCACGGCAACTACGCGATCAAGCTGAATGGGAAGGTACTCAAGCGAGTGACAGCGCTGTCCAATTACATCGGAAAGCCCCGGTGGGGCAGCAAGAAGCTGGAGGCCGATGCAGCGGAAGATGCGAAGAACGCGATCGAGGCTTTCAGGACGGACGAAGGTTAGCCCCTGCGCCGAAACACCGCTGCGTCAATCCCGCGACGCGGAAGGAAAGTAAAGCTGCTGCCGGCTGGAAAAACTGCGTGATTCACCAGTCACCGGATCACGAAAGGCAATGCTTTCGGCCAGCAACCTCAGCGGGTTGTCCACCTCGTCACCGCCTTGCGGCAGCAGATCGGGGTAGATGCGGTCACCCAGGATGGGCAACCCCAGGGCGGCCATGTGCACCCGCAGCTGGTGGCGCTTGCCAGTGAGTGGGCGCAGGCGGTAGCGCCCCTGCGTGCCACGCGTTTCCATCAGCTCGATCTCGGTCTGCGCATTCGGCTTGCGGCCTTGCGCGGCATCGTCTGAGGCCTCACGCATCTGCATGAAGTGGCTGCCGGGCACCAGGACGCTGGCGCGAGTCAGGGGAAATTGCAGCTGCGCATCACTGGGCGCTATGGCCTGGTAGGCCTTGGCGATGCTGCGGTTGGCAAAGAGGCCTTGGTACAGCGCGCAGGTGGCCGGCTGCTTGGCGAACAGCACCAGCCCGGCGGTCTCCCGGTCGATCCGGTGCAAAGGCGTCAGTGTGGGCAAACCGAGTGAGCGGCGCAACCGGACCAGCAGCGTTTCCTGCAGGTAGTCGCCGGACGGCGTCACCGGCAGGAAGTGCGGCTTGTCGGCCACCACCAGCAGATCGTCTTCGAACAGCACGCTCGCCTGCGCCGCGTTGGGCGCCTCGTGCGGCACGCAGCGGTAGTAATACAGCTTGCCGTGGGGCCGGTAGGGCTGCTGCGGCCCGACACGCTGGCCTGCCGTATCGACGACTTCGCCACGCGCCATGCGCGCGTTCCACTCCGCTCCGGGGATCGCCGGGAAGCGCTCCGACAGGAAGTCGAGCATGCAGGTCCAGCGGCCTTCCGGCAGCGCCACCTGGCTGGGGCCGACGCCGTCGCGCACGGGCAGCATGGCTAGGCCGACGCCTTGTCGGGCAGCGCCTCGGTGGCCTGGTTCAGCCGCCGGGCACGTTCCAGGCGCCAGGCGCCGTCCGGCCCACCCTGGTACACGTCGTCCAGCGTGCTGGCGGTTTCCTGCAAGCGGGTGTCCAAGGCCACGCGGTTGTCGAAGACGAAACATTCGCCGCGCCAATCGTGCTGCGCATCCGGCATCTTCTGGAAATAGTTGAGGATGCCGCCTTCGAGCTGGTACACCGGCAGATCCATGTCCAGCATCCAGGCGCTGGTCTTCTCGCAGCGGATGCCGCCGGTGCAATACATGGCAATGCGTTTGCCCTGGGCCTTCCACTCGGCGGCATGCGCCCGCACGTAGGTGGGAAAGTCGCGGAAGTTGGCGACCTGCGGATCGATGGCGCCTTCGAAATGCCCCAGGCGGTATTCGAAGCTGTTGCGGTTATCCAGCAGCACGACATCGGGCTCCTTGATCAGCGCGCGCCAGTCTTGCGGGCTGACGTTGATGCCGGTCTTGCGGGCGTCCACCCCTTCGATACCGAGCGGCACGATCTCTTTCTTGACGTGCACCTTCATCTTGCCGAAGGGGGGCGTGATGCACGCACTGCGCTTGAAGGCCATGCCGGTGAAGGCGCCTTCGAATACCGGGTCTTGCACCAGCGCCGCCTCGGCACGGTCAACCGCTTCGGGCGTGCCGGCCAGCATGCCGTTGATGCCCTCGGTGGCCACCAGAATGCTGCCCATCAACCCGTCGTCTTGTGGCTGCGACACCAGCAGGCGCAAGTGGGCGGCGACCTGCTCGGGCTGCGGCAGCGGCGTGAAATGGTAGAAGGCCGTGTGGACCAGGGCGGTGGATGGGCGAACCAGGGACATGGCCCATTTTCCCACGAGCGGCGAAGCGGGGCAGGCTTACGAGTCCGCCCCGCGCCCCGCCTGTGCCAACGCCACGGCCAGCCTGGCCCCCACCTCGGCGTTGTGTTTCACCAGCGCGATGTTGGTTGCCAGGCTCCGGCCACCCGTCAGCGACTTGATGCGGGACAGCAGGAAGGGCGTCACGCCCTTGCCGGTGAGGCCCTGGGCCCTGGCCTCGTCGAGTGCCTGTTGAGTCAGGGCGTCGATCTCTTCGCGCGCCATCGCGGCGGCCTGCGGCACCGGCGTGCTCAGGACCACGCCGCCCGCCAGGCCCAGGTCCCACTTGGTACGGATGAAGCGCGCCTGATCCGCCGCATCGTCCAGCCTGAAGTCGGCGCGAAAGCCGCTGTCGCGCGTGTAGAAGGCGGCGAAGTTGTCCTGCTCGCAACTGAGCACCGGCACGCCGTGCGTCTCCAGGTATTCCAGCGTGAGCGCTATGTCCAGGATCGACTTGGCGCCCGCGCACACCACGGCCACCGAGGTTTTCGCCAGTTCCTGCAAGTCGGCCGAGATGTCGAAGGACAGCTGCGCGCCGCGGTGCACGCCGCCAATGCCGCCGGTGACGAAGACCTCGATGCCGGCCAGCGCCGCGCAGATCATCGTGCCGGCCACCGTGGTGGCGCCGAGTTCGCCACGGGCCAGCACCGCCGGCAGGTCGCGGCGGCTGACCTTGTGGGCCTGGCCGGAACGGCCCAGCAGCTCCAGCTCGTCATCGGACAGGCCGATGCGGATGCGCCCGTCGATCAGTGCGATGGTCGCGGGCTCGGCACCCAGGCCGCGGATGATCTCCTCCACCTCCCGTGCCGTGCGAACATTCTCCGGGTAGGGCATGCCGTGCGCGATGATGGTCGACTCCAGCGCCACGAGCGGTCGGCCGGCGGCCTGGGCGGCGGCCACGGGCGCGCTGCGGATGAGCCAGGAGGGGGCAAGGTCGGCACTCATTGATAAGCTTTCCACGGGTAGGACCAGCCCCAGTGTGCAACACAGGGCGGACCCGTGCGCGCCGCCCCGGCCGCGGTCAGAGCGGCGAGGTCCAGCCCAGGCCGTTCGCCAGCTGTTGCACGGTCTGCGCGTCGGGCACGCCCGTGAGCGGGATGCCGGCATCGCCCTGGAAGCGCAGGAGCGCCTGCTGCGTGAGGTCGCCATACCATCCATCCACGCTGCCCACGCCGGGCACCCGCAGGAAGGTGAGCGCCATCTGGGTCCAGCGCACCAGCAGGTTCGGCATGGGGCCGACGCGGTAACGCGCGTGGAATTGCGCCAGCTTGGTGTCGTAGCCGTTCTTCTGGAAACTGGCCCCGTTGTAGCCGTGCGCGAACGCGGCCCATTCGTGCGCGCCGAGCGCCGCGCCCAGATGGGCGTTGCGCACGTAAGCCATCATCGCGCCCAGCTGCTGGTCCTCCGAATCGCGGAAGGCTTCGACCATCTCCGCCGCACTGCCGTAGCCCACGAATTGGGCATTGAACCCCATGACCTGGCCGAGCCCCCACGAGGCGCTGCGCAAGGCGGCCTGCGGGTCCAGCTTCATGGCGCGCGCCAGGCGCTCGTGCTGCCACGGCCCGGGCGCGCCATAGCCCCCGGCGGTGGCCTGGCTCAGGTCCGGCGCCTGCGCATCGAAGCGACCGCCGGTCTGCCGGTGGAAGACGTGGCGCTCGAAGAGAATCTTCACGCGGCGGTCCGGCAGGAAGCCCGTGCCCGACGTTTCGACGCTGAGCACGGCCCAGATCGCGGGGGGATCGGCGTGGAGCGTGGCGGCCGTGAATTCCAGCGCGCGCTGCGACAAGGGTGACGCAATGCCGTCGAAGTGCATGGGGGCCTCCAGGTCAGGGGATGGGAACGGGCTGGATGCTGGCCCCCGGGGCCAGTCCGTTGTAGCGGGCCGCATCGAACACGTGCCATGCGGGCAGCATGCGCGCGAACGGGCCGCTGCCCGACACGTGCATGCCCACGATCGTGCAATGCTGATTGTCCAGCCACATCACGACCAGCGAGCCGCTGTCGCCGCCGATGGTGGAATCGGCGCCCAGGCACTCGACCTCGACCAGTTCCTCGTGGTGCACGAAGAAAAGATCATCATCGGCCGACCGGTATTTGATGCCCAGCGTGGGCGGCATCCACCGATGGAATTGGCCGAACATGCGCGGGCGCGGTCCGCTCACGAGCGGATGGTTGTCGGCCACCCGGATCTCGAAGGGACGGCCCTGGGCGATCAACGCCGCCAAGCGTGGATGCCCGGCGACAAAGGGCTCATTCGGGTCGAGGGGCAGGCTTCCGAGCATGCGGGCCGCCTGCGTCTCGTCGTCCAGCTCGATCAGCTGCGCATCGAAGCTTTTGCGGCTCGGGCCTTCGACGATCACACCGCCGACCTTCGAGCTGCGTCCGATGCTGGGTGCGCTGGCGGGTTGCGGCCGGCCGTCCGCCCGATCGACGACTCGCCCCTTGCGGGCCTTGGTGCCCGCGGCCACGAAATTCGGCGAGAGCACATGTTGTGCCGTGAGCCCATAGCGCTGCGTCGCCCCGTTCTCGCGCACGTCCACCAGCGCGGCGAGCGCCCCGTACTCGTCCGCCGGCGGATTCGCGTAGATCTCGCGCAACGATTGTGCCGCGCCCGCCCAATGAAAGCTTTCAGCCTGCACATCGGTGGGCACGGCCACCAGCACGCGTTCACCCTGCCATGTCGCCAGTGCGAGCAAATGGCGCGGAATGAATTGCGCAGCGGATAGGGCCAGATCCGCCTTGGCCACCTTGCGGCGTACCACCAGGATGACGCAAGGCACTTCGAGCAGCGCTTGCTTGCCGGCCTTCTTCTTGCGCTTGAAACCGGAAGCCACCATGACCACGTTGCGGTAGGCCAGCGTCAGCTCGGCGCCGCGCGTGAGTGCGATCTCGCGCGCCAGCTCGAGCTTCAGGGCGAGGTCATCGATCGCCTCATACGCGGCGATGGCCTGCTTGAGCATCGGGTCCCGCATCGACAACGATGCGCGCTCGGTATGGCGCGACCACTGCCGCGAAGCGGCGGGTGGCCGCGCGGGCGACGCCCTCATGGCGCGCAGACACACGGGCCCGGCGGGAACTGCCGGAATTCGATGGCCTTGACGTCGTTGGCCTTGCCGCCCAGCGCCGCCAGGTAGCCCGAGCGCAATTCCGCCTGGGTCAAACAGGCATTCGGCGTTTTGGGCGGCTGGCTGCAGGCGACGGTCACGACAAACTTGCCGCCTTGCAGGGTGGGAAGGCTTGGGTACGACACCTGCACGCCCCCCGCCTGGAAGGCCGGGGCCGTCTTGAGCACATCGAGCATCTTCGCGTCGGCGGAAAGGGTGGGCGCGGTGGAACCCGCTCCCGAAGCCGGCACAGCAGCCGGCTTGGGGGGCCTCACAGGCGCGAGCGATGGCCGGAAATGGCGGCCGCGCAGGCTCTCCTGCTCCCCGGCGCCCGCACCGCTCGCGCTCTTGACCTCCACGGCGAACGGGACCGACTTGTTCGGGTCGGATGAGTCCACCACGTTGAAATTGGCGATGGCCTTGTCTTCGACCGTGCCCTCGATCTTCACATCGAAGCTGGCGCCCATGCGGTCTGGCCCCTTGGCGGTGATACCGGCCACATCGGCGCCGTTTTGCCGCACCGCATACGGCGGTTTGCCGCCGCGGATGGACACGGTG
The DNA here is from genome assembly GCA_035476755.1 of Ramlibacter sp. Taxonomy (GTDB): domain Bacteria; phylum Pseudomonadota; class Gammaproteobacteria; order Burkholderiales; family Burkholderiaceae_C; genus Ramlibacter. The sequence goes on from DATILF010000112.1 coordinate 15,191, forward strand.
TACGTCCCCGCCTTGTTCGTCACGACCAGTTTTGCCGGGTCCAGACTCATCGCGAAATTGATCGCACCCAGGCCGCAATCGGCGAGCGTGTCGGACTGCAGCGCCGCGCTGTAGGCGCTCAAGTGGGCCTGCACGTGCGTGCTGGCCACCACGAGCGCGCGCACCGCGGACTGCATGTTGGCCGCCGCGGTGCGCAGCGCCGCGGGCGGCACAGCCACCCTCTTCCTTGGCGCCGCCTTGCCGGGTTGACCGGAGAGCCCCTCGTTTTCGCCCTCGTCCGCGGCTGAGCCCGTCGGAACCGCGTTTTTCAGCGCATCGGTGAACAGCTGCCCGACGCCGGACCCGGGCGCGATCGAACCCGCCGCCCCGGCGAGGCCCGCAATCACCGTGGGGACCTTGTTCAGGTCACCCAGCGTCTCCATCAACGCGGCGTCGGCCTCCTGGTCGATCTTGCGAACGGCCTCGATGAGGCGGTCGGGTGCGCGCCGCGCCTGGTAGTGCAATGCGTAGCCCGAAGCCTGGGCCTGCCCCGCAGCCACCAGCACCTGTTCGGCGGCGGCAATCGCCGCGGTGTACTGGGCCACGAGCGTCTTGTCGGCGTTGGGGACCGCGGCGATCCAGGCGTTCAGTGCCGCTTCGGTGGCCCCGATGGCCGCGTTCGCGTCGGCCGAAGCGTCGATCAGTGCCTGGAGCTGGTCGCGCAGGTCGTCCAGTTCCGTGGCCGACATGTTCAAGGGGCTCACCGCCCGCTCGGCGCAGTTGAATCCCGCCACCGCGCCCTGGTACACCAGCAGCCTGCGCTTGTCCAGGTTCCAGGTGCCCAGGGTGAACGCGGTGCCTCCGATGAGCGTGGCGCCCAGGATCGCGTCGCGGTGCGCCTTGCCGGCCGCCAGCGCGGCGACGATGGCCCCCAGCGTGATCATTCCTGAACTGAGGTCCGTGGACAGGCCCACCTGTTGGTAGATCTTTTGCTGGTAGGCGGCTCGAGCCCGGGCGGCATAGGCCTTGCCCGGGTCCAGCGTCATGGCCGGTGCGCCGGGGGAGGCCGGCGGCGGGTCCCAGCGAACCAGCGGGTTGACGGCACAGCCGTGAAGGAACGCAGCGGCCACGGCAAGGCCGATCACGCGCGCGGTGCGATGCTTGGTATGCACGGAAACCCTCCTTGGCCCGCGCCGCCTGGGGCTGATGTTCTTGTTGGACTGCGGCTGGGCGAATATACGGCCCAACCCGGCCGTCCTACAAGGTGAACCGCCCCCACTCTCATCCGAATGGAGGAGACGGCGCGAGGCCACGGGCCGGCCGTTGCGGCGCCGCCCAAAGCCATGTCATGGCACGTCATGACACGTCATGCCCCCTGGCATTCATCTTGCATGTATCCCGGCAGGACGGAGTTGGGAAGTATGGAGAGAATCACAGGCCCTTTTTTGGGGCACTACGTTGCGGCGTACGCCGTGGAAACAGAGGCTGGCTATGTGGGCTACGCCAAGATCTGCAGCGAACGGCCCGCCGATGTGTGGCAGTGCGACGCCATGGAAAAGCTGAGCGGGCGCCCCGCAGCCACCTGGTCCACGGCCCTCAAGGCCGTCGAGGGAAAAGCCGTGCTCTTCCTGCAGCAGCTGCACGAGTACTACGGCTTGCTGGAGCCCACGGCTTACTAGCCCTCTCCACCGGGGGACGGCTGCCCTGATGCGGCGTAGCGCCGCCACGCCTGTCCTCTGTGCGGAGGACGGCGCCATCCCACGCACGCGCCCACAATCGCCGGCAACAACGAGGAGCCCAGGTGCTGGTGATTGGCGATCTTTCGCGCGCTCAGGCGCGGCGCTGCCCGCAAAAGGCGGCGCTGGTGATGGGCGAAGAGGTGATGAGCTATGCGGAACTCGACGCGCAGTCGAACCGGCTGGCCCACGCACTGCTGGCCGAGGGCCTGGCGCCCGGCGACCGGGTGGCCCTGCTCGGCCACAACAGCATCGACTACGCGGTGGTGCTGCAGGCCGTGGCCAAGTGCGGCGCCATCGTGGTGCCGCTCAACTTCAGGCTGACGGCCAGCGAACTGACACAGGCCCTGGCCGACTCGCAGGCTGTGGTGCTGATGGCCGAGCCGATGTTCGACGCCGTGGTGGATGCGGCACTGTCCGCCCTGCCCCAGGCCCCGCGCTGCTGGACCTTCGGCGACATCTCCCCGCGTAACGCGTTCTTTCGCTGCGCGGAACAGCCGGCGACAGCGCCCGACATCGAGGTCGACCCCACCGCGCCCGCGATGCTGCTCTACACCAGCGGCACCACCGGCGCGCCCAAGGGCGTGCTGATGTCGCACGCCATGCTGTTCCGGATGTTCTCGGCCACGGCCATCGAGGCCGGCCTGACGCACGACGAAGTGACGCTGCTGGCGGCGCCCATGTTCCACCTGGCCGGCATGAACATGGCCCTCAACCAGGCGCTGTACCTGGGCGCGACCGGCGTGGTGCACCGCGGCCGCTTCGAGCCCGCCATCGTGCTGGACGTGGTGGAGCGGCATCGCATCACCTGGGCGGTGCTGGTGCCCACCACCATCGCGGCGCTGGCCTTCGATCCATCCACCCCCCAGCGCGACCTGGCCTGCCTGGGCAAGATCTTCTACGGCTCCATGCCCATCGCGCCCGCCGTGCTCGAGAAGGCGCGCGAGGTGTTTGCGCAAGTGGCTTTCACGCAGATCTATGGCTCCACCGAATGCGGCATGGTGGCGGTGCTGCGCGCAGCGGACCATGAGCGCTGGTCACAGACCACGGGCCGTGAGGCCTTGCTGAGCCGTCTGCGCATCGTGGACGACGAAGGCGGCGACGTGCCCGTCGGCGGCGTCGGCGAGGTCATCGTGGACAACCGCCACATGGGCATGATCGGCTACTGGCGCAATGAGGCCGCCACGCGCGAGGCCGTGCAGGACGGCTGGATCCGCTCGGGCGACCTGGCGCGGGTGGAGCCCGAAGGCTTCTTCACCATCGTCGATCGCCGCAAGGACGTGATCATCAGCGGCGGCGAGAACATCTACCCCAAGGAAGTCGAGGCCGCCCTCGCCGGACACCCCGCCGTGCTGGAGGTGGCGGTATTCGGCATTCCCGACGATGCCTACGGCGAGACCGTGTGCGCCGCCGTGGCGCTGCGTCCCGGGCACGAGGCTGATGCGAACGTGCTCGAC
>DATILF010000113.1:0-4671 GCA_035476755.1 Ramlibacter sp.
AAGTCCCGGGCCGCGCGATCCTTTCGCGCACCGTGCCAGTAGAGGCAGAACACGACGATGAGGGGCGCGACGTGATAGATGCCTTCCAGCCGCGTGATGCTGGCCAGGAACGGAACGACCACCCAGCGGCGGTCCACCCTGCCCTTGCGAGCGAAGTCGTACAGCACGAAGACGGTCCCCAGCAGCGCCACGTGCGTCAGCGCGTTTTCCATCCCCGAGCCGTGCCAGATCATGAAAGACGCCAGCGCCGTCAGCACGACGGCTGCGACCGCACAGGCTGCCAGGGCGAACACTGGCCTGCCTGCGAAGAACAAGACGAACATGGCGCCAAGCGCGAACGTGGCGGCCGCGGTCTGCAAATCGGCAAAGCCCGTGAAACCCAGGCCGCTCACGGCGTACACCAGCGCATACACCAGGAACTGCAGCGGCGCCGAGAACCCCTCCACGCGCTCACCCGACGGGTTGACGCCGATGAACCCGAAATCGATCAGGTTCTTCGCGTGGCTGAGTGTGATGACGCCGTCGTCGCGGTACCGATACAAGTCCGGATTGATCGACGCGTACCGCCACTGGAACACGGCCAGGAAGATCAGCCCACCCAGGAGCGCCAGCACCGCCGGGCGGCTCACCACCATCGCCAGCCTGTCCCGCCACCCCATCACCGCTGCACGCTGAGTCAAAGCTTCATCCTCTTGAAAAGGGCTTGGGGCAAGCCCCGGCTGACGAACATCCGCAGCCCTCTACCGGGGCCCTCGGGATGCGCACGGATGATACTGGAGCCACGCCGCCCGGAAACCATGCCAAGATAAGCGGCAGACCCTCACCGCTTTTCCCGCCCGCCGTCCGCATGAACCTCCCCTGGCTCGATCCCGGCGATGCCTTTCCCGACCCGTCGCATGCATGGGACGCCGGCCAGCCCGCGCCGGGGCTGCTGGCCGCGGGCGGCGCGCTCGACGTCGACAGCCTGCACCGCGCCTACAGCAGCGGCATCTTCCCCTGGTTCAGCGATGGCCAGCCGATTCTCTGGTGGAGCACCGATCCGCGCATGGTGCTGTTCAGCCGCGAGTTCAGGCTGCACCGGTCGCTGCGCAAGACGATCGCGAAACTGCTGCAGGATGGCCGTCTCGAAGTGCGCATCGACCACGCGTTCGATGATGTCATCCACGCCTGCTCGACCAGCCAGCGGCCCGGCCAGTCGGGCACGTGGATCGTGCCGCCCATGGTGCGGGCGTACCAGGCCTTCCACCGGGCCGGCCACGCGCACAGCGTCGAAGCGTGGATCGATGGTCGTCTGGCGGGTGGCCTCTATTGCGTGGCCCTTGGCCAGGCAATCTTTGGCGAATCGATGTTCACGCGCCTGCCCGACGCGTCGAAGATCGCCCTGGCCGGGCTCGTGGCCTTCTGCCTGCACCACCGCATCCCGGTCATCGATTGCCAGCAAAACACGCAGCATCTTGCGTCGCTGGGCGCGCGGGAGATCCCCCGAGCCGAATTTGTGGCGCAAGTCGCACACAACACCCAAAAACCTGCTCCGTCGTGGCGATTCGACCCCGTATACTGGTGCGAACTTCTGACGCCGAAGCCTTCAGCGTGACACACCTCAAGGACCTCCCGCTACAGACCCTGCAGTTCTACGCCACGGCGCCCTACCCGTGCAGCTACTTGCCGGGCAAGCAGGCGCGCTCCCAGGTGGCTACCCCCAGCCACCTGATCCACAACGACGCCTACTCCGACCTGGTGACCACGGGTTTCCGTCGAAGCGGCATGTTCACCTACCGCCCGTATTGCGACGGCTGCCGCGCCTGCGTGCCCTTGCGGGTGCTGGCCAACCAGTTCCAGCCCGATCGCAGCCAGCGCCGCGCCTGGACACGCCACCAGAACCTGCAGGCGCGCGTGCTCAAGCTGTGCTTCGTGCCCGAGCACTACCACCTGTACCTGCGCTACCAGACCGGCCGGCACGCCGGCGGCGGCATGGACCATGACAGCATCGACCAGTACACGCAGTTCCTGCTGCAAAGCCGGGTCAACTCGCGCCTGGTCGAGTTCCGCGACACGCTCGCGGATGGCAGCCCCGGCACGCTGCGCATGGTCTCCATCCTCGACGTGCTCAATGACGGCATCTCGGCGGTCTATACGTTCTACGAACCCGATGCCGCCGCCAGCTACGGCACCTACAGCGTGCTGTGGCAGATCGACCAGGCCAAGCGCCTGCGCCTGCCGCACGTGTACCTGGGCTACTGGATCGGGCAAAGCGCGAAGATGAACTACAAATCGCGATTCCTGCCGCACGAAGTCCTGCTGGATGGCCAATGGACCGCCGGCCCGACGGACCCCGCCTGAACGCGCGCTGCGATCTTGAATTTCACATGATAAAATCTTGAGGAACCATCCTCGAGATTGCCATGAGAAAAACCGACCCGGGGGCGCCCGTCACCCCCACCATCCAGGTGATCGAACGCATGTTCGCCCTTATCGATGTGCTGGCTTCCCGCGAGGAGGCGGTGTCACTGAAGGAAATCAGCGAGCGAACCGGGCTGCACCCCTCCACCACCCACCGTATCCTGAACGACCTGGCCACGGGCCGCTTCGTGGACCGTCCGGAGGCCGGCAACTACCGGCTGGGCATGCGCCTCCTGGAATTGGGTAACCTGGTCAAGGGCCGGCTGAACGTGCGCGATGCCGCGCTGGCACCGATGCGCGAGTTGCACAAGCTGATCCAGCAACCGGTGAACCTGAGCATGCGCCAGGGCGACGAGATCGTCTATGTCGAACGCGCCTACAGCGAACGCTCGGGCATGCAGGTGGTTCGCGCCATTGGCGGTCGCGCGCCCCTGCACCTCACTTCGACCGGCAAGCTTTTCCTGGCCGCCGACGATCCGCAGCGCGTGCGGGCGTACGCCACACGCACCGGCCTGTCGGGCCATACCAAGAACAGCATCACCCAATTGCCGATCCTGGAGCGCGAGCTGGCCAAAGCCCGCCAATACGGCATCGCGCGCGACAACGAAGAGCTGGAGCTGGGGGTGCGCTGCATGGCAGCCGGTATCTACGACGACCAGAGCCGCCTGATCGCCGGCCTGTCGATCTCCGCGCCGGCGGACCGCCTTGACGAAGGCTGGCTGAACAAGCTGCAGGCCACGGCCAACGAGATCTCCTCGGCGCTGGGCCACAAGCTTGCCGGCATCCAGGCCGCTTGAATCTGATGCAAAACGGCCCCATCGGGGCCGTTTTCACGTGGGCGCTGGTGCGCCTCAGCCGTTGACTTGCCGGATGACCGTGGTCACGCCGGCCGGCACCGGATTGGTCTCTACCCAGCGGCGCACGCGCTCGGCGTCCCCGATGCGGCTGAGCTTGCCGGCTGAATCGAGGAAGACCATGATGAGCTTGCGTCCGGCGATCTTCGCCTGCATGACCAGGCACTGGCCGGCTTCGGAGATGTAGCCGGTCTTTTGCAGGCCGATCTCCCAGTCGGGGTTCTTCACCAGGCGGTTGGTGTTGTTGTACTGGAGGGTACGGTTGCCGACGGCGACCTGGTGCCCCGGCGACGTGGAGTATTCACGCAGGACCGGGTCGTTGTAGGCGGTGCCTGCAAGCGTCGCGAGATCGTGCGCGCTCGACTGGTTCTGGCTGGACAGGCCCGTGGGCTCGACGTAGCGGGTGTCCTTCATGCCCAGCATCTTGGCCTTGGCATTCATGACCGAGACGAACGACGCCAGGCCACCGGGGTAGGTCCGGCCGAGCGCATGCGCGGCGCGGTTCTCACTGGACATCAATGCCAGGTGCAGCAGTTCGCCGCGGGTGAGCATGGCGCCCACGCGAAGGCGCGAACTGCTGCCCTTCTCGGTGTCCACATCGTCCTGGGTGATGGTGATCATCTCGTCCATCGGCAGCTTGGCTTCGCTGACGATCAGGCCGGTCATCAGTTTGGTGAGCGAAGCGATCGGCAGCACGGCCGAATCGTTCTTGCTGAAGAGCACTTCACGCGTGTCCTGGTCGATCACCAGCGCGACGCTGGACTTGAGGTCGAGCTGGTCCTGCACGGAATGCAAGCCTGCCAGCTGGCCGAACGAGGGGCGTGCCGGCACAGTGGCGATGCGCACGGCCCGCTTGGCGCTGAAGGAACGCGCAACGCGCTTCTTGCTTTCGATCGCCTTTTTCGCGACGGTGCCCTTGCGTGGGGCCGCATCCGCGACCGCGGGAGCCAGGCCCGCCACCAGCACGGCCAGCGCGACCGTATTCAGGAGGCTTTTGAGAGTGAGGTTCATCGCGCAGAGGCTTTCAGATACATCAACGATCTCCCAAAAACGCAACAAGGACGCGCAGAGTTTACTCAACCGGAAAAAGTTACGCAAGATCAACGACTTATGTAACTTTCCTAATTAGACATGTAAATTATAGGGAATGTACTTAGCCTTGTGCAGCCACTCGATCAGCTTTACTTTGTAACTTGTTGAGAGCGCTCAGATATGCCTTGGCCGAGGCGACCACGATGTCCGGGTCCGCGCCCACGCCATTGACCACCCGGCCCGAATTCTGCAGGCGCACCGTCACCTCGCCCTGGCTCTCCGTGGAGCCGCTGATCGCGTTGACCGAATACAGCACCATCTCGGCCCCGCTCTTCACGTGCGATTCGATGGCCTTCAGCGACGCATCGACCGGCCCGTTGCCGTC
>DATILF010000114.1:0-7605 GCA_035476755.1 Ramlibacter sp.
CTGTTTCGTCATGCCACCGCGCCCGGCGTCGGCGACCCCGCGGCGTTCAAGGCCGACGACTGCGCCACTCAGCGCAACCTGGACGATCAGGGCAGGGCGCAGGCGCGCAGGCTCGGTGAGCAGTTCCGCGCCCGCAAGATCCAGGTGGGCGCGGTGCTGACGTCGCAATGGTGCCGCACCCGCGAGACAGCACGGCTGGCGTTCGGCAGCCAGGTGCGCGACGAGCCGGCGTTCAACTCCTTTTTCCGGCAGTCCCCCGAAGCACGCGAGCGGCAGACCGCGATGGCCCGCGAGCTGTTGTCGCGCTGGCGCGGCCCGGGCGTTCTGGTGGCGGTGACGCACCAGGTCAACATCCAGGCGCTGGCCGGCGTCGGCACCGCGTCGTCTGAAGGCGTGGTGGTTCGGCCCGCCGCGAATGGCGGCTTCCAGGTGGTGGCGACGATCGAGCCCTGAGGGTGCGATCGGGTGCCATCGGGCGCGTGCGGCCCCGCGCCTTCTCCTGCAACCTGACTAGGTGGAAACGCGAGAAAGCGCCTGAGTGGCGGTGACAAGCCGCCCGTCTTGCGGCACATTGCGCGCAGGAGAGCGCCATGTCCACAGCCAAAAAAAGCAGGCAGTCCACCGATGAAGCATCCGAGCCGCAGGATTCCGTGGTGGTGTATGTCCATGGGGTGGGGCAGACCGCCTCACCCGAAACCCTGAAAGCCGACTGGGACCTGGCGCTCTTCGGGCGCGACATGGGCGACCGCAGCAGCATGGCGTACTGGGCCGACCTGGTGCGAACGATCGGGCCGGCGGAAGGCCCCTCCGTGCGATCGAGCGCCCTGCGGCCGCTGGATGCGGGCGCCGTGCTGCAGGACGCGGGCGTGTCGCCGCAGAACGGCCAGGCGCAGGCTCTTGCCGAGGCCCTGTTGCAGCGGCTGGGCGAAACGGCGCCCACCGCGGGCGGCGTCGGCAAGAAAATCCTGCCGCTGCCGGGCGTGATCCGCAAGCCGATCAGCCGCGCCTTCATCCAGGCGTTCATCGGCGACACGGCGGCCTACTTCTTCAAGCCCGGCATGCGCAACAAGATGCGCGCCCGGCTGCGTGCGCGCTTGCCCAAGGGCCGCGCGGTGACGCTGGTGGCGCACAGCCAGGGCACGATCATCGCGTACGAGCTGCTGTCGCTGCTGCGCGAGGCCGATGTGGATCTGGCGGCGTTCATCACCCTGGGCTCGCCGCTGGGCCTGGACGAGATCCAGGATTTCCTGGAGCCGGAGCCGGGCATGCCGCCACCGGTGCGGATGTGGAAGAACTTCGCCGATCCGCTGGACCCGGTGGCCATGGACAAGCAGCTGGCCAACGACTTCTCGTCGGCCCGCGTGGCCATCGACGATGAGGTGATCCTGAACACCCACAGCCGCCGCGTATGGGGGTTCAATCCGCACTCGGCAGTGGGCTACCTGGCGCACCCCAGCGTGCGCAGGGCGGTGAACGATGCGATGCGGCTGGACGTGCTGTCCCGGTTCGTGCTGGCGCGCGATGTGGCCGAAACTCTCGCGGCGCCGTCGCGGCAGCGCCATCCGGTGCTGATCGAGGTACTGGAGCCAGGCTACAACGCGCTCTATGAATCCGAACTTGAACGGCAGGACATGGAAGCCAGCGAGCGCAAGGAGTTGCGCCGCACACCGACCGCGCCGCTGCCACCCCTGAAGCTGGAGCACCGCATCCAGCAGGCCGCCCAGCAGCTGGCGCAGCTGGTGGACGACCCCGATGCCGCCGTGATCGACCCGTTGCGCCGCTTCGTCGCGGCGCGCCTCACGGCGCCCGAGCTGCGGCTGGTGGGCATGGCACACAAGGAGATGCGCGTCTATGCCGTGTGGCAAAGCTCGCGCAAGGCCAAGTTCACCGACCGCTCGATGCGCGTGATCAAGGCCGATGCCGCGCTCAACAGCTTCAGCGCCGATGGCGCGGGCATCACCTGGGCTGTGCTGGACACCGGCATCCGGGGCGACCACCCGCACTTCAGGACGGGAATGCCCGATGCGGTGATCGAGGCAGTGTGGGATTGCACGAAACGCGGGGCGCCGGTGCCGGTGGATCCGGCGAAAGCGAAGGACCCGGATGGGCACGGCACGCACGTGGCCGGCATCATTGCGGGGGACGCCAGCAACGTGCTCCAGGCCGGTGTGAAACGCACCGAGCGCGGCGTGGCGCCCAAGACCCGGCTGGTGATCTACAAGGTGCTCAATGACAAGGGCGAGGGGGAAGACGCCTGGATCATCAAGGCGCTGGACCACATCGCCCAGCAAAACGAGAACGTGGCGGATGGCCTGGCTATCCATGGCATCAACCTGAGCCTGGGCGGGCCGTTCGACAGCACGGTGTACGGCTGCGGCTTTTCGCCCATCTGCGTGGAGTTGCGCCGCCAGTGGCGTGCCGGCGTGATGGTGGTGGTGGCCTGCGGCAACGAAGGGCAACTGAGGGTGCAGACGCCCGGGGGCGAGACCGAAATCAACACGGCCATGTCCATCGGCGACCCGGCCAATCTGGAGGACTGCATCGCCGTCGGCTCGGTCAACGCCGACAAGCCGCACCTGTACGGCATTTCATCCTTCTCCTCGCGTGGCCCCACCTCGGATGGCCGCGGCAAGCCCGACGTGGTGGCACCCGGCGAGCGCATCTGCTCGTGCAACTCGCGCTACCGCAACGCCAGCGACCTGTACTACCGCGAGAGCGGCACCAGCATGGCCGCGCCGCACGTGTCCGGCCTGCTCGCGGCATTCCTGTCCGTGCGCCGCGAGTTCCGGGGCAGGCCCGATGAAGTGAAGAAGGTGCTGCTGGACACCTGCACCGACCTGGGCCGGGACCGCTACCACCAGGGGCGGGGCGTGCCGAATCTGATGCAGATGTTGTTGGCGGTGTAGAAAGCTGGCCTACAGCAGCTCGTTGATCAGGTAAAACGTGTTGTCCTTCAGTTTGTGCCAGTTGCCACGCTGCTGCCAGCGCTCCAGCTGGACCTCCTGGGCGCGCCTCACGTACTTCTCGAAGATGGCGTCCAGCCGCGGGGTGAGCTGATCGTCCAGGATAGCCAGCGTGATTTCGTCGTTGGTCTCGAAGGAGCGGTCATCGAAATTGCTGGAGCCGATGGCGGTCCACACGCCATCCACGGTCATGATCTTCTGGTGCAGCAAGGTGTGCGGGTACTCGAACAGGCGCACGCCGCATTTCAGCAGGTTTTCGAAATTGCGGTGACCGGCGTGCTGCACCATGGGGTTGTCCGACCCGCTGGTGGAGGGCATGAGCACCCGCACGTCCACACCGCGTTGCACCGCCTGGCCGAAGGCCTTGATCGCGTCGGGCTCGGGGATGAAATAGGGGTTCTGGATCCAGATCTTTCTGCGCGCCAGGCAGATCGCCGTGTGGTGCAGGATCTTGACGGTGGGCGCGGAGTTCTCCGGCTTGGCAAAGACGGCGTGGATCAGTGAATTGCCGGCCGGTGCAAGCTCGGGAAACACGTCGTCGCCCACGAACAGCTCACCGGTTTCGCCGGCCCAGTTCTCGCTGAACGCGCCCTGGATGCTGTGCACGATGGGGCCGTGCAGGCGCACGCTGACGTCGGCATAGTGCCTGCCGTCTTCCGCGTTGCCCAGCCACTCATCGACGATGCAGTGGCCGCCGACGAAAGCCTCGCAGCCGTCGATGATGACCATCTTGCGGTGATCGCGGTCGTTCAGCACGCCCAGATTGCGCAGCGACCGCTTGTGGAAGAACACCACCCGGCAGCCGGCATCGCGCATCTGCTGGACGGCTTGCCGGCCGGCCTTGCGCGAGCCCGTGGCGTCCAGCATCACGCGCACCTGCTTGCCCGCGCGCGCCCGGGCCGACAGAGCATCGGCGACACGCTGCCCCAGCGCGCCTTGCTTCCACAAAAAGGTCTCGAAGTGCACCGATCGTTGCGCCGCCTCGATGCGCTCGATCAGCAGGTCGAAGAAGGCGCCGTTCTCCAGCACCTCCACCGAGTTGCCGCGCACGGCGGTGCCAAGCGTCAGGCCGGCCAGGGAGGGAATGAGCCGGTCGATCGGCTGGTCGCAATCGATGCGCAGTTCGGGGTCGCGGTGGCGGCGGATCGACCAGATGACGATGCCCAGGACCACCACCAGGGCCAGGGCGAGCAGGCCCCACCAGGATGTAAACATGACCCGAGCCTCCCGGAGGTAGAAAACGTCTGGGATTGTTGGCGCAGGCCCGGCGCCGTGCGTGCAGGACAACTCATGCAATCGGCGTCAGTCGCATGCTTTGGCGCGCGGAATGTCCGCCCATTGAAGTCATCTTGACATTTCGCAAGTGGGTGGCCAGCTCATCCGGGCACGATGCTTCCCATGGAGGATCAGGAACTCACACAGGGGGCAAGCTTTGCTTCCCCACCAACACCGGTGGCACGCATCGTGTATGCCAGCCAGGCCGCTGTTTCGGGGTCGGTCTATGCGGAGATGGAACGCATTCGCGCCGCCGCCGTACGCCACAACGAACCGATGGGCGTCAACACCGCGCTGCTCTACCAGGCGGGCTGGTTCGTGCAGTGGAAAGAGGGGCCGGGCGAAGCTTTGCTGCGCCTGATGGACCGCGTGGCTGCCGATCCCCGGCACCACTCGATGCGCATCGTGCATTCCAGCCGCGGGCCGCGCTTGCTGGCGGGGCCCTGGTCGATGGCTATCGTGCAGTGCGCGGACGATCCGGCACACATGGCGCGACGCGTGATGCACCTGCGCCGCAGCATGGAGGCGGGGCTGCAGTATGCGCCGCCCGCCGTCTGGCGGCAGATTTCCACGCCCATGGAACATCCAGGCGCAGCGCGGCAGGCCGACCCGGACGCATTCCAGCGCGTGCTGGTGTGCTCGGCCGCCGGCTCGACATCGTTCGAGTTGGTGCGGTGGCTGTCGCGCCAGACCCGCCAGCAAGTGGTGCACCGGCGGTTCGCCGGCCCGCGCGACCTGGATGTGGGCACCGACCTGGTGGATTTCGCCGAGGAGGACCGAATGCTGCGTGTGATCGCCATGGCGCGCAAGGGCCTGGCGCTGCCGCTCACCCGCGCGTTCATTCCCGATTACTCGCACCTCTTGCTGCTGCTGTGCGGCGAGGCCGATCGCGACCTGGCCCTGCTGCACAAGGTGGCACTGGCCTGCGGCGGCCTGGTCTCACCCCCGGTGCTGCTGGGGGTCGCGCAAGACCCGGCCGCGCACGCCGAACCTTTCGCCATGGCGCATCGTCTCGGGCTGATCTACCTGCAGTGCCAGGCCAACCCGCATGACAGCGAGGCCGCGTGGGCCGCGGCCCACCCCTTGCTGGCCCTGTGGCGGGAGGCCGCCAACAGCGGCTCCCCGGTCGAGGCGCCGCAGCGGTTCTCGCCCGGTTGATGTGGCTCAACAGGACGAGCCACCGGCCCATCTACAGTGGTCGCATCCGTTCTATCCCTTCAAGGTTTCACCATGTCCATCGAGTTGTTTCGCAATGAGAACCATGCCTGCATCATGTTCACCGACCTGGTGGAGGAAGACCAGCAGGCCGTGCAGTGCAACCAGTTCCTCATCGTCGACAACGACGTGGGCGCCCTGATCGATCCGGGTGGCAACCTGGCCTACAACGAGCTGTTCCTCACCCTGTCGCGCTACTGCTCGCCGCAGCATATGAGCTACCTGATCGCGTCGCACGCCGACCCGGACATCATCGCCTCGCTCGATCGCTGGATGACGTCCACCAAGGCCAAGCTGGTGATCTCGCGCATCTGGGAGCGCTTCGCGCCGCACTTCACCAAGGTCGGCAAGACCGAGGATCGCGTGATTGGCGTGCCCGACGCGGGCGGGCGGCTGCCTCTGGGCCAGAGCGAGCTGTGGCTGTTGCCCGCGCATTTCATGCACTCCGAGGGCAACTTTCATTTCTGGGACCCGGTCAGCCGCATCCTCTTCACCGGCGACCTGGGCGTGTCGCTCATGACCGGGCCCGAAGCGGCAAAGCCGGTGACGGACCTCAAGCCGCACATCAGGAAGATGGAAGGCTTTCACCGCCGCTACATGGTGTCCAACAAGATCCTGCGCCTGTGGGTGAAGATGGCCCGCCAGCTGGATATCCGCATGCTGGTGCCGCAGCACGGCGCGCCCATCGAGGGTAAACAGGCCATCAACGACTTCTTCGACTGGATAGAAAACCTGATCTGCGGCGTGGACCTGTTCGACGACCGGGCGTATCAGTTGCCAACGAGCGTGATCGATCTGCGCACGGGCGGAAAGCCCGCGCTGCGCGCCGTCGCGTAGGCGGGCGCAGCGGCCACGGGGCACACGCTTTCGGCGTGTTGGCACGCACGGCTGACGGCCCGGCGGTAAGATGCGGGCCGGGAGGCCCATAATAAACAGCGGATGCCAGCCCCTGCGCAGAACGGGGGTAGCCAACCGGCCGCAAGCTTTATATACATCCAAATGCCCAATATCGGAACGGTTTTCAAGAGCGAAATTTCACGGGTGTCCCGCAAGGAAGTGCGGGGCGAAACCCAGGCCCTGAAAAAGTCGATTTCCCAATATCGCACGCAAATTGCCGACCTCAAGCGGCGTATGCAGGCGCTGGAGCAGCAGGTCAAGCGCCTTGGCAAGGCCGGTCAGCGCGCGGCGCCCGAGGCCCGTGCCGAGGCCGAGGCCGACGAATCGGCCGGCAAGATCCGCTTCAGCGCCAAGGGCTTCGCGGCGCAGCGCCAGCGCCTGGGCCTATCGGCCGCGGCCCTGGCCAAGATTCTCGGCGTCTCGGCCCTGTCCGTGTACAAGTGGGAAGGCGGCAAGACGCGCCCGCGCGCCAAGCAGCTCGAGGCCATCGCCGGCCTGCGCGGCATGGGCAAGCGCGAAGCCGCCAAGCGCCTGGAAGGCTGATTCGCACCTGTCCCGTGAAGAGCCGCTCTTCCAGCGGCGGCCTGGTGTATTCCACCGAGGCCGGCCGCATGTGTCCCGCCTGCCGCAAGCCCATTGCGCAATGCCAGTGCAAGCGCGCCGATGCCGCGCCACCGCCCGGTGACGGCGTGGTCCGCGTCTCGCGCGAAACCAAGGGCCGGGGTGGCAAGGCCGTCACGGTCGTTCGCGGCGTGCCTGCGGATGTCGCGTCCCTCGTGCAACTCGGTCAGCAACTCAAGGCTGCCTGCGGCTCGGGTGGCACCGTGAAGGACGGCGTAATCGAAGTGCAGGGTGATCACTGCGAGAAAGTCATGGCCTGGCTCAAATCGAGGGGGCACACCGTCAAGAAGGCGGGCGGGTAGGGGGCGACCCAGAAATTTGTCATTGCGCACTCGATCCGCAATGACAAAATCCCCTTCGCGCCTGCGCCTTGCGCCATCTCCTGAGAAAATGGGGCAGTTTCCCTCACCGAGCCCTTCCATGCCCTTGCCGCCGGCCCAGCCACGAACCCACATCCACACCCGCAGCGTTCAGTTCCGCGGCTATCACCGTGAGGACGGGCTGTGGGACATAGAGGCGGAATTGACGGATTCGAAGACCTATTCCCTGCAGCGCAGCGAAAAAGGCGTGATGCCGCCGGGCACGCCCATCCATGGCATGGCGATTCGCGCCACCGTGGACGACAGCATGACCA
>DATILF010000115.1:0-12784 GCA_035476755.1 Ramlibacter sp.
CCCTCGCGGTGGGTGGTGGCTTCGAGGCGCTTGGCCAGTGCGTTGGTGACGGAGACACCCACGCCGTGCAGGCCACCGGAGAAGCTGTAGGCCCCGCCCTTGCCCTTGTCGAACTTGCCGCCCGCGTGCAGGCGGGTGAAAACGAGTTCGATCACCGGCGCCTTTTCCTCCGGGTGCAGGCCATAGGGAATGCCGCGGCCATCGTCTTCGACGCTGATGGACCCATCGGCGTGCAAGGTAGTCTTGATGCGCTTGCCGTGCCCGGCCAGGGCCTCGTCGGCCGCGTTGTCCAGCACCTCCTGGATGACGTGCAGCGGGTTGTCGGTGCGCGTGTACATGCCCGGCCGCTGCTTGACGGGCTCCAGGCCCTTGAGCACGCGGATCGAGGCTTCGGAATATTCGGGAACAGTTTTGGTCGCCATGGGAGGGTGGATTGTAGTCGCGCTGTTGTGGCTGGCTGTATGAATATACAGCCCATCGTTGATTAATGCTCATCTCACATCAATCGAGCCCGAAAAGATCAACGGGTCCGTCAGCCCTTTTTCAAGCATGGCGGCGGGCCTTTCGATACAGTCGCCGCATGCTGTCCAGCGCCACCCCGAAGTTGTCCATGGCCCAGGTTCTCGCCTGCGGCGCTGGTATCGTGACCCTCTCCATGGGCATCCGCCATGGCTTCGGCCTCTGGCTGCTGCCCATCACGCAGGCCCAGGGCTGGACGCGCGAGACCTTTGCTTTCGCCATTGCCATCCAGAACCTGTCGTGGGGCGTCTTCGGCATCTTCGCCGGCATGCTGGCCGACCGGTTCGGCGCGTTCCGCGTGCTCGTCATCGGCGCTGGCCTCTATGCTGCCGGGCTGGCCGGAATGGCGCTGTCGCCCGATGCCTTGCTGTTCACGCTGACGGCGGGCATCCTGATCGGCGCGGCGCAGGCCGGCACCACCTACGCCGTCATCTACGGCGTGATCGGCCGGCAGATCGATCCCGCCAGGCGCTCCTGGGCCATGGGTGTCGCGGCGGCGGCCGGCTCCTTTGGCCAGTTCCTCATGGTGCCGGTGGAGGGCTTCCTGATTTCGGACTTCGGCTGGCAGCAGGCGCTGCTGGCCTTGAGCCTGTGCGTGCTGCTGATCGCGCCGCTGGCGCTGGGCATGCGCGAGCCCGGCTTTGCCGGCGGAATGGCGCCGCAGCGCGACCAGACCATCCTGCAGGCGCTGCGCGAAGCCTTCAAGTACCCGAGCTTCCAGCTGCTGATGGCCGGCTACTTCGTGTGCGGCTTCCAGGTGGTCTTCATCGGCGTCCACATGCCCAGCTACCTGAAGGACAAGGGGCTGTCCCCGCAGGTGGCCAGCTACGCACTGGCCCTGATTGGCCTGTTCAACGTGTTCGGCACCTACATCGCGGGCACGCTCGGGCAGAAGCTCGCCAGGCGCAAGATCCTGGCCGCGATCTACCTCGGCCGCGCGGCGGCTATTGCCGTGTTCCTTTGGGCGCCGCTCACGCCGATGTCGGTCTATGTGTTCTCCTGCGTGATGGGCCTGCTGTGGCTGTCCACCGTGCCCCCGACCAACGCCACCATCGCGCAGATCTTCGGCGTCGCGCACCTGTCGATGCTGGGCGGATTCGTGTTCTTCAGCCACCAGATCGGCTCCTTCATGGGCGTGTGGCTGGGCGGCCTGCTGTACGACCGCACCGGCAGCTACGACATCGTGTGGTACGTCGCGATCGCGCTCGGCGTCTTCGCGGCCATCGTCAATCTGCCGGTGCGCGAAGCGCCGATCGCACGGGGCCGCGTGCCCCAGGGGGCCATCGGATGAGCCTGCGCGCACGCACTCTGCTCGCCCACGGCGCGGCCGTTGCCGCACTGGCGGCTGTGTTCTGGCTGTACACCCGGCCCGAAATCGGGGTCGCGCTCGCCGACCAGCTCTGGGCCTGCTTTAATTAGACGCGCTGAGGCCCCACGTATGCACGGCACGGAATCCCCCTCCCCCTGGGTGCGGCAATGGTCGCACCTCGCGCCACCCGGCGGCGCGGTGCTCGACGTCGCCTGCGGCGCGGGCCGCCACATGCGCTGGTTCGCATCACTCGGCCATCCGGTCACCGGCGTGGACCGCTCGCCGGAAGCGATCGCCGTTGCGGCGGCACTGGGCGAGACCGTGATGGCGGACATCGAGAATGGACCCTGGCCTTTCGACGGCCGCGCTTTCGATGGGGTCGTTGTCACCAATTACCTCTGGCGCCCCCTGCTGGCGGCCATCGTCCGCAGCGTGGCCCCGGGCGGCATGCTCATCTACGAAACCTTCGCCGCCGGCAACGAGACCGTGGGCAAGCCCTCGCGGCCGGACTTCCTGCTTCAGCCGGGCGAGTTGCTGCAGGCCTGCCAGGGGCTGCGGGTGGTCGCCTATGAAGACGGCTTTTTGGATGAGCCGCCCCGTTTCGTGCAGCGCATCGCGGCCGTGCGCGAGATCCCATCCTCGCGGCCAGCTTTACGGCGGCTTCGCACCGCCTAGTTAGAATCACTGTTTCCGGACCAAACTTTCGACATGACACCGATTACAGGCAGCATCGTGGCCCTCGTGACCCCGATGCACGAAGACGGCAGCGTGGACTACCCCACCCTGCGAAAGTTGATCGACTGGCACATCGCCGAAGGCACGGACTGCATCGGCGTCGTCGGCACCACCGGCGAGTCGCCAACGGTCAACGTTCAGGAACACCACGAGATCATCCGCGTGTCGGTCGAGCAGGCCCATGGCCGCGTGCCGATCATGGCGGGCTGCGGCGCCAACTCCACGGCCGAAGCCATCGAGCTGGCGAAGTTCGCCCGCAAGATCGGCGCCGATTGCCAGCTGCAGGTGGTGCCCTACTACAACAAGCCCACCCAGGAAGGCCAGTACCAGCACTTCAAGGCCATCGCCGAAGCCGTGGGCGACCTGCCAATCGTGCTGTACAACGTGCCGGGCCGCACGGTAGCCGACATGCTGCACGACACCGTGCTGCGCCTGGCCGAGGTGCCCGGCATCGTCGGCATCAAGGAAGCCACCGGCAACATCGAACGTGCGCAGTGGCTGATCCGCGACGTGCCCAAAGGCTTCGCCGTGTACTCCGGCGACGACCCGACCGCGGTGGCGCTGATGCTGTGCGGCGGCCAGGGCAACGTGAGCGTCACGGCCAACGTCGCGCCGCGCCTGATGCATGAGCTGTGTGTGGCCGCCGTCAACGGCGACGCCCGCGGCGCCATGGAAATCCAGCGCAAGCTGATGCCGGTTCACCGGCACCTGTTTGTCGAGGCCAACCCGATCCCGCTCAAGTGGGCGATGGCCCGCATGGGCCTGTGCGGCGGCACGCTGCGCCTGCCAATGACACCACTGGCCGCGGCCAACGAAGCCGTGGTGGAAGCAGCGCTGCGCGCAAGCGGCCTGCTGGCCTGATCCAAAGAGACCCAATCCTGAGGGGATGACGTGAAGCAATCTGCAAAATTCGGCGTTCTGGCGATCTGCGCCGCGCTCTCCGCCTGTTCCGTGCTGGACGGCGAAAAGATCGACTACAAGAGCGCGGGCAAGGGCGTGTCGCTCGAGGTGCCGCCCGACCTGAGCCAGCTCTCCCGCGATTCGCGCTATGCCGTTCCCGGCGGCGCCGTGACCGCGAGCAGCTTCCAGGTCGGCCAGGCCGCGCCGGGCGCGCCCACCGCGGCTTCGACATTGGGTGACGTGCGTATCGAGCGCGCGGGCACGCAGCGCTGGCTGGTGGTGAACCGCCCGGCCGACCAGCTGTGGGGGCCGGTGCGCGAGTTCTGGCAGGAGAACGGCTTCCTGCTCACGCTCGACCAGTCGAGCCTGGGCATCATGGAAACCGACTGGGCCGAGAACCGCGCCAAGATTCCGCAGGACTTCATCCGCAACACGCTGGGCAAGGTGCTCGATTCGCTCTACTCCACGTCCGAGCGCGACAGGTTCCGCACCCGCCTGGAGCGCAGCGCCAGTGGCGGCACCGAGATCTACGTGAGCCACCGCGGGATGATCGAGGTGTACAGCACCGCGCAGAAGGACCAGACGGTCTGGCAGCCCCGCCCCACCGACCCCGAGCTGGAAACCGAGTTCCTGCGCCGCCTGATGGTCAAACTCGGCGTGCCGGCTGAACAGTCCAAGGCGCTGCTCGCTTCGGGCGTGGCCAAACCCACCGCTCGCGTCGCCACGGTGGGCAACCAGCCCGTGGTGCAGGTGGACGAAGGCTTCGACCGCGCCTGGCGCCGCGTGGGCCTGACGCTGGACCGCACCGGCTTCACCGTGGAAGACCGCGACCGTGCGCAGGGCACATACTTCGTGCGCTACGTGGAACCGAACGCGGACAAGAAGGAAGGTGGTTTCCTCTCCAAACTGTTCAGCTCCTCCAGCAAGGACGCGGCGCCACTGAAGTACCGCATCAGCGTGAAGAGCCAGGGCGAGTCCACCACGGTCTCGGTGCTCAATGCCAGCGGCGCGCCCGAAACCTCGGCGAATGCGCAGCGCATCGTGCAGGTGATTGCGGACGACCTGAAGTAATTGATCCGTTTCAAGAGCCTGGGCAGCGGCAGCTCGGGCAATGCGACCGTCGTCCAGGCGCGCAGTGAAACCCGGCTCACGCACCTGCTGATCGACTGCGGGCTGGGCATCCGCCAGCTGGATGCCCGTCTGCGCCAAGCCGGCATGCTGGCCGATCAGATCGACGCTATCT
Source organism: Ramlibacter sp. (assembly GCA_035476755.1). Classification (GTDB taxonomy): domain Bacteria; phylum Pseudomonadota; class Gammaproteobacteria; order Burkholderiales; family Burkholderiaceae_C; genus Ramlibacter. Next base: position 4,707 of record DATILF010000115.1, read on the forward strand.
TCATCACCCACGAGCACGCCGACCACATCGGCTGCGCGCGCCGGCTCGCCATTCGCGAGCGCATCCCCGTATGGATGAGCCAGGGCACCTACGTTGCCCTCGGTGAGCCCGATTTCGACGGGCTGCTGCGCATCGCCTGCGACTCGGTGGACATAGAACTGGGCGCGCTGCAGGTGCGGCCGTTCACCGTCCCTCACGATGCGCGGGAGCCCTTGCAACTGACCTGCACCGATGGCGACGTGCGCCTGGGCGTGCTCACCGACCTGGGCCACGCCAGCAGCCATGTGCTGGAGCACCTGCAGGCCTGCCGCAGCCTGCTGCTCGAGTGCAACCACGACCCGCAGCTGCTCGCCGCGTCGTCGTACCCGCCCTTCCTGAAGCGCCGCGTGGGCGGCGACTGGGGCCATCTGGCCAACGATGCGGCTGCCGCCATCGCGCAGGCGCTGGTGCCGGGCGGCCTGCAGCAGGTCGTGGCGGCCCACCTGAGCGAGCAGAACAACCGGCCTGAGCTGGCGCGGCAGGCCCTGGCGGCGGCGATGGGCTGCAGTGAAGCCGACGTGCACGTCGCTGACGGCCCGGCAGGCTGCGGCTGGCTCACCGCCTGATCACCGCCACCCCCAAAACAAAAAGCCGCCCGAGGGCGGCTTTTTGAAGGAACCGGAGAACCGATTACTTGGCGGCGCTGGCGGCGGGAGCCGGGGCAGCAGCGGCGGAAGCAGCGCCAGCGGCGGCAGCAGCAGCGCCAGCAGCGGCGGAAGCGGCGCCAGCAGCAGCGTCAGCGGCCGGGGCAGCAGCAGGAGCGGGGGCCGGGGCGGGAGCAGCGGCGGGGGCCGGTGCGGGCGCAGGTGCCGGCTCTTCCTTCTTGCCACAAGCGGCCAGGGCTGCGGCTGCAATCAGGGTCGCCAATACGAGCGATTTCTTCATTTCAGGTTTCCTTTTATGGGGGAGAGAAAAACAATTTCCGGAAATTGTCAGTGCCGCCAGGATGGCCGCGTGACTGAACAGCACGGACTCGAGCTCGTGCTACTCAGCCGGAAATTATATGACGATTAGTGCAAGCCTGAAAACCCTTACGTGGCTCCCCTGATATCCCTGGTTCTCACAGCCCCAGCGTACTCGCGGGGAACGCCGGGGAGCTCTTCAGCAGCCACTCGTTCAGGCTCTCGCGCAGCAACACCCGCCGCTCGGGCTCGCTGCCGCAGTAGCCGGTGCAGCGCTCGGGATCGAGCCGCTGCATCACCCACCCAGGGCTCCAGATGGCGCTGGGCAAGTCCAGCGGATCGGCCGACGGGCAAGCCCGCGCTTCGATGATGTGGCTCCACCGGCTTCGCCACGTCACGAAGCGGGCATGGCTGCGGACCACGCTGTCATAGCGGCGCGCGAGCAGCGTGCAGCGACGCCCCGACACCGACCAGTCCTGCAGCGCTTGGGCCACCGCCCGCTCGCCCAGGGGCCAGTCCTGGAAATCCGCGTCGCACAGAATGATCTCGCGCCAGCCCTCGCGCGCCGCGCCAGCCAGGGCATCGCGCACCAGTTGGCCGAACGCCTCGCGCCCCGTGAAGCGCCCCGAGGGCAGGCCCGCGGGCGCGGCGGCATCGGGCGATGCTGGCGTCACGTGGCCTCCCGCGTCGCGTGCGCCCACCCCGCCTCACACCAGGCACGCAGCAGCGAGCGAGCGCCATCGCTGGCCCGCGACAGGTCTGCCTCGGCGAGGCTGCGCCGGTCGGCCAGCGCGCGCATCAGGACGGCGTCGCGGCCCGAAGCCCGGTAACTCTCGCCGTTGATGAACACGTGGCGCGCGTCGTACATCATCCGCGAGCGGCGGTCCAGTGCGATGCCGGCCAGCGCCTTGCCCACGCGCGCGGTTTCGAACCAGACATTCGCCTTGGGCTCGGTGAGGTACTCGCCCAGCGCCCGATCGAGCGCGGCGGGCTCCTTCAGGGCGGCAAGCATGGCATCGCGGGCGAACCGCGCCAGTTCGGATGGCACCGCGCCCGGTGTGTCGGTGGCGGGCTGCGCGGGATCGCGGTACACCTTGTCGCCCACCGCCTCTTGAGCGTCTTCGGCGAGGCGTTGCAGCATCTCGCGCGCCAGCTCGCCCCGGCCCGGCGAGCGAAAGCCGATCGAGTAGGTCTGGCATTCCCCTTCGGCCACGCCATCGTGCGCATAGCGCGGCGGCAGGTACAGCATGTCGCCGGGCTCGAGCACGTACTCGTCTTCGGGCTCGAAGTTGGCCAGCACCTTCAGCGGCAGGTCATCGCGCAGCGTGAAGTCGGTCTGCCGGCCGATGCGCCAGCGGCGCTGCCCCTGCGCCTGCAGCAGGAACACGTCGTAACTGTCGAAGTGCGGCCCCACGCCGCCGCCATCCGTGGCGTAGCTGATCATCAGGTCGTCCAGCCGCGCCTCAGGCACGAAGCGGAACTGCTGCAGCAGCGAATGCACCGCGGCATCGTGCAGGTCCACGCCTTGCACCAGCAGCGTCCATTGGGGCGCCGAAAGCGACGGGATGGCGCGGCGTGCGAACGGCCCGCGCTTGAATTGCCAGCCCTTGGCGGTCTGCGCCACCAGCCGCGACTCGACCTCGTCGCGCGCGGCCAGTCCGAACAATTCCTGCCTGGGCAGCAGCGGCTGGAAACCTGGAATGGCGGCACGCACGAGCAGCGGCTTCTTCTGCCAGTGGCGCTGCATGAACTGGCGGGGAGAGAGGCCGCCCAGGAGCGGCAGGGCTTGGTGTATATCCATGGGAGGGGATAATTCTCCTATGGAAATCACACAACAATGCGTCGTGGGCCTGACGTGGACCCTGAAAGACACGCTGGGCGAGGTGCTGGACGAACTGGAAGAGCCGGTGGAGTTCCTGGTGGGCGGCGATGACCTGCTGGCCAAGATCGAGGCCATGCTGCAAGGCCACGAGCCCGGGGACCAGATCGACCTGCACCTGGAGCCCGAAGAGGCCTTCGGCGACTACAACGAGGAACTGGTGTTCCTGGAGCCGCGCGGCCTGTTTCCGGCCGAGCTCGAGGAAGGCATGGCCTTCGAGGGGCTGCCCGAAGGCGCGAGCGCGCAGGCGCCGCGGGACGTGCTGTACACCGTGACCGAAATCTACCCCGATCACGTGGTGCTGGACGGCAACCACCCGCTCGCGGGCATCGCCATCCGCTTGCGGCTGAAAGTGGAAAGCGTGCGCGAAGCGACCGAAGAAGAGATCGGCCGCGGCACCGCCGGCACCGGTTTCTTCAAGGTGCAGCGCGACGCCCCGCCGGACGCCACGCTGCATTGACGCGCTAGGCAGGCCCGGCCGCTACGCCAGGTAGATCACGCCGTTTTCGATGCGCACGCGGTCGCCCGGGCGCAGGTCGCCGGTGGAGCTGACGTCATAGGTGCGCATCTGGCCGGAATCGGTCTGCACCGAGACGCGGTACACAGCCCCCGTGGTGGCGTAGTTGGGGGCCGTATTGTTCGCGATGCGGTTGCCCACCAGCGCGCCCCCTACTGCGCCCAGGATGGTGGCAGCCGCTCGGCCGCCACCACTGCCCACCTGGTTGCCCAGCGCGCCGCCCACCACGGCGCCGATCACGGTGCCCGCGCCGCTGCTGCTGCTCGGCCCCGTGGCCGCGCGCACCAGCGACACATTGGTGATGCGGCCGTATTCCACATAACCGGGCTGGCTCGCGTACGTGCCGGCGGGATAGGTCGCACCCGGCGCCGGCTGCGACACGGGGTAGTTGCCGGCACCGTACGGTTCGGGCGTACCGCAGGCGGCGAGCGCTGCGGCCAGCACGGTGGCGCCGGTGATGGAAAGGAATCGAGTGGGTGAGCGCATGGGAGTCTCCGGTTACGAACGATAGATCACGCCGTTTTCCACGCGCACGCGGTCGCCGATGCGCAGGTCGCCGGTGGCGGGCACGTCATACGTGCGCATCACCCCCTGGTCGGTCTGGATACTGACGCGATAGACGGGGCTGGTCGTGGTGGTGCCGCCCTGGCCCGCCTGGCTGCCGATGGCCGCGCCGGCCACGCCGCCGAGCACGGCGGCAGTGTCACGGGTGCTGCTGCCGCCGACCGAGCGGCCGGCCACGTTGCCGATCACGGCGCCGGCCACCGCACCGATGATGGCGCCCGGCACGTTCACACCGCGGGCGGTGGTGCCACCCTGGAAGAATTCGATGTTGGTCACGCGGCCGTATTCCAGGGTGGCCGGTGCCGAGGGATAGGTGGAGGGATAGCTGCTGACCGGGCCCGACAACGGCACGGAGCCGCAAGCGGCAAGCAGCGCAGCCAGCGCGCTGCCGGTGGCGACCGAAGCGAGACGGGTTGAACGCATGGGAATCTCCTTTTTCAAGTCACACGGCAAGGCCGACGGCCCGCCTCGTGTAACCATTAAAGGGCCACCCCGCCCACCTGTACCGCAGTGAATGCCGCGCGTCCATGTAGGAAGCTGCTCGGCAGGCTGTAGGAAGCTGCCGATTGGCGCGACGCCGCGATGAGCTCAGCTCAGCCCAGCGCCGAGCGGCCCCAAGCGATGGCTCAACCCTTTCCCGTGGAGCCGTAGCCGCCCTCCCCGCGCTGGGTGGCGGGAAACTCATCGACCACGTTGAATTGCGCCTGGACCACCGGGACGATGACCAGCTGGGCCAGCCGCTCCATGGGCTGCAGCGTGAACGCCACATCGCTGCGGTTCCACGCGCTCACCATCAACTGGCCCTGGTAATCGCTGTCGATCAGGCCCACGAGGTTCCCCAGCACGATGCCGTGCTTGTGCCCCAGGCCCGAGCGGGGCAGGATCATGGCCGCATAACCCGGGTCCTTCAGCCAGATGGCGATACCGGTGGGTACGAGGCGCCAGGCGTTGGGCTCCAGCGTGAGCGGGCCGTCCAGGCAGGCGCGTAGGTCCAGGCCGGCGCTGCCGGGCGTGGCGTAGCTGGGGAGTTGGTCCACCATGCGGGGATCGAGGATCTTGACGTCGATTTTCATAGTCTTTGTGCGATGTCGGCCACCAGTTGGCGGGCCAGGTCGAGCTTGGAGGCGCGTGGCATCTCGCGTGTTCCCTTGTCATCGACGAGCAGCAGCGCATTGTCGTCGGCGCCAAAGGTGGCCGGTCCGATGTTGCCCACGAGCAGCGGCACGCCCTTGCGCAGCCGCTTGGCCTGGGCGTTGGCTAGCAGGTCATGGCTCTCCGCCGCGAAGCCCACGCAGAACAAGGCGCCCGATTTCGCGCGGGCCGATTGCGCGACCGCGGCCAGGATGTCCGGATTTTCGGTGAAGGCGAGCTGCGGGGTCTGCCCGGAGCCGTCCTTCTTGATCTTCTGGTCCGACGCATTCGCCGGGCGCCAATCAGCCACGGCCGCGGTCGCGATGAACACGTCCGCGCGTTCGGCTTGCGGCTGCGTGGCCTTGAGCATGTCCAGCGCCGACTTCACGTCGATGCGGCTGACGCCCCGCGGCGTCGCCAGGCTCACCGGGCCGGCGACCAGCGTCACCTGGGCGCCGGCCTCACGAGCGGCGCGCGCGATGGCGAATCCCATCTTGCCGCTGGACAGGTTGGTGATGCCGCGCACCGGGTCGATGGCCTCGAAGGTGGGTCCGGCCGTCACCAGCACGTGCTTGCCGGCCAGCGGCTTGGGCTGGAAGAAGGCGATGATGTCTTCCAGCAGCTCGGGCGGCTCCAGCATGCGGCCGTCGCCGGTTTCGCCGCAGGCCTGGAAGCCCGAGCCCACGCCGAGGATGTGCGCGCCATCGGCCGTGAGTTGCTGCATGTTGCGCTGCGTGGCCGGGTGCGCCCACATTTCGCGGTTCATCGCGGGGGCGAGCAGCAACGGCACCTTATCGATGGGGCGCGCCAGGCACATCAGGCTGAGAAGCTCGTCGGCGCGGCCGTGCAGCAGCTTGGCCATGAAGTCGGCGCTGCAGGGCGCGACCAGGATGGCGTCGGCCTCGCGCGACAGGTTGATGTGCGGCATGTTGTTCGGCTCGCGCGCATCCCACTGCGAGGTGTACACGACCCGGTTCGACAGTGCCTGCATCGTGACCGGCGTGATGAACTGCTCCGCCGCCTCGGTCATCACCACCTGCACCGTGGCACCCTCCTTGATCAGCGCCCGGCACAATTCGGCCGCCTTGTAACAGGCGATGCCGCCGGAGAGTCCCAGGACGAAGTGTTTACCGGCCAAGTCGTTCATTCGTCGAGTGTAATGACGAATCGGATGCGGGCTGTCGTGTGGGCGGGATCGGGGCGGCGAGGCACTCCGCGCAGCGAATGTCCCCCGGCGCCGGGAGGGCGCCTCCTCCTTTATTTCGCTGCGCGGAGCGCCCCACCACCCCGATCCAGGAACCTCAGCTGGTTTTCGAAGCGGGAAAGCCAATGTCGGTCCCAGGGCCCGTGGATGCGGGTGGCCGATACAGCGAAATAAAGGAGGAGGCGGCCCTCCCGGCCGCCGGGGGACATTCGCTGTATCGGCTACCCGCGTCCATGGACCGCTCACGACACACGCGCGAAACCGGCCATCGCGGCCGGCCCAATCACGGCCGGCCCAGGCCCGCGCGCCTATAATCTTGATTTACCACCTCCTCGGAAGCTCAACTTCCGACCTGACATGACCAAATTCGTCTTCGTCACCGGCGGTGTGGTGTCCTCCCTCGGCAAGGGAATCGCCTCAGCCTCCCTCGCTGCGATTCTGGAATCGCGGGGCCTCAAAGTCACCCTCATCAAGCTGGATCCGTACATCAACGTCGATCCCGGCACGATGTCCCCGTTCCAGCACGGCGAAGTGTTCGTTACCGACGACGGTGCGGAGACCGACCTGGACCTCGGGCACTACGAGCGCTTCGTGACCACCCGCATGGGGAAGGTCAACAACTTCACCACCGGCAAGATCTACCAGTCCGTCCTGGAAAAGGAGCGCCGCGGCGACTACCTCGGCAAGACGGTGCAGGTGATTCCGCACATCACCAACGAAATCCAGGAATACATCAAGCGCGGCGCCCGCTTCGGCGAGCCCGACGCCGCCGACGTGGCCATCGTGGAAGTCGGCGGCACGGTGGGCGACATCGAATCCCTGCCCTTCCTGGAAGCCGCCCGCCAGATGAACCTGCGCATGGGCGCCAACAACACGGCGTTCGTGCACCTGACCTACGTGCCGTGGATCGCCGCGGCCGGCGAGCTCAAGACCAAGCCGACGCAGCACACGGTGCAGAAGCTGCGCGAGATCGGCATCTCGGCCGACGCCCTGCTCTGCCGCGCCGACCGCAAGATTCCCGAGGACGAGCGCGCCAAGATCTCGCTGTTCACCAACGTGCCCGAATGGGGCGTGATCTCCATGTGGGACGTGAACACCATCTACAAGGTGCCGCGCATGCTGCACGAGCAGGGGCTGGATGGCCTGATCTGCGACAAGCTGCGCCTGAACACCCCGCCCGCCAACCTCAAGCGCTGGGACGAGCTGGTGTACGAAACCGAGCATCCGCAAGGCGAAATCAACATCGCGATGGTCGGCAAGTACGTCGACCTGTCGGACAGCTACAAGTCGCTCAACGAGGCGCTGCGCCACGCGGGCATGAAGAACCATGTGCGGGTGAAGATCGACTATGTCGACTCTGAAACCATCACGCCCGACAGCGTGCGTCAGCTCGCGAAGTTCGACGCCATCCTGGTGCCCGGCGGCTTCGGCAAGCGCGGAATCGAAGGCAAGATCGCCGCCGCGCGTTTCGCCCGCGAAAACAAGCTGCCCTATCTGGGCATCTGCCTGGGCATGCAGGTCGCCACCATCGAATACGCGCGGCACGTGGCTGGGCTGCAGGATGCCAACAGCACTGAGTTCGAGCCGGAAACGCCCCATCCCGTCATCGCCCTCATCACCGAGTGGCAGGACAAGGACGGCAGCATCCAGACCCGCAGTGAAACCTCCGACCTGGGCGGCACCATGCGCCTGGGCGCGCAAAGCTCCGACGTTGCGCGCGGCACGCTGGCCCACAAGATCTACGGCGATGTGGTGACGGAGCGCCATCGCCATCGCTACGAAGCCAACGTCAATTACCTGAACAAGCTGCGTCAGGCCGGCCTCGTGATCTCCGCGCTGACC
>DATILF010000116.1:0-5371 GCA_035476755.1 Ramlibacter sp.
TACAGCCAGTTCGCCAACGGCATCCGCAAGGCCGGCATCGAGATCGACCGCAAGGTCCTGGCCGATATCGCCGTGCATGACAAGGCCGCTTTTGCCGGCATCGTGGAGCAAGTCAAGGCCAAGCTGGCTGCTTGAGTTCACGGCGCCCGCATCCGGATGCGGGCGGTGCAACAAAGACAGGGCTAGGGCTTGCAAGAGCACTAGCCCTTGTTCATTTTCGCGAAGACTTTATGAACGAGCTGGATTCCATCGTCGAGAGCGCCCGCCAGGCATTCGCCGCCGCCGCCACCCCCGCCGATCTCGAGAACGCGAAAGCGCTCTTTACGGGCAAGGCCGGCCGCATCACCGAGCTGATGAAGGGCATGGCGGCGCTCAGCGTCGAAGAAAAGAAGTCGCGCGGCGCGGCGATCAACGCCGCCAAGCAGGCCATCGAGGGCGCGCTCGGCGATCGGCGGCAGGCACTGGCCGATGCCGAACTGGACATTCAGCTGAAGGCCGAGGCCCTGGACGTTTCCCTGCCCGGCCGCCTGCGCGAGCCCGGCGGCCTGCACCCTGTGAGCCTGACCATGGAGCGCATCGAGCGGATCTTCGCCAGCATGGGCTTCGATGTGGCTGACGGCCCCGAGATCGAGAGTGACTGGCACAGCTTCACGTCGCTCAACAACCCGCCCAACCATCCCGCGCGCTCGATGCAGGACACGTTCTACGTGGACATGCAGGGCGACGACGGCATCCCCTACAACCTGCGCCCGCATACCAGCCCGATGCAGGTGCGCTATGCGCACGCGCATATCAAGAAATACGCTGAGGCCGTCGCGAAAGCCGGCGAGGATGGGAAGGCACCTGCGGCGCCGATGCCCGAAATCCGGGTCATCGCCCCGGGCCGCACGTACCGCGTGGACAGCGACGCGACGCATTCACCCATGTTCCACCAGTGCGAAGGCCTGTGGCTGGGCGAGAACGTGAGTTTCAAGGACCTGAAGGTCGTCTTCACGGACTTCTGCCGCACGTTCTTCGAGAGCGATGACCTGGCGCTGCGTTTTCGCCCCAGCTTCTTCCCGTTCACCGAGCCCAGTGCCGAGATCGACATCCAGTTCCAGAGCGGGCCGCTGGCCGGCCGCTGGCTGGAGGTGGCCGGCTCGGGCCAGGTGCACCCGGCGGTGGTGCGCAACATGGGGCTGGACCCCGAGAAATACATCGGCTTTGCCTTCGGCATGGGCCCGGACCGCCTCACGATGCTGCGCTACGGTGTGAACGACCTGCGCCTGTTCTTCGATGGCGACAACCGCTTCCTGCGCCAGTTCCGCTGAATATGACCCACCCCCGAAGCGCCTGCGGCGATGCCCCCTCGGGCTTTGCCCTCTCCCCCTCAAGGGGGCGCAACCAGCGGCCCGGCAAAGCCGGTTCCGCGGTTGCCCGCGACTAAGACACGGATAACAAGCTATGCAATTTCCAGAATCCTGGCTGCGCGAATTCTGCAACCCGCCCCTTTCCACCCAGCAGCTGGCTGACACGCTGACCATGGGTGGCCTGGAGGTGGAGGACCTGCGCCCCGTCGCTCCGCCTTTCAGCAAGATTGTTGTCGGCGAGATCAAGGAAGCCGTCCAGCACCCCGATGCGGACCGCCTGCGCGTCTGCCAGGTGGACGTGGGGCAGGGCGCCCTGCTCAACATCGTGTGCGGTGCGCCCAACGCGCGTGCCGGCATCCGCGTGCCGTGCGCGCTGGTGGGCGCCGAACTGCCGCCCGGCGAGGACGGCAAGCCCTTCCTGATCAAGCTGGGCAAGCTGCGTGGCGTGGAAAGCCAGGGGATGCTGTGCTCCGCGCGTGAGTTGAAGCTGAGCGAAGACCATGCCGGCCTGCTCGAACTGGCAGCCGACGCACCCCTGGGCGCCAACGTGCGTGACGTGCTCAAGCTCGACGACACGCTTTTCACGCTGAAGCTCACGCCGAACCTCGCGCACGCGCTGAGTGTGTATGGCGTGGCGCGGGAACTGTCGGCACTCACGGGTTCGCCCCTGACGCAGCCCCGGTTCGCACCCGTGCGGCCCACGCACGACGACAAGCTGAAGGTCAAAGTGGTTGACCCCGACCTGTGCGGCCGGTTCTCCGGGCGCATCGTGCGCAACGTGAACACCCAGGCGAAGACGCCCCCATGGATGGTGGATCGCCTGGCGCGCTGCGGCCAGCGCAGCGTCACCGCCCTGGTGGACATTTCGAACTACGTGATGTTCGAATTCGGCCGGCCTTCGCACATTTTCGATTTCGACAAGATCCACGGCGCGCTGGAGGTGCGATGGGGCAAGGCGGGTGAACAGCTCAAGCTGCTCAACGGCAACACGGTCACGGTGGACGAAAAGGTCGGCGTGATCGCCGATGACCGCGAAGTGGAATCGCTCGCGGGCATCATGGGCGGCGACGCCACGGCCGTGTCCGACGGCACCCGCCACGTGTATGTGGAGGCTGCGTTCTGGTGGCCCCAGGCCATCCAGGGCCGCTCGCGCCGCTACAACTTCTCCACCGATGCCGGCCATCGCTTCGAGCGCGGTGTGGACCCGAGCCAGACCGTGGAGCATATCGAGCACATCACCGGGCTGATCCAGCAAGTCTGCGGCGGCGATGCCGGCCCGATGGACGACCAGGTGCTGAAGCTGCCGGAGCAAAAGCCCGTGGCCTTGCGCGCCGCGCGCGCCGCCCGGGTGATCGGCATGCCGCTCACCGAAGCCGACTGCCTGGGCGCGCTGTCTCGCCTGGGGCTGCCGGTGAGCGCCGCCGAGGGCGTGCTCACGGTGACGCCGCCGCCGTACCGCTTCGACCTCACCATCGAAGAAGACCTCATCGAAGAGGTGGTGCGCATCATCGGCTACAACCAGCTGCCGACCACACCGCCGCTGGCGCCCATCACCGCCAAGCTGCCGCCCGAGTCGCGCCGCGGCCGCTTCGCCGTCCGCCGGCTGCTGGCCGGGCTGGGCTACCTGGAGACCATCAACTTCAGCTTTGTCGAGGAAAGCTGGGAGCGCGACCTCGCCGGCAACGCCGACCCGATTCGACTGCTCAATCCGATCGCCAGCCAGATGAACGTGATGCGCTCATCGCTGCTCGGCTCGCTGCTGCAGGTGCTGAAGTTCAACATCGATCGCAAGGCCGAACGCGTGCGCGTGTTCGAACTGGGCCGCGTGTTCCTGCGCGACTCTTCCGTGGCCACCACCGATACCACCGTGCGTGGCATCCACCAGCCGATGCGCGTCGCGGGCCTGGCCTACGGCGACGCCGATGGCCTGCAGTGGGCGCGAAAGGGAACGGGTGTCGATTTCTACGACGTGAAGGGCGACGTGGAGGCCCTGCTGTCGCCACTGAAGGCGCAATACAGGCCCGCGACACACCCTGCCATGCATCCGGGCCGCTGCGCATCCGTGTGGTTGGCAGGGCGCGAGATTGGCTTTGTCGGCGAACTCCATCCGCGTTGGCGTCAGGCGTGGGAGCTTGCGCAGGCGCCGGTGCTGTTCGAGCTCGACCTCGAAGCCGTCGTGCAGGGCCGCATCCCCGCGTTCGAGCCCGTGCCCAGGTTCCAGCCCGCCCAGCGCGATATCGCCGTGATCGTGGCGGACACCGTGACCCACGATGCGGTGCTGGATGCCGTGCATTCCGCGCCTTGCGGCGGCTTGCTGCAGGGGGCGTTGTTGTTCGACGTCTACAAACCCAAGGAGGCGACGCCGGCCCTGGGCCTGCATGAAAAAAGCCTGGCGGTGCGCTTGACGCTGGCCAGCGCCGAAGCCACACTGACCGACGATGCGATCGACTCCGCCGTCAAGGCGGTCGTGGACCGCATCGCCGGCCAGCTTGGCGGCCGCTTGAGAGGGTGAAACGGTGGACGCGCTCACAACAACAATGCAGCAGGACGATGCCATGGATTTTTCAGTCGAAAGCCTGGAGACGCCGGCACTCACCAAGGCGCAGCTCGCCGAACTGCTGTTCGAACAGATCGGCCTGAACAAGCGCGAGTCCAAGGACATGATCGACGCGTTCTTTGACCTCATCGCCGGCAGCCTGGTCGATGGCAACGACGTGAAGATCTCAGGCTTCGGCAACTTTCAGATCCGCACCAAGGCGCCGCGCCCTGGCCGCAACCCCCGCACGGGCGAAGCCATCCCCATCCAGGCGCGCCGGGTGGTCACTTTCCACGCCAGCCACAAGCTCAAAGAGCAGATCCAGGGCCCGGGCGAGGCCGAGAGCTGACCGCTCGACCCAAAAAGCAACGCCTGACCGGTACGTGCTTGGCACCGGGGCTTGTCTTAGAGTAACCTAGCAGCTTTCTCGCGTACCACATTGATTTCAATGGAGAAAGCCCTCCCATCCATCCCCGCCAAGCGCTACTTCACCATCGGTGAAGTCAGCGATCTGTGTGGCGTCAAGCCTCACGTGCTACGGTATTGGGAGCAGGAGTTCACGCAACTGCGGCCCATGAAGCGCCGTGGCAACCGCCGCTATTACCAGCACCACGAGGTGCTGATGATCCGCCGCATCCGCGACCTGCTCTATGACCAGGGTTTCACCATCAGTGGCGCGCGCAACAAGTTGCAGGAACTGGTGCAGGTGGAGCGCGACAAGCGCCGCGCCGGCGAGGTGATGCTCGAGGGGGTGGAGGTGATTGAAGTCGAAGATTCGACCTTCGAGGATTTCGAGGACAGCGCGCCGCCCGAGGAGCGCGACCAGTACTCGCAGAAGCTGCTGCTGGTGCGCCGCGAGCTGTTCGAGATTCGCGACCTGCTGACGTCCGGTTACTGAGCCTGGCTCAGCGGTAAAAGTACGAATTCAAAAAAGGAAATGGGCGACAGACTTGCGTCTGTCGCCCATTCTGTTTCGTGGTCGGCGTGAAAGGATTCGAACCTTCGACCCCTTGCACCCCATGCAAGTGCGCTACCAGGCTGCGCTACACGCCGACAAGCCGCTTATTATAACGCGGCCCAGGCGCTGTTCATGGACTTGGGCACGCGAAAGGTGTGGTGCAGATCGGGGCCGGGCATAAAATCGCAAGCAATGGCGCAAATTCTTTCCATCCATCCGGGACACTGAAGCACTGTGGCGACCGTCGTCTTTGCGGACCTGGTGGGCAGCACCGGCATTTTCGAGCGGCTCGGCGACGAGACCGCCGGTCGCTTCGTCACGCAGCTCACCACGGCCCTGAGCAAGACGTTCGAGGATCATCATGGCCGCGTCGTGAAGCTCCTGGGCGATGGCCTGTTCGTGGTGTTTCCGAACGAGGGCGATGCACTGGCCGCCTGCGTGGCCATCCAGAAGCGCCTGCAGGACAAGCCGGTGTATGCGGGCGGCTCGGGCAAACCGATCCAGATGCAGATGGGCGTGGAAGCCGGC
>DATILF010000117.1:0-17072 GCA_035476755.1 Ramlibacter sp.
GGCCCAGGTCGGCGTTGCCGGCGAAGCCCTCCCAGCGGAAGCTGCGCTGCAGCAGCGCAACGACGGCGGAGCCGCTGATGACGCCGGCCACCGACACGATGCCCACGGTGAGCAGCTTGTTGCGGTCGCTGTAGAACATCAGCCAGTCCAGCGCGTAGGCGATCGGGGACACGAAGCTGAGCGCTTCGGCCCGCGTTGAATTGGTGGCCAGGACGGTCTCCTGCAGCGTTTCGGGGTGCTCGGCCACGAAGCCGAAGTGGCCGGTGAGCCACCACATCGCCACGACCAGGCCGCCCACACCCGCGCCGGCCAGCAGGTTGTTGCCACGGATGAATTCCCGGCCGGCCAGTGCCCAGGCCACCAAGGCACCGCCCAGCAGCAGCCCCAGGGCCAGGCTGGCAGAGGCGGGTGGGACGCCGAATGCCTGCGAGGCCCAGGCCGGCAAGCTGGCGCTCGTCGCGAAATCCACCGCGACCCGGTCGACCGTGGCAGTCCGCCACACCGCGGTGAGTCCCTTGAGGGTGGCGAAGGCGGAGATGCCTATGACCAGTGTGACGACGAGGGCCTTGAGGTTGCCCGCGCCCAGGCGCACCAGCGTCTTGCTGGCGCAACCCGAAGCCAGCACCATGCCGAAGCCGAAGATGAAGCCGCCCGTGAGCGCCGACAGCCAGATCCAGCGCGGCGCGCTGTACAGCGCGAGACCGGGGTCGACCTGCCCGCTCCACACCAGCAGCCCGAAGCCGATCATGGCAACGCCCGAGGCCAGGCCCCACTGGCGCATGCGCGTCCAGTCACCGAGGGCCACGGCATCGGTGACCGCGCCCATGGTGCAAAAACCGGTGCGCTGCACGAGCGCGCCAAATCCCGCGGATACCGCGAATGCGGCCCATAGCACCTGTTGGGTGAGCGTGCCCAGCTCGGCAAGAGTCATGGCGGAATTCTAGGCGAGGCGATCCAGCTCGCTACACCCTGTCGATCCGAACCTGGGCGCGCAGCCGCTCCACATCCGCCGGTTGGCACAACGCGGTGCCGGGAACCAGCAAGGCGGCGGCGCTCGCGGCCATCGCGGTACGCAGGGCCTCTTGCAGGTCCTGGCCGCGCGAAAGGGCGAGCACCAGCCCGGCCGTGAAGCTGTCGCCCGCGCCGATGGTGCTGGCCACCGGCACCGCAATGGCGGGCGCGCGCAGCGCCATGGTCGCGCTCACCAGCAGCGCGCCGCGTTCACCCAGCGAAAGCGCCGCCAGTCGCGCCTGGCCATGCTGAACGAGGCCGCGCGCCGCCGCCAGCCATTGCGCTTCGTGTTCGAGAGGCTCGCCGGTCAGCTCGCGCAGCTCGCGCAGGCTGGGCTTGACGAGGTACACGCCTTCTTCCAGCGCGGCGGCCAGCGGCGGCCCCGAAGCGTCCAGCACCAGAAGGCTGCCCTGCGCATGCGCCACCTGCGCGAGGCGCGCATAGAAGTCCACGGGCACGCCCGGCGGCAGGCTGCCGCTCGCGACGATGTGGCGCGGCGGCATCGCCAGGTCCTGGACGAAGTCCAGGCAGGCCTGCCACTCGGCGGGCGCCAACGTCGGGCCGGGCAACACGAAGCGATACTCGCGGCCGGTCGCCGTCTCGCGCACCGAAAAGCTTTCGCGCGTTTCGCCCGCGATGGCCACGCAATGGGCCGGCACCTGCTCGGCCTCGAGCAGCTGGCTCAGCCGTTCGCCGGTGGCGCCGCCCGCCGGATAGACGGCCAGGCACCGCTCGCCCAGGCGGTGCAGCACGCGGGCGACGTTGATGCCGCCGCCACCCGGGTGGAAGCGGGGCGCCTCGCAGCGCAGCTTGTGCGCATCCATGACCTTCTCGGTGGACGTGGACAGGTCCAGCGCGGGGTTGGGGGTCAGGGTGAGAACGCCCGTCATGGCGTCCTCACCGTCACATGCGAGCCGTCCGCCACCGCGGCGGGGGGATAGACGATCACCTCGTCCCCGGCCGCGAGGCCCTTGCGCACCCACGCCACGCTGCCGTTGCGCCCGCCCAGTTCCACCGGCTGCAGGTGCGCGCGGGCCTTCACCAGGCGATAGACCGAGAAGCTGCCGTCGTTGGGAAACAGGGCGCCCACCGGCACCAGCAGGGCGTTGTCCACGCTGGTGGTGATGACACGTGCTGTCACGCGAAACCCATCGCCCAGGGCCCGCCACTCGGACGGCGGATCGACCACGTCCATCAGCACCTTGACGCGCTGCTCCTCGATGCCCAGCGCGGAGACCTTGGTGAACGCGGCCGGTTCCACCCGGCGCACGCGGCCTGCGACGGGCGGGCCGCCCCAGCGCTCGATCATCGCGCGGGTGCCGGGGCGGGCCTGTACCGCGTCGGTTGTCAGCAGTTCGGCCACCACTTCCAGCTGCGCCGGGTCGCCCACGTCGAGCAGGGCCGTGCCCGGCGAGATCGTGGCTTCGCTTTGCAGCGGCACGCGAAGCACCACCCCGGACACCGGCGAGCGCACGGCCAGGGGGCGCCCGCCGGTCGAGCCCGGTGATGCGGGCTGCAGGACGGCGGCCGCCTGGGCGCGCTCCTGCACCGAGACTTCGCGTTCGGCGCCGGCCGCTTCGAGCTCGCGGCGGGCCGCCGAGAGGCCCAGGCGCGAGGCGTCCAGCTTCGCCGCGGACACGAAGCCCTCGCCGGCCAGGCGTTCGTTGCGCCGCAGGTCCAGTTGTGCTTCCTCCAGTGCGATGCGCGCGCGCTCGACACGGGCCGAGGCGCGTTCGATGCCTGCCGAAGCGGCCCGCAGGCGAGCCGCGGCTTCGCGCGCGCTGCGCTCGTCCACCATCGACGACATGACGGGCGTCAGCACGGCGACGATGTCGCCCGCCGCGACACTGTCGCCCTCGCGCAGCGTGATGCGCGCCAGGCGCGCGGCCACGGGCGCCGAGATGGTGTAGCGTTCTTTCAGCCGCGTCTGGCCGTCTTCCTCGATCGCCTGCTCGAAGCGGCCTTGCGTCACAGCGGCGCTCTCCACCTGGACGGCGCGGGGCGCAAACGCCCACCCCAGCGCGGCGACCGCCGCAATGACTGCCGCGCCCCATGCCACTGTTCCTCGGGTGATCTTCAGCACGTTCATTCCCTTGTCTTCAACGCGGCCACCATGTCCAGGCGGTCGACGCGCCTTCTGACCACCAGGGCACTGGCGACGCCCGCGGCGATCACGCAGACCGCGGCCCACGCGTAGGTGCGCGGCTGGATCACCACCGGAAAATAGAACTGGTCGGTGCGCATCAGTTCCACCATCGTATGCGTGAGGCCCCAACCCAGCACCATGCCCAGCGGCAGGGCCAGGGCGATGCCCAGCGCCAGCTCACCCAGCAGCAGTACCGACACCTCGCCCCGGGTGAAGCCCAGCACCCGCAGGCTGGCCAGCTCCCAGCTGCGCTCCGCCAGGGCGATGCGCGCGTTGTTGTAGACCACGCCCACCGCGATCACGGCCGCGAACACGGTGAGGATGGTGCTCATGATGAGGATGTTCCTGGCCGTCACTTCTTCCATGTTGCGCAGCATGCTCGACTTGCTGAAGGCCCCGGCGACCAACGGCATGCGCTGCGTGGCCTCCAGCACGCGCGGGCCGGCGCCCCGCTCGATGGCCAGCGTGAACTCGGAGGCCACGTCGCCTTCCCCCACCAGGCGGTTCAGCGCCCGGCGGTCCATGTAGGCGTTCAGGCCCATCATGTCCCGCACCGTGCGCTCGACCACCACGTCGCGCGCGTAGCGCCGTCCCTCCCGCAGCTCCACGGTGACCGTATCGCCCACGCGCAAGCCCAGCTTCGCGGCCAGCCGGTCGCTCATCAGGAGGCCGTCGCGTCCCACTTGCGCCTGGTGGCCCCGCGCGTCGATCACGCGCTGTAGTTCCGGCGGCGTGGTCCGGCCCTGCACCTGACCGGTTTCGCTGCGCTGGCCGTGCACGAATTTCACCTCGACGCGGCGGCCGGGCTCGACCTGCAGCACCCCGGGAATGCGGGCCAGCGAGCGCAGGGCCGATGTCGCTACCGGCTCGGCCGTCCACACGGCGATATCACCCCGCATGCCGAGGGTGAAGGTCGAATCGACGATCACTTCGATGGCGTCGCGAAAGAAGTTGCCCATGATGACAATGGCCACGGCAAAGGCGATGCCGCCCACCGTCACGCCGGCGCGCAGCGGCCGGCGCTCCAGGTTGCGCAGGATCATGCGCAGGGCCGGGCCGGTGCGAAGGCGCGGCACCCGCTCCAGCAACGAACGCCGGTAGCGCCCCGGCGCCGGCGGACGCATGGCCTCGGCCGGCTGCAGCCGCACCGTCGCGCCGATGGCGGTGAGGGTGCCCAGCACCGCGGTGAGGGCCACGATGGCCAGGCTCACCCAGACCAGGCTGGGCGACAGGACATGGTCGAGCGCGGGAAAGCGGAAGGACTCGGCATACAGCCCCATCAGTTGCACGCCCAGCCACTTGCCCAGCGCCAGCCCCAGCAGGTAGCCGGCCCCCACCATGGGAGCGACCAGCTTGAGGTAGTGCAGGGCGATGGTGTGGTCGGGGTAACCCAGCGCCTTCAGCGCGGCCACCTGTTCCCGCTGCGTCGCCACCAGGCGCGCGGCGACCACGTGCAGCAGGAAGGCCGCGACGGCCAGGAAGATGGACGGCAGGAGGGTGCCGATCACCTGCTGGCTGCGGATCTCGTTGTCCAGCATGCTGTGGGAAACCTGCTCGTTGCGTCCCCGTGCCGGCAGGCCGCCGTAGGGCGCGAGCAGGCGGCTCACCGCGTCCACCGTCACGGGGCGCGACGCCTGGGGCGTCAGCTTGAGCGCCACCCGGTTGAAGGCGCCCTGCATGTCCAGCGCCGCGGCCAGTTCTTCCTCGTCCACCCAGAACACGCCGAACGCGCGCAGGTCGGGCATGCCCCACAAGCCGGCAAAGATGTACTCCGGCGACAGCGCGGTGCCGGTGATGCGCAGGCGGCGCAGCTTGCCGTTCACGAGACCGGTCACCAGGTCCCCGGGCGCCAGCCGATGCGCCAGGGCAAACCCCTCGGACACCGCCGCTTCCAGTTCGCCGCCGGCCCGGCCACCCGGCTCGGGAAAGCGGCCGGCGCGCAGGCTCACGCGATTGAGCTGCGAAGGCTTGCGGCTGTCCAGGCCGATCAGCTGGCCGATGACCGGGTCCGGGCTGCCGGGAACGGTCACCCGGGCGGCCGATTCCACGGTGAGCTGGACCTCCACCACACCAGGCACCTCGATCAGGCGCCGTGCCAATGCATCGGGCGCCCGCTTGGCTTGCGCGAAAACCTCCGCGAAATGCCCGCTCTCGTAGAACCGGTCGCGAGCGGCCGAGAGCGACTCGACCGCCGACAGGCAGGCGATGAAGCCGGCGATGCCGCTGGCCACCACCAGCGCGATGGTCAGCGCCTGGCTCCACAGCAGGCGCAGGTCGCGCAGGACTTTGCGGTCGAGGGCTTTCATGCGGTCACCACGACAGTTCGGCCGGCGTCAGGCGCCTCTCGGGCACCTCGATGCTGGCGATGCGCCCGTCCGCCAGGCGGATCACGCGGTCGGCCATGCCCGCGATGGCCGCGTTGTGCGTGATCACGATCGCCGTGGTCCCCAGCTCCTGGTTGATGCGCGCGATCACCTCGAGCACCAGCTTGCCGGTCACGTAGTCGAGCGCGCCGGTGGGCTCGTCGCACAGCAGGAGCTGCGGCCTTTTGACGATGGCGCGGGCGATGGCCACGCGCTGTTGCTCGCCGCCGGACAGCTGCGAGGGGAAATGGTCGCGCCGGGGTCCGAGGGCCACCAGTTCCAGCGCTTCGTCCACGGGCATGGGGTCGCTGGCGATGTCGGTCACCAGCGCCACGTTCTCGCGCACCGTGAGGCTGGGGATGAGGTTGTAGAACTGGAACACGAAGCCCACATGCTCGCGCCGGTAGCGCGTGAGCTCGTCGTCGGAGGCCTCGGTCAGGTGGTGGTCGAAGAAGGAGACCTCGCCCGTGCTGGGCCGGTCGAGCCCGCCCAGGATGTTCAGGAGCGTGGACTTGCCGCTGCCGGAGGCGCCCAGCAAGACCACGAACTCTCCGCTGCGCACGTCCAGATCGACGTCGCGCAGCGCATGCACGGCGGTATCGCCGCTGCCATAGGTCTTGCCCAGCGACCGGATGCGAAGCACCGGGGCGCCCGGTGGCCGCTCCGGTGCTGAACCCATAGCGGTCGTCCTATTGCTCAGTCCAGCGCCGGGCCGCTCCCAAGCGGGACTGCGCCCCCTCGGGGGGCAGCGAACGATGTGAGCGTGGGGGCCACTTCATGCAGCGACCTCGAGCTTGTCCACGACGCGGGAGACGCCCTTCGTCGCGAACGCGGCGCCGACGGCGGCGTCATGCTCCGCCAGCGAATGCACGGTGCCACGCAAGGTGACGACACTGCCCTCGACGTCGATGCCGATGTGGCGCGCTTCGCGTTCGGCCTGACGCTTCAGCGCGGCCGTGATCTGCCCGGCGATGTCCTTGTTGCTGGCGCGCGGCTTGATCGTGACGTGGTTGAACAGGCCCCTGACGCCGATGAGCGGGCGGATGCACTGCTCGGCGCTGGCGAACTGGTAGCCCCAGTCCACCTCGCCGGACAATGTCACGAAGCCTTCCTCCACCTCGACCTTGACCCTGCCGTCCGGCACCAGGGAATTCAGCCGCAGGGCCGTGGTGGCCGCCTCGGCAACTTCCGAGTCGCTGCGCTTGTGGTCCGGCGACAGCTTCACGTCCAGGTCGAGCGCGATGCCGCGCACGCCCGCCACGCGCCGCACCGCGCGCTCGACCGCATGTTTTTCGGAGAAGGTGTCGAGCTGGCCTGCCAAGGTGACGACGCCATCCTTGACCATCACGCCGATCGCGGTGGCATTGATCGCGGGGTCCCAGGCGAGTTCCGCCGTCACGTCCGCCTTGAGCTGGATATCGGATTTCATCTGTGAAACTCCTTGTACTGCGAGGCATTCACTGTAGGCACGGCACCCGCCCGCGAGCTTGATCTTTCGCAACTCCGGGCACTGGATGATCTCAAGGGATGAGCACCACCGCCCCGTTCACATTCCCGCCGCGCAGCGCCAGCACCGCGTCGTTCGCGTCACCAAGTGCAAAGGTCTGCACATGCGTGCGCACGGGCACCTCGGCCAGCAGGCTGAAGAAGGCGTGGCCGTCGGCGCGCGTGAGGTTCGCCACGGATCGCACCACCCGCTCGCCCCACAGCAGCCGGTACTCGAAGGCGGGAATGGTGCTCATGTGGATGCCGGCGCATACGACCGCGCCGCCCTTGCGGGTGGCAGCCAGCGCGGCCGGCACCAGGTCACCCACCGGCGCGAAGATGAGCGCGGCGTCCAGCGGTTGCGGCGGCGCGTCGCCGGAGCCGCCGGCCCACACCGCGCCCAGCGTGCGGGCGAATGCCTGGCCGCTTGTGTCGCCATCGCGGGTGAATGCATAGACCTCCTGCCCCTGGCCCACGGCGAGCTGGCACAGCACGTGCGCCGCCGCGCCGAAGCCGTAGAGGCCCAGCCGCCGGGGGGTGTGGCCGCCGGCCAGCGCCCAGGCGCGAAAGCCGATCAGCCCGGCGCACAGCAGAGGCGCCGCATGCGCATCGTCGTAAGTCGCGGGGATCGAGAAGCAGAACCGCTCGTCGGCCGCCGTGTACTGCGCAAAGCCGCCGTCGCGGTCGTAGCCCGTGAACACGGGCTGGTCGCACAGGTTCTCGCGCAGCGAAGCGCAGTACGCACAATGTCCGCAGGTGCCGCCCAGCCAGGGTACGCCGACGCGCTCCCCCAGGGAAAACGCGTGGGCGCGCGGACCCATCGCAACCACCTGCCCGACCACTTCATGGCCGGGCACCACGCCGGGCCGATGCACCGGCAGGTCACCGTCGAGGAGGTGCAGGTCGGTGCGGCACACGCCGCAGGCGAGCACCCTGAGCAACACATCGTGCGCGCCGACCTCGGGGAGGGCGCGTTGCACGGCCGTGAGCCGATGGCCCGTCGTGTCGGCGGCCATCGCCAGCATCGATGACGAAAGCATGCGCCTATCGTAGGCAATGCGCACGGCGTGCGTGCAAACTTTTGTCACGTGTGCTTGACCTTGCGCAACCGCGCGCCGGGCGCACATGCAAGGATAGGAGCCATGGCACGCCCTGGTCCGCAGGTTCACAGCGAACATCACGAGATGAAATCCATCGACAACCGCCCTCACAACTACGCGCCCGACCCGCTCGACTTGCCGGTCAAGCTGCTGTTGGCGCGGATGTTTCACGGCATCTCGCCGGCTTCGGTCGGGCTGGCGTATGCCGACTGGTTCAGCCATTTCGCGTCTTCGCCGGCGCACCAGGCCGAGCTGGCGGGCAGCGCGCTGCGCAAGTCGCTGCTGTGGATGCAGTATGCCTCGCAGGCCTGGCAAGGCGAGTGTCCGTTGTGCATCGACCCCTCGCCCAACGACAGGCGGTTTGCGCCCCCGGAGTGGCACACGCCGCCTTTCAGCATGCTCGCGCAAGGGTTCCTGCTGAATCAGCAGTGGTGGGAGGAGGCCATGACAGGCGTGCGCGGCGTCTCTTCGCACCATGAGGACGTGGTCGCGTTCACCATCCGCCAGTTCCTGGACATGGCATCGCCGTCCAACTTCATCGCGACCAATCCGCAGGTGCTCAAGGAAACGGCCAACAGTGCGGGCACCAACCTCGTCAACGGCGTGGCCAACTGGGCGCGCGATGCGGTGGCGGTGATGACCGATGGCCGCCCGCGCGGCGTCGAGGCGTTCGAGCCCGGCAAGGGCGTGGCGCTCACGCCCGGCAAGGTGGTCTTTCGCAATGCGCTGATCGAGCTGATCCAGTACGAGCCGGCAACGCCCGACGTCGCGGCCGAGCCGCTGCTCATCGTGCCGTCGTGGATCATGAAGTACTACATCCTGGACCTCACGCCCGACGACTCGCTGGTGCGCCATCTCGTGGGCCAGGGGCACACCGTGTTCATGGTGTCGTGGCGCAATCCCGGCAGCGAGGACCGGGGGCTGGGCATGGAGGATTACCTGCAGCAGGGTGTTCTCGCGGCCATCGAGGCCGTGAAGGCGCGGCGCCCGCGCGTGCGAATTCACGCGGCCGGCTACTGCCTGGGCGGCACGCTGCTGGCCATCGCCGCCGCCCTGCTGGGCCGCAGGGAGGGCAACCCGCTCAAGACCGTCTCCCTGCTCGCGGGCCAGGTGGATTTCAACCATCCGGGCGAGCTGGGCCTGTTCATCGACGAGAGCCAGATCGCGTTCCTCGAAGGCGTGATGGCCGAGCGCGGCTACCTGGATGGGCGCCAGATGGCCGGCGCCTTCCAGCTGATCAACTCCAAGGACCTGGTGTGGTCCAAGCTCGTGCACGAATACATGATGGGCGCGCACACCCCCATGACGCCGATGAAGGCATGGAATGCCGATGCCACGCGCCTGCCGGCGCGCATGCACAGCGAATATCTGCGCAAGCTCTACCTGCACAACGACCTGGCGGAGGGGCGTTATGCCGTCGAGGGGCGGCCGGTTCGCCTGGCCGACATCGACGTGCCCCTGTTCGTGGTGGCCACCGAGCGCGACCACGTGTCACCGTGGAAGTCGGTCTACAAGATTCACCAGCTCGTGCACTCGCCCGTCACGTTCGCGCTCAGTTCAGGAGGCCATAACGTGGGCATCGTGAACCCGCCCGCCGGTCCGCTGGCACATCCGCAGGCCAGCTATCGCCTGGCGGCGCACCTGCCACGCCAGGCGCCGGCCGATCCGCAGGAATGGGAAGACGTGGCCGCGGAGCACGCCGGATCCTGGTGGCCTTGCTGGACCGAATGGCTGGGCAAGCATCAGGCGGGCGCACGCATCAAGCCGCCCGTGATCGAGGCCCTGCGCCAGCACGGCGATCCGCTGGCCGCGCCGGGGACGTATGTGTTCCAGCGTTAGCGTTAGTTCGTGGCTTTCTGGTTGATTGTCGGCATGCAGCCTTGCCGCGTGCCTCTTCAGCGCCGCGCCGCGCTGTCGGCGTATTCATGCACCGCCTGGCAGGCAATGCAATAGGGCGTGGCGGGCAGGGCTTCGAGACGGCGGCGGTCTATGGGTTCGCCGCAGTCGATGCATAGGCCATAGGTGTGGTCCTGCAGCCGGCGCCGGGCCGCAAGCACCTGCTCCAGCTCATGGGCCGCATGTTCGGTCTTCATGTCGTCGATGGTGGCGGCCGTCTGCTCGGCCGCCATGTCCTTGAAGTCGGTCACGTCGTGGCTGCCGGCATCGGTGTCGTCCACGATCGTCTCGCCGGCATGGAGGAGGGCGCTCAGTTCCCGCTCGCGCCGGGCAAGCACTTGGGCGAAGTGGCTGGTGAAGGCCGGATCCTGCTGCGTC
Organism: Ramlibacter sp.; assembly: GCA_035476755.1. Lineage (GTDB taxonomy): Bacteria > Pseudomonadota > Gammaproteobacteria > Burkholderiales > Burkholderiaceae_C > Ramlibacter. The sequence goes on from DATILF010000117.1 coordinate 10,380, forward strand.
ATGGGGTTCCCTTTCTCATAGGGTCCATTCTGGGAGCGGCGAGCTTGGCCGTAGTTGACCCACGTCAATGGTGGGCCGCGGACCCGGCGGCACGATGGTGGAACCATCCATCCCCCAACCTGATCGATACAGTCATGTTCAAGAATATCCTGCTGGCCACTGACGGCTCCGCCGCATCCACCACCGCAGCGCGGCTCGCGGTTGACCTGGCCCGTGCGCATCGCGCGCGGCTCACGGCGCTCTACGTCGTCGACCCCTACCCGTACCTGGGCGTCGGCGAGACCAACCCGCTGGGCTTTCAGGCCTATATGTCGGCCGCCTACGAGCATGCGGCCCAGGCGCACGCCAAGGTGGCGGCGATGTGCACCGAAGGCGGCGAGGCGGTGGACCTGCACCTGCGCCGCGCCGAGGACATGCACGCGTCCGACGGCGTCCTGCAGGCCGCCCGGGAGGAGGGCAGCGACCTGATCGTGGTCGGCTCGCACGGACGCACCGGCATCAGCCGCATCATGCTGGGCAGCATCGCCGCGAAGGTGGTGGCCCAGTCGCCCGTGCCGGTCCTGGTGGCGCGCGCGCCCGCCGGTGCGCATGCCTGAGCCTTCCAACATAGCCGTACCCGATGAGCATCCGCAATCTCGAAGCCCTTTTCCAGCCATCCACCATCGCGGTGATCGGCGCCTCCGATCGGCCCAACAGCCTCGGCGGCATCGTGTTGCGCAATCTCAAGGGCGGCGGCTTCCAGGGCCCGATCTGGCCGGTCAACCGCCGCCATGACACCGTGGGCGGCGCGCCCGCCTGGCGCGACGTGGGCGCGTTGCCTGCCGCGGCGGACCTGGCGGTGATTTGTACGCCGGCGCACACCGTGCCCGAACTGGTGGCCGAGCTGGGCCGCAAGGGCACGCGCGCGGCCATCGTGCTGAGCGCTGGCCTGAAGGAGAGCCTCGCGCCGGGTGGCCCTACGTTCGAGCAGGAGATGCTCGCCGCGGCCCGGCCGCACCTGCTGCGCGTGCTCGGCCCCAACTGCATCGGCCTGCTGGTGCCTAGCCTGGGCCTGAATGCCAGCTTTGCGCCCGGCAATGCGCTGCCGGGCCAGCTGGCGTTCGTGACGCAGTCCGGCGCGCTGGCCACCGCCATGCTCGACTGGGCCAATGGCCGCGGCATCGGCTTTTCGCATTTCATCTCGCTGGGCGACAGCGCCGACGTCGATTTCGGCGATGTGCTCGACTACCTGGCCAGCGATCCCGGCACGCGTGCCATCCTGATGTACGCCGAGTCGATCAAGGCCGCGCGCAAGTTCATGTCGGCCGCGCGCGGGGCGGCCCGCAACAAGCCCGTGATCGTGGTGAAATCCGGCCGCGCGCCCGAGGGCGCCCGGGCTGCCGCCTCCCACACCGGCGCCCTGGCGGGCTCGGACGCCGTGTTCGACGCGGCCGTGCGGCGCGCCGGCATGCTGCGCGTGGACACGCTGGAGGACTTGTTCGACGCGGCCGAGACACTGGCGCATGTGCGCCCGCTGGTCGGCGAGCGGCTGGTGATCCTCACCAATGGCGGTGGCGCGGGCGTGCTCGCGGCAGACGCCCTCTCTCTGGGAGGCGGCACCCTGGCGCAGCTCGCGCCGGCCACGCTGGCGGCGCTGGACGCGCGCCTGCCCATGGCCTGGTCGCGCGGCAACCCCGTGGACATCATCGGCGACGCGCCCGTGGCGCGCTACCAGGAAGCATTGCGCGTGCTGCTGGCCGCACCCGAAGTGGATGGCGTGCTGTTCATCCACGCGCCCACGGCGGTCGTGCCGGCGGCCGACATCGCGGGTGCCTGCCTGCCGCTCATCGCGCAGAGCCACAAGCCGGTGCTGGCGTGCTGGCTGGGCGGCCCCGCCGTGGCGGCGGCCCGCACGGCGCACAACGTGGCCGGCGTGCCTTCCTACAGCACGCCCGAGCGCGCCGCGGACGCCTGGATGCAGTTGGTTACCCACGCTCGCAATCAGCAGGCGCTGCAGGAATTACCGCCTTCGCTGCTGCCGGACTTCACGCCCTACCGCGGGCGCGCGCAGTTGCTGATCGAGGCGGCGCAGCGCGAGGGCCGCGAATGGCTGGACGAGGTGCAGGCCAAGGCGCTGCTGGAGGCCTATGGCATTCCCACCGTCCACACCGAGAAGGCGCGCGACGCCGACGAAGCCGTGGCCGCGGCCCATCGCATCGGATTTCCAGTGGCGCTCAAGATCGTTTCGCCGCAGGTCATCCACAAGTCCGACGTGGGCGGGGTGGAACTGAACCTCGGCACGCCCGATGAAGTGCGGGCCGCCGCCATCCGCATGCGCCAGCGCGTGGCGCGGCTGGTGCCGGGCGCCTCGGTGCAGGGTTACGCCGTGCAGGCCATGGTGCACCGTCCCGGCGCCCGCGAGCTGATCGTCGGCGTCTCCAGCGATCCCGTGTTCGGCCCGGTGATGCTCTGCGGCACCGGCGGGACCGAGGTCGAGCTGCACAAGAAGCACGCCGTGGCGCTGCCGCCCTTGAATGCGACGCTGGCGCGTGACCTGGTGGCGCGCGCAGGGCTGCTGCCGCTGCTCGCGCCCTGGCGCAGCCGCCCGGCCGCCCATGAGGCGGCCTTGCTGGACACCCTGCTGCGCGTGTCGCAGATGACCGCCGACCTGGCGGCCCTGGCCGAACTCGACATCAACCCGCTGCTGGTCGATGCGCAGGGTGTCGTGGCCCTGGATGCCCGTGTGCGGCTGCACCGGCCGGGGCAGCTGGCGGCGCCGCTGGCCATCCGCCCGTATCCGCAGGACCTGGAGGAGCGGGCCGAGCTGGCGGGCGGTACGTTGCTGCTTCGGCCCATCCGGCCCGAGGACGCGCAGCGCCTGCACGCGTTCTACGAAAACGCGACGGCCGCGGACATGCGCCTTCGCTTCTTCATGATGCGGCGTGAGGTGCCGCACTCCGAGCTGGCACGCTACAGCCAGATCGACTATGACCGCGAAATGACCTTCATCGCGCTGGCGCCGCCGGACAGCGAGGGCCGGCAGGCCATGGTGGGCGAGGTGCGCGCCGTCTGCGACCCGGACAACCGGAAGGCGGAGTTCGCGATCCAGGTGGCGTCGGCCTGGCAGGGAAGGGGGCTCGGCTCCCGGCTCATGGCCAAGCTCTTGCGCTACCTGCAGGGGCGCGGCACGGCCGAAGTCATCGGGCAATGCCTGCCGGAAAATGCGGGCATGGCGGCGCTGGCCCGCCACGCGGGCTTCGAGCTGACGACCGGCGACGGCACGGTTTCGATGCGGCTGGCGCTGAACCCCGCGCGGCAGGACGTCTGACGCAGATCACTTCACGCCGCGCCGGGCCATCATCTCGCGGCCCATGGCCTGCAGGGCCTCGCCCTGCAGCAGCGAGGCGGCGGCCGGGTAGGCGATGTCTTCCTCGGCCTGGATGTGGCCGGCATAGAGGCCGGCGAATGCGTCGAGCGCGGCCTGGTGCGCGGGCGTCAGCGCCGTGAGGGACGCGTCGGCGATCTGCGCGAGGATGTCCCGGGCCGCCGCCCATCGCGATTCCATCTGCACGTGGTCCTGCCGCAGGCGCGCGACGACGGCCACCGTGTCGGGATGGCCCTGCGCGAGCAGTGGCGGGAAGACGTGCAGCTCTTCATCGCGGTGGTGCTGCGGTGCGGCCTGGTCGAAGTAGCGCATGACATCGCGTGCCGCGGCGCGGGCGTGCGGGTCGGCGCCGTGGCCCTGCACGTGTTCGCGCAGCCTGTCCAGCAGCGCCAGCATGCGATGCACCCGTTCGTGGCAGGCGCGCAGCATCTCGAACGGCTCGTCGAATGTGGCGCTGCGTGCCTCGGTCAGCGTTGCCAGGCGAATCGGCTGGGTCATCGCTAGCCGCCCAGTGTGGTCACGAACTGGTCGGGTGCAGGGCGGCGCCGGCGCGCCTTGCGCGACGTGGGCGTGCCGATGCTGATGAAGCAGAGGGCGCGCTCGTGCGGCTGCAGCGAAAACAGCGCGCGCAGGCCGGGGGACTGCATGGCCTGCCCGCTGGTGAGCGCCGAGCCGAAGCCCTGGGCCGTGGCTACGAGCAGCATGTTCTGCAGGGCGGCGCCGGCCGAGACCAGCCGCTCGACATCGGGGATGTCGTCCGCCGTGTCCTGGCCGAAGCTCGCGACGGCCAGCATCAGCAACGGGGCGCGGTGGGCCTTCTCGCGGGCCTGGGCTTGTTGTTCGGGGGTGGCCGACGCATCGCGCTCGACCAGCGCGCGGGCGAAGACATCGCCCAGCCGCTCGCGCGCGTCGGCCGGCACGATGACGAAGCGCCAGGGCAGCCGCTCCCCGTGGTCGGGTGCGGCGGCCGCGGCGCCCAGTATTTGCTGCAGTTGCCGCGCATCCGGCCCTGGCTCCCGCAGCCGCTTGGGCAGCACGGTCTGGCGTGCCTCGATGAGCGCGCACGCCCATTCGGCCAGCAATGCCGGCTCAGCCGGGACGCCCGTCGGCGCGCCTGCGTCCGTACCAAGATCCATATCGCATTCCCCATGTCAACATCACGCCGGCCCACACCACGGCCGCGGCGGCAGCCAGGCCCGCCGCGTTCCAGGCGGGTACCGACGCCGCGATCCTGAGCAAGGTGGTGGCCTGCAGCAGCCAGAACAAGGCCCAGACCGGATTGTCCGCTACCAGCGGGCGCCCGCTGTGGCCGCAAGACACGCGCGTGACCATCGCCAGCATGAGCGAGCCCAGGCCACCGATGGTGACTGCATGCAGCGCCCCCAGCGGCAGCACGGCCTCGCCACTCAGGGCACCGATGAGCTGCGACGCCCCGGACAGGCCCAGGCCCAGGCCCAGCCACAGGAAACCCAGGTGCAGCATGGCCAGCAGGCGCACCTTCATGCTCTGCACGAAGCCCCAGGCGAAGACCAGCCAAGCCAGCATGGCGCCGGCGGCAGCCTCCAGCGCACCGCGCAGGAGCAGCCACGCCGTCCCGGTCGGGAAGAAGCCCTCCACCCAGACCGCGGCCGCCTCGAACAGGGCCACGCCCAGCAACAGCCCCAGCACCCAGAACGGCCGCCACGCAGCCACCATCGGCAGCGCGCTGGACGTGAAGAACGGGATCATCCGGTGGGCGACGGCGGCGTAGACCACCACCACGAAGGCCCACAGGCCCGTCAGCACGAAGGCCCGGGCGGCGCCGGGTGCGCCCAGCAGCACGGCCAGGGCCAGGCCCGCGATGCAGGCGCAGCCGGCGACCAGGGCGGCGCCGATGGCCCGGGCATGCACGCGGTCGGGTAGGCGGCTGGCCAGCACCAGGCCCCAGAAGCGCACGGTCACGGCCAGCATGCCGCCCAGTGCCGGCAGCAGCGCGGCTGCGGCAAGCAGCGCATGCGCATGGCCCGCCGCCAGCCAGAGCAGCCAGCCGGTCGCGATCAGGACCAGCGCGCCAAGGATGTCGCGGGCGGATGGCCCGGGCACACCCAGCCATTTCGGCCCGGCCGTGAACAGGAAGCCGCAGAAAAAGAGCGGGAAAAAGCCGAAGGTCATCACGGCCGAGTGGGTGAGCGACGGCGAGACGGCGTAGCTCAGTCCCAGGCCGGCCCCGGCGCGGTCGAGCTGCACCGCGGCCCACCACAGGCCGGACGCCACCAGCACCCCCATCGCCAGGAAGAAGCCCAGGCGGTGCGGGGCCAGCAGCAGGGCCCGCCAATGCCAGGCGGAGGGTGGTCCACCTCGGGGCGGGTTCAGCGTCGCGCTCATCCGCACGATCCCAGGTGGCCGCATTGGGTGCACCAGTCGCAGCCGTCCTTGCGGATCATGGCGTGGGCGCCGCATTCGGGGCATTTGGCGCCCGAGACGGTCGGGCCCGGGCTGGCCACGGCCGCGTCTTGCGGCGCCGGCGCGGCGGTCGCGCCGCTGCGCCGGGCGATCAGGTTCTGGATGGCGTAGGCCACCGCGGCCACCTGCGAGTCGTGCCACAGCGGCACATGGGTGCCGTCGGCCTTCACATACGTGCCCAGGCGCACCGGCCCGCGGTCCCACGCTACCTTGCGCATGTCGGCCAGGGCCCGGTCCAGGAAGCCGCCGCGCGCGGCCAGCGAGAGCAAGCGCATGCTGGCGCTGATCCATTCCTGCGATTCGCCACTCTGGCCCACCGGCATGAAGAACTCGATGGCGCGTTCGCGTCCGCCGGGCAACGGCAGGAACGAGACGACCAGGTAGAGCGTCTGGCGGCCCTGCTGGGTCCAGTACTCGACCTTCTCGGCCATGGCCGGCAGCGCGCCCTTGGGGCGGCTCGCGATCACGGCGCGCATCGGGTCCACGGGCGGCGCGGGCTCGGGCTGCGGCGCGACCGTGCCGGTGTCGAGCACCGAGCCCAGGATGGTGTTGGGCCGGTAGGTGGCCAGGCCCTTCAGGCTCGCGCGCCAGGCCTGGTGGTACAGGTCCTTGAAGTCGTCATAGGCGTAGTCGGCCGGGATATTGACCGTCTTGGAGATGGCCGTGTCCACGAACGGTTGCACGGCCTCCATCATGGCGATGTGGTCGGCGGCGCTCATCTCCAGCGCCGACACGAAGTAGGGCGGCAACTCGGCCACGTTGCCGCCGAGCGCGCGGTACAGGCGCCAGGCGTGGTCTTCGACGGTGTACTCCGTGGTGCTGCCGTCGGCCTCGCGCTTCTTGCGCCGGTAGGTCCAGGAGAAGGGCGGCTCGATACCGTTGGAGGC
>DATILF010000118.1:0-3310 GCA_035476755.1 Ramlibacter sp.
GGTTGATGTCGTGCTGCAGCAGCATCGCCAGCCGCTGCTTCATCCACCCGGTGACGCGCCCGTCCTGGCCGCGCCAGAAAAGGCCGTGGTGCACGAAGATGGCATCGGCACGCGCCGCCACCGCCGCCTCGATCAGCGCCAGGCTGGCCGTGACGCCCGACACCAGGCGGCGCACCTCGGCGCGGCCCTCCACCTGCAGGCCATTGGGGCCATAGTCCTTGAAGCGGTCGGGCTGGAGGAGGTCATTGAATGCCTCGTGGAGTCGCTGTGCGCTGGCCATGCGTCGAGTCGCTGGGGGCAAATAAGGCCATTGTCCGCCAATCGGCCTAAGGGTCGGCCCGCATGCGCCACGCGGGCGGCGTTCGCAATAATCAATTCGTTCGCTTCACGGGAGGGGAGGCTCGATGAGTGCGCATGAATTGACGGTCTGGAGCATGGCCCTGGGCGCCATCGCGGCAATGGCCGCCGCGCGCATGGTCAACCTGGTCCTGCGTCCCAGTCTTGCCCAGTGGCAGGGCGTGGCGTACCACTTCACCGTGTTCATGCTGGTGCTGATCCTGAGCGGGGTGGCGACCACCAACCTGCCCGCTACCGATGCGCGCCTGACCCACTCGGCCCAGGTACTGGCGGGGCCGGTCTGCATGGGATTGTCGAATTTCTGGATCCGGGGCTGGCTCAACGCCGCCCAGCGCGACCGGCTCATGTCCGCCGTGCTGCGGGCCTGCGCCCTGGTGCTGCCACTGGCGGGCCTCGCCTGCCTCGCGCTGCCCGCCGGCCAGCCGTTGCCCGCGGCCGCCGCACTGTCATTGCTGGGCAGCGTGTTGACGCTGTGGCTGACGGTGCGGGCCTGGCTGATGGGCGACCGCCTGGCGCCCGTCATGGCGGCGGGCTGCCTGCTCACCCTCCCGGCCATCGCCGGGCTCTATGCCATCGCCATGAACCTGCCCGGCATCGGCCTGGCCGCCCAGGCGCTGCTCGCGGCGTGCGCGGCGCTGTCCAATGGGCTGACGGGCTTCGTGCTGTGGCGCCGCGACCGGCACGAGTGGCGCGCCCGCTACGACGATGGCCGGCCGTCCCAGTTCGACCCGGTGACCAAGCTGCACAGCGGCATCAGCCTGGTCAAGAAGCTGATCAAGGCTCAGCGGCGGCGGCGGCGCACGCGCCGGGACGGCGCCGTCCTTGCCATCCTGGTGTTCGACGTGGATAGGCTGGCGGCGCAGGTGGGCACCGCGGGCGTGAACGAGATGTTCATTTGCCTGGCCACCCGCATCCAGCGGCAGGTCGGTGTCGTGAACCCGGTCGGCCGCTACTACGACGCCTGTTTCGTCTCGATGGTGGAAGCCATCCAGTCCCCCGCCTGGCTGCGCACGCTCGGGCTGCGCGTATCGAGCAGCCTGCGCCGGCCCATGGAAGTGATGGCGCTGTCCGGCGAGCGCATCGAGATCACGGCGGACATCGGCGTGGGCGTGGTGCATCTTTCGCGCAGCCCGGCCGCGGTGGAGGACATCCTGCACGATGCGCAGCGCATGGCCGAAGCGGCACGAGGCATGCGCTCGCGTGCCGCCATCCTCGACCCGGCCACGGGCGAGGTGGTGCCCGTCGAGCAGGCCAACCTGGGGCCACGCCGGCAGGGCCAGGCGCGCCTGGTGCCGCACGCGCTTTAGCATCGCGCCCACCGGCAAGGCTGGGCCGCGGCGTCTACACTTGCCAAAACAACTTTCGGGCGTATCCGAAATCACCATGCGTCGTTTCTGGCTGTTTTTTTCCCAGGTGGTCACGGTCTTGCTGGCCGCCTATTTCGTCGTCGCCACCCTCAAGCCCGAATGGCTGGGCCGCACCGGCGACGTGGTGAGCCGCGGCGTCTCGCTGATCGAGGCGCCGCCCGCCACGGTGTCCGGGCCCCCGCCACCGGGCAGCTTCCGCCAGGCGGCGCAAAAGGCCTCGGCGGCGGTGGTGAGCATCAACACCAGCAAGACCCCCGAGCGCCATCCGCAGGCCAACGACCCCTGGTTCCGGTTCTTCTTCGGTGACCCGGGCAGCCAACCCCAGTCGGGCCTGGGCAGCGGCGTCATCATCTCGGCCGACGGCTACATCCTCACCAACAACCACGTGGTGGAAGGCGCCGACGAGATCGAGGTGGTGCTCAACGACAGCCGGCGCGTGCGCGGCAAGCTGATCGGCACCGACCCGGACACCGACCTGGCCATCCTCAAGATTTCATTGGACCGGTTGCCGGTGATCACCCTGGGCAACTCGGACGCGCTGCAGGTCGGCGACCAGGTGCTGGCCATCGGCAATCCATTCGGCGTGGGGCAGACCGTCACCAGCGGCATCGTGAGCGCGCTCGGGCGCAACCAGCTGGGCATCAACACCTTCGAGAACTTCATCCAGACCGACGCGGCGATCAATCCCGGCAATTCCGGCGGTGCGCTGGTGGACGTCAACGGGCACCTGATGGGCATCAACACCGCCATCTACTCGCGCTCGGGGGGCAGCATGGGGATCGGGTTTGCCATTCCCGTGGCCACCGGCAAGCTGGTGCTGGAGGGCATCGTGAAGGACGGCGTCGTGCGGCGCGGCTGGATCGGCGTCGAGCCGGCCGACCTGTCGCCCGAACTGATGGAAACCTTCGGTGTCAAGGCCAGGCGCGGCGTGCTGATCACCGGCGTGCTGCAGAACGGGCCGGCAGCCCAGGCCGGCGTGCGGCCGGGCGACGTCATCGTGGAGGTTGCCGGCAAGCAGATCGCGAACGTGTCGGAATTGCTCTCCAATGTGGCCGCGCTCAAGCCCGGCACGCCGGCAAAATTCCGCGTGCTGCGCCGCGACGACTCAGTCGACCTGAACGTCACCCCCGGCTTGCGGCCCCGGCCTCCCCGGCTGCCGCAGCAGCAGCGCTGACCCGGCATTCAGCCCCCAAGGCGGACTGAGGCAATAAACTCAGTCCGCTGCGGCTTCCTCGGGCGCCTTGGTGTGCTTGATGAAGATCTGCGCGGCCCAGATGCCCACTTCGTAGAGCAGGCACATCGGCACGGCCAGCGCCAGCTGGGAGACGACGTCCGGCGGCGTGATCACCGCGGCGATGACGAACGCCAGCACAATGAAATAGCCGCGAAATTCCTTGAGCTTGACGATGCTCACCAGGCCCATGCGCGCCAGCACCACTACCACCACCGGCACCTCGAACGCCAGGCCGAACGCGATGAACATGGTCAGCACGAAACTCAGGTAGGCCTCGATGTCCGGGGCGGCCGTGATGCTCTTGGGCGCGAAGCTCTGGATGAACGAGAACACCTGGCCGAACACGAAGAAG